>CAZXHZ010000020.1:0-52630 GCA_964639755.1 uncultured Luteolibacter sp. | reverse complement strand
CCGGTCTTGAAAACCGGAGGGCCGCAAGGTCCCGTGGGTTCGAATCCCACCCCCTCCGCCACTTTATTTTTGATCCAATATTTATCTCTCCATTAAGGAGAATTTACCCTAGGGAAGGTGGAATGAAGGTACCTAGGCATTTGTTGTAAAAACAAGTAACTCGTCAGCAAATGGCTGACTTTGTCAGTGCATCATTTTCAATATTTTTTCATTCGATCTAGTGCAACTTTTGGAAGAACTTGCATCGGCGAATGACTGGTAAAAACGGCAAGTTCACAAACCCATGGGACCATCAGGGTCATGGGGTTACCGACATTCTTCGCTGGAAGCTCGGCTCTTTGTTGAAGTGGCGGAAGGCGCCTGGGCCCGAGGCCATGTCTTTGCCGCAATGCCTCAGACTTGATGCTTCAAGCCTGCAGCCGCCGATCGATGGATCATGGCGTGCGACATGGCTTGGGCATTCTTCGTTCCTCGTGCAATCGCGGACCATCTCGCTGCTGATCGATCCCGTATTTGCTGATTACTGCGCTCCCCTTCCCCTGCCCCAGCTTCGTCGCAAAACAGCGGCACCCTGCCGCGTGACAGACCTTCCAAAAATCGATGCCGTGCTGCTCACTCATTCGCATTACGATCATCTCGATATCCAAACGCTGAGGCAACTCGGCACAGAGATGCGCTTGATCACGCCGCAGGGTCATGCGCGTTGGCTTGCGAAAAAGGGCTTTCGCAATGTCATCGAGATCCCCTGGCACGGCGAACACGCGATCAACGATGAGATCACAATCACTGCCACACCAGCGCAGCATTTTACCGCACGAAGCCTATGGGATCGTGACCTCGGCCACTGGTGCGGATGGTTGATCCAAGATGCCGGCTGCAAACTCTGGCATGCGGGTGACACAGGCTATTGCCCCGCCTTTCATGAAATTGAAGTGCGTCACGGGCCGATCGATTTCGGCATGATCCCTATCGGTGCGTACGCTCCCCGCGGCATCATGCAAGCGATGCACATGAATCCCGAAGAAGCCGTCGAGGCCTTTGTCGAAAGCGGATGCCGCAAAGCCGTCGCGATGCACTGGGGCACCTTCAAGCTCACCGACGAACCAATAGGCGAACCACCGCTACGCTTGAGCGCCGCGCTCGAAGCAAGAAACATCGCTGCAGAAAAATTCATTGCAGGCCACATCGGCCAATCGTGGGAAATTCCGCGATATTGAAAGATCAGCGCGCGGAAATCACTTCACGCGCCACGACATCAGCTCATCGGTCAGCGCACGGATCATCGCATCGTCAAAGACCTCATGGCCCGGCATGTCGGTTCCGGGAAGACCAAACTTGATCGTTCGTGCGATGCGTTGCCATGCGTCTTTTCCTTCACCAGCAGTCCAGAGATAGGGACCATCGACAAGATTTGTGGGCGGTCGGATCAAACGACTGGCGAGCTTGCCACCGCCTCGTGCATCGCAACCGTGGCACGCGGCACAATGGTTTGCAAAAAGATGTTTGGCATCCGCCTGTTTCGCACTCATCGAAGGCTGCCATTTTTCGCGCTCGCCAATGATTTCAAAAGCGCGATCCGCGCCGAGCGATTTGAGATAATCCACCAGATCATCGCCGCGTTGATCATTGAAAAGATGCGCGTAGGAAGGCATCACGCTATCAGGTACGAGAGTTCGGGGTTCGATGAAATGGATTTTCAACCACGCCTCCGAACGACGCAGTCCCACATGCTGAAGGTCAGGCCCTTGGCGACGATTGCCGATCAGTACCGGCTTGCCTGCGAGCACTTGCTGGAGCTTGCCGGCGCTTCCCCATGTTGCCTCATCGAGCACGATCGGACGCACATACTGCGAGTGGCAGTTGATGCATCCTTCCGCCACATACACCGCACGACCACGCTCGATCGGTGTCGGCGCAATTTTTGCCGAAGCATTTTTGGCACGACCTGTAATCAACGCCGGCAAGACCACCAACGCGACCATGAGCCAGTCGCGCCAACGCAGTGCTTTGGAAAAACCTGTGGCAAGCCACACGCAAATGCCGGCGATGATGATGAACATGACCGGCACCCGCTGCAATTCACCGGCCATCGCGATTCCATTGGCCGAACCAAACCATCCGGCGACCGAAAAAATCCACGCCGCACGCCACGCCGCCGCACGCGCGTCTTTCGCGTCAGAAAACCAACCCGGCACCGCCACCAGCATCGCCGAATACAACGACACGCCGAGCGGATAAAGCCAACCCGCGACGCTGCGACCATCAGACGAATTCACCAGCAAAGCCGCGAGCGCCAGCAAAGCCCAAGAGCAAAGCATGAGCCCGCGGCCGAAAGATTTTTTCATCCACCATCCGGCGAGTATCGCCCCACCGAGATGCACCGCAGCGTTGCGCCACAACAAAGCCTCACCCCATGTCGATTCTTTCAAATCATGCGTATGCTGAATGATGAAAAATGCCGCCGAGTCGAGCCACACGAGAGCGGTGAGACCCAACAAAGCCGCGATTAATGGCAGCCTCCCGTAACTCGGCGACAACCACTCGTCCGCTGCTGCTTCTCCATCACACGGCACCGCAAGGCATGCGATCATGGCAAAGCCCGCTGCGAAAAACGATTGATGCACGGCGCCCGACATGAAGACCGGCGGCAAATTGCAAATTGCATATCCAAGCCCAACGCCAACGCCCACGCTCATCAGCCCGCACCAGCGTCGAAGCATGGCGGCGAGGTTGACTGTGATCACCCCCAACGCACCGCCGGTGAACAGCGCCGAAATCCAAAAACCTGCGGGCACCGATCGCGCGAAAGGGCTCGTTGCCGCGACCATCGCCGCGACCATCAATGCGATGCGCAGTGACCGCACACTGGGTCCGCGCTTGGCTGCAAGAAACCCCGCGGCAATTCCTGAAAGCGCCATGATGCCAAGCACCACTTTCTCTGTCGTGCTGGATACACCGGCACTTCGCATCAATTCCACAAAAGCGAACTGCGCAAAGATCAGGAAAAATCCATAGACCCCCGCAATCACCAACACCGCACGCATGGAAAGCATCGTCATGAACTACCTCCCATCCTTCGCCGCCACAAAACCACAAACTGCACCCAGGCCACAAAGCCATCGCATACGGCAACACCCAACCAATTTGCAGGCATCGATCCAGCAAGCACCTTGCCGATGAGAAACATGGCGATCACCGACCTCACCAGACCCGTGATTTTCCACACCACTGGCAGCGATTCGCGTGACAAAGCCCAGGCATAACTCAAGCCAACCGCAAAGACGAATGCGCCCACCCAATTCACAAAATCTGTCGCCGCTTCATCAACTCGCATGCCAAAGACGGAAAAAACCAGACCCGGCGCAAAGATCAAAACCAAGCCGGTGCAAAGATCCATCAGCCCGACCCCTGCACTCCACACGATGTCCCAATTTCTCTTGTTCATGATCTTTGATTCCAATCGAGCCACCACTTCACGGATATCAGCCACATTACCAATCCACAGCCCGCACGAACAACCCACCCAATCTCACGCCAAAGCGGCGCTTCAAGCATCCATAACCATCCATCACCTTCGAGCCAGCCGGATATTTTCAGTGCGATCACCATACCAAGCACGGCCATGTTCCAAATCAGCACTGACCACCGCGAACCAACGCAGGACCCGGTAAGCAGGCCCATCAACAACATGCAAAACGACGAGGTGAAGCCCGCCATCGCGAGATGCGAGTGGCCGACCAAGGCCTGCGTGAATTTTACGCGATCGAGCACGCCCGGCTGATACATCAGCCATCCGCTCAGCACGAGCAGGCCCCACCATGCGATCATCGCATGCCGCCAACTTTTTGATGATGCAGGCCAATCATAGCCCGACCAATCGCGCGGAATGATCCACATCCATGGCAACAGCATCGCCATCGATATCAATTGGCACACATCGCGATGCGTGCCACCGATGTGTTCGAAAATGAAAAATGCCAACCACGAAATTCCAAAGTAAATCCACAGCCATGAGCCCCTGATGCCATGACCCACCAAGCGCGCGACGCGCGGCATCGCCAGCATCAAGCCCACCACGATCAACGACGATCCCAACAAGCTCGCACCCGTCGGGCCACCCGTGCTGCGATCGACCGGTGGATACACCGCAGGTGACGATGCAAACCACAACGAAACAGGCACCATCCCCAATGACATCAGCGCCACCAGCAATCCCATGCGCCATTTGTCATCCCATGTCGATTGATTCCTTTTCCACGCCGCCACTAGCACGAGCCACAAGATCACCTGCGCGATGAGAAACGAGGCCAAGGCGTCACCGCTCCAATCGAGAAAAATTTTTCCCGAGGTCATGCCCGAGATCCATGAAAGCGCGCCAACTATCAAGGCCGCCGACCATGCCCACAACGCGGCGCTGGCCCATGGGCGTATTGACTCGGCATCAGCTTTGTACAATCGGAACAACCACGCGATCAAGGGCAGCGAGGTCCATCCATAGAGTTGCAGGTTCAAATGCACCGGCACCCAGCGGCCATAAGTCCACTCGCTGTGATTAAGCGCCGGAAACCAGAGCATCAAGGCCAGCCACAAACCCACGCCATTTGCCACGGCCAACCATGCCAGCGCATGACCACAGGCATCACGCACCGGATCATCGCCGCACTTGCTCATGAACCCACGCCCTCCTCGGCAATCTTGCCGTCACGAATGCGGATCATCCGGTCGCAGCGCTCCGCGATTGCAGGATCGTGCGTCGCAATGATCAGCGTCCTGCCACCCGCGCGCGCTAGATCGAGCAGAAGACTGAAAACTTTCTCGCGATTGCTTTCATCGAGCGCGCCGGTTGGTTCGTCACAAAGCAAAAGCCGCGGATCATTCATCAATGCACGAACCAAGGCACCGCGCTGACGCTCACCACCGGACAACTCGCGCACGCGCTGGCCAAGGCGGTGATCGATGCCTGTCGCAATAGCGAGTTCGTTGAGACGCATAATGCCTGCCTTGCGATCACCGCGCGCGGCAACCACCGGCACGAGGCAATTTTCGCGCAGCGTCAGATCGGGCATCAGGTGATGCAGCTGGAACACATAACCGATGTGATGCCGCAGCAGACCGATGCGCGACGACTCGTCGCCGACCACGCGACCATCCACCAGCACCTCACCGCTTTCGACTGGCTCGAGTCCGGAAATCACATTGAGCAAAGTCGACTTGCCACAGCCCGAAGCACCCAGCAAGGCCACCACTTCGCCGTGTGCGATTTCGATGCTGATGCCACGCAGCACCTCGATCCTGCCGCGGTCGAAGCTCTTCCACGCATCACGCACGATCACATGCGGCACCGCTTTTGGATCATCGGTTTTCATTCGAATCTCAATGCTCTGGCCGGATCAAGTCGCGCGGCGACCCATGCCGGATAAAGTGTTCCCGCGAACGCCGTGATCATTGCCAGCGCCGCCGCACCCGCGAGCTCGACCCAGCCGACCGTCGGTTCGATGTACCCCTGAAGTTGCGGAACCTCGCGCAGCACCTGCAAGCCCGCCGAACTCAACAACCATCCGGCAGCGATGCCCATGAGTGAAATCAAAATCGACTCACCAAAAATCATCCACGCCACCTGACCTCGCGAAAATCCGCAAACTCTTGCAATCGCGAGCTCACGAATGCGACCGAAAACCGAGAGGATCATCGTGTTGGTAACGCTTAGGCCGCCCAACAAAAACGCACAGCCACCAACCACCCACGCGGTGGTTTTCATGATGCGAAACTGCGAATAACTGCGACTGAATTCTTCATTCTCCAAAGCCGTCATGCGCGGACAGTTGGCATTGACCCAATCCTTCACTTCGGAAGTTTTCGCGCCATCAGCCAAAGCCACCGTTAACACCGAGCAAACACCATCCTTGTGAAAAGCCCGTTGGCATTCGGCGAGCGGCATGAACACGCCGCCATTTTCAAATCCGTTTTCCATGCGAACCACTCCAACCACCGGCCAGTCCTCCTGACCCAAAGTCACCGTGCCACCGACCTTGGCATTGAGGAAATCTGCCGCACGTTCACCCAGTACCACCCCGCGCGCATCGTCACGGAAATTTCCAGCAACGCCACCAATCCACTCCGCACCATCAAGCCGCGGATCCTCGGCGAGAATCCCGAAACACGTCACCACCGGTCGCTCTGGCGCGGCAATGATCGCAAACAACACCGGCCGTGCGGCCTTTACGAATGATTGCTCGCGAAGTTTTTGCGCCAACTCCACCGGCACATTGCTGAAGAACAAATCCGAAACATTTTTCTCAAACACAAGCAATTCGGAGTCATTGCGCAAAATGCGCTCAAACATCTTTACCGCACCACCAAGCAGACCCACCACGCTCAACATCGTCGCGACACCCAATGCGATGCCGGCCATGCCAATCAGCGTGCGCACGCGGTGGCGGCGCAGGTTGGTAAAAATCATTCGCCAAAGACTCATGCAGTCATCCGTGTCTATGGCCCATCAGACCGCATTCATGATCACCGGCGATCCGACCAGATCGGTGCGCACGGGCAGCGTCACGCGCAGCGGAGCAAGCATACCCCAACGCTCACGCGAACCTGGCAAGGCCGATTGCATGCGATCGCCAATACGCCTGAGGCGGCTGAAGCGGCGTAGCGTCGCCTGAAAACCTTCAGCCATAATCAGATTTGGTCGACCCATGGTCTGGTCGCGCGACGCCGTCTTGCCGGTTTCCTCTTCAGCACCCAGCACGTCCTTCAAATCATCCGCCGCCTGATACGCCAAGCCCCTCATCAAACCGATGCGGTTGAGCAATTGAATCTCGCGATCGGTACCATTGCCCACCAAAGCCGGCAGCACCAGCGTCAGGCGCAACAAATCGCCCGTCTTGCGTGCTGCAACCTCCGTGACATCGGCCACCGACGAGGCATTGCCGGCACCTCTCAAATCCATCGCCTGACCGCCGATCACGCCGTGCACGCCAAGGCAAGCATCAACCAAGTCACCTGCCTGCTGCATACGTTGACCGGATTGCGCATGTGAGATTCCTTGCCATAGCATCGCATAGCCGCGGTTCACCAGAGCCAATGCCGTAAGAATTGCGACAGTTTCACCCTGCACGACATGCAAGCAAGCTGCACCACGCCGCATCCGAGCATCGTCCATGGCCGGCAAATCATCAAAAATCAGCGATGCCGTATGCAGATACTCAATGCCACAACCAATTGCCTTCGCCGCCTCATCAATCACCCCCATCTCAAGCGCGATCAGATAAGCCGTGACCGCACGCACCAACGAACCGGGGCGCGACAGCACATGCATCAAGCCTTCGGCCAAATGCGGCTCGATCTTAGCGATCGATCCAAACCCGTTGGCAAAGCGCTCGGCCATCACCGATTTCGCCCATTCCAACCGCCTGTGCCACCATGCCTCGGGAGTCATTGATCAGGTATTTCTATGAATTTGCTTGTTCTGAAACTCAGTTGATTTTTCCCACCACATGAAAACGAACGACCAACTGCGGATCGACCGTCATCACCGCCATCGCGCGAATGATTGGCAAATCAAAATTGCGATAGTCCATCGACACCTTGCCATCGATGGTCACCCACTCACCATCTTTCTTGGCAGTGTAGGGAAATGAAACGGTCTTGGAAACACCATGAATTGTCAGAGTGCCGATGCCGTGCTCAACGCCCTTTTCGTCGGCCCATGATTTGTCGAGTTTGAACGATCCTTTTTCGGCATCACCACCCAGCCATTTCATCATCTCGGCATCGCGCTTCTCATCATCGGTATCAAGATCCTTGAAATTCCAATTCAACTGGAAGGACTTCGGATCAAGCGTTTCGGCATCCCCTTCCACATCAACCTCATAGGAATTTAGATTGCCTGTGAACCGATGGCCGGTCGCTTTGGCGTCAACCTGAATCCGGCTGCGCGACTTGTCCACCACAAGCTCGGCCGCTTCCGCCTGACCCAACCCAACGACAAAAGCCAACAACCATAACGCGATCTTATTTTTCATATCTTGGTGGCCCAAACTACCGCTGGGCACAGGTGAATCAAGATGCGATCGGAAAATGGTAAAACATTTTTCATATTATTGAGAATGATTATCAAAAACTTTCATTACGCTTGCGTTTTTGACATCATGTGTATTGAGTCTTGAGCCTATGAAAAAAAGTAAGTTTGCCCTCACAACACTCATTTGTTCGCTAGCCTTTAGCATCGGCATATTTGCATCCGCCGCCCCCTGTGAGGTTGGCAAAGCACTCACCGCCTTCAGCGCCAAAGATCAGCATGATCAAGCTTTTGAATTCAAGCCGGGGACGCTCGACTATCTGCTTGTGAGTCATGACATGGACACCGGCAAGCGCGCCAACGCCGCACTGCACGCCGCAGGCGCGGACTATCTTCCAAGCAAAAGAGCAGCTTACATCGCCAACATTCACGGCATGCCCGGCATCGGCCGGATTTTCGCATTTCCAAAAATGAAGAAATATTGCCACCGCATCATTCTCGCCGACGATGCCGAACTGATCGCCCGCTTCCCGGAGCAAAAAGGCAAGGTTACAATTCTCACGCTCGATGGCGACAAGGTCACCACCATTCGATACTGGACGCCTGAGTCCGAGCCGATCGATTCGATGCTGAAGTAAGATTGGGCATCAATCACACTGCCTCAATGATCTTCATTTGCCGCTCCACTTGGCAGCGGCTATAAAAAAATCATTTCCAAGTGTCAGTGCGGAATGGTGCTGCAGGCAAACCGGCGCGGTTGTAGAGGTTGGCACCAGCCGGGTTGGATGCGAACGCGTAGCGGACAGCCACCGGGTTGGGCACTTCGGGCGAGCTGACCACCACTGTGTCGCCAGCTATGACTGCGTCGGCCCAGACAAACTTCTTATCAGCGCCGGCAATAGCGAAGCGGGCGAGCTTGCCACCTTTGTCTTCAACAAGCGGAGCGCGCCCGTCCTTGCGGCCAACAATGAGTCCGCCACCCAGCTCGGTAAAGCTCACCACCACCTTGCCACCTTTGATCTGCAGCTCCTTGAACACCGGGCCGCGTGCCACCACCGCACTCTGCCCATAAACATTTCGAAGTGCCAGCGCCCCAAGCCGCTCGCCAACATCATACTTGTTGCTCGGATGAATGTCGTCGGCCTGGCCGATGTCGATAGTGACGGCCATGTGGGTATTAGGCACATCGAGGCACTGCGCTTGGCTCTCGCGCATGAGCGCCCAGTTTTCGACGGTGTTAGGGTTTTCACTCACTTCCCGATAGTTGGGCAGCTGGACGTAAAGGAATGGCAGTTGCGGGTCGTTGAAAAGCTTGCGCCACGAACTGACGAGCGCGCGCTGCAACGCTGGATAGTCCGCTGTCAGCTGCGGGGTGAGCGAGTTGGTCTCGGCCTGATACCAGATGATGCCGCGCAGTGCCATGCCTCCAAACGGCGCGATCATTGAGTTGTAACGGGTCGTGTAGTGCGGGCGCAGCTGGCTGGCCTCACTCAGCGGGTGTGGCGGGAAATCCGGTGCATCCGGCTGCTTACCGGCCGCCAGTGCCGCCTGTTTCTCCTGTTCCCACTTTGCCGTGGCGGCACGCAGCTTGTCGCCATATTGCTTAAGCTGAGGCTCAGTAAGCAGGGTCTGCAGAGACAGCCACAATTCAATGACGGTGCTCCCCTTTGCGGCACGAATGATGCCGATGGGCACGCCTGTGGCCGCATGCACGCGCCGTGCGAAGTGGTAGCCCACCGCGGTGAAGCCAGGTACAGTGCGAGTGCTGCACGCCTCCCAACGGCCCTCAATATTTGCCTGCTCTTCAACGGCCATCACATCCTTGGCCGCGTAGTGGTGGATCAGCGGGGTCGCATTTGCCGCCTGCAGGTCCGCAGCGTATTCCGGAATCTTGGGAAATCCGTTGATGTTCATCGACATGTTGGATTGGCCGCTGCACAGCCACACATCACCCAAAAGGATGTCATTGCAAGTGATCGTGTTTTTGCCCACCACACTCAAGGTCAACGCTTCTTTGGAAACCGCCTGTGGCGGCAAAATGACGCGCCAGCGACCATCAGCGCCAGCCGTGGTTTTCATCGATTTGCTCCCAAGGGTGACTTGGACTGGCTCACCAGCAGCGGCAGTGCCCCAGATGGGCAAGGGCTTATCCCGCTGCAGGACGGCATTATTGCTGAAAAACGCCGGAAGTGCCACGTCCGCAAGAGCGCTGCCAATCGTCAACGGCAAAACCAACAAAAGCCAATGAAGCCTACGCCGTGATTTTGCATGAACTTGAAAACGCTGGGAAAACGTTGGGCTATGTTTTGCAAATGACATGGATAAATCCCAATTCTTCAAGACATAAAGTCAAGGCTATTTTGCAATGCAAATTGATAGCAGGCCATTGTTTGAGATTTAAAAATCTTTCATCGAATTGAAACACGAAGCGGGCAATCCGCCGGAATTGAAAAGGTTGGAGCCAGCCGTATTGGACCATGCCAATCTGGCGTTTGCCGGATTTTTTACTTCAGGAGAGCTTAGCATGACGGAGCTTCCGTTGATGGTGGCATTCGCGGAGTGCCAAATTCCGTCTAACCCAGCTATCTCAAAACCATCGGGAGAATCTCCTTTGAAATGCAAACCTTCCGCATATTTGAAATCCACTGCAATTTTGTCACCCTCAACGCGCAATCCTGAAAACAAAGGGCCTGAAACAGGATATTCATCAAAACCATAGCATTGGTTAAGCGCGAGATCGGCAAATCTTCTCCCAACATCGGCTTTGTTTCTTGGATGAATGTCGTTTATGTCACCTACTATATCCGATACAACCACCATGCCGGTTTTGGGAGCGCACAATGCCTTGCGCTGTGATTCCCGAAGTTTGACGCCGGCATAGGGTTTGTTGCCGTTCCATGGAGCAATCTGGGCAAAGTAAAATGGAAAATCGGATTGGAATCCAATCCGCCATGACTCGATCAATTTCTGAAGCATTTCGGAATATGCTTCGGCGTTGATCGTGTTGGCCTCTCCCTGATACCAAATAACACCAGCAATCCTGTAAGACGCAAGAGGAGCTATCATGGCATTGTAAATTCTTCCGGGCTCCCTCGGAGTCCATGACATTTCACCATGAGCTTTTGAAGCTTCGAGCAATCTTGGGTTGTTTAAAATGGCCTCTTCAGGCATCCATGTCTCAATGGGCGTCCCGCCCCAACTGGCATTGATAATTCCAATCGGGACTTTTAATTTTTCATTGAGCTTTTTCGCATGAAAATAACCAACCGCACTGAAATCGATCATCGTCTCGGGGCTGCACACAACCCATGTTCCGTCGACATCGTAATTGGGAGATAACGCAGTCCTGTGCGTGACGGAAAAAAATCTGATTTCTTTCTGCGTGGCATTTTCAACAGCTGCCTTCGCGTTGTCTATCCCCATCCGGGCATTCCATTCCATGTTGGATTGACCCGATGCCAACCAGACCTCTCCAATGAGGACATCATTGATTTCCAAAGCATTATACCCTTGGACTTTGATCGAATGAACGCCACCTGCTTCCGGAGTTTTCAAAACGACCGACCAGTTGGCCTGATTGTTTGCGACGGTTTCAATTTGATCCGTACTCCAAGAAGTAGTGACAAGCACCTTCTCCAACGGCTTCGCCCACCCCCATAGCTTGATTTCACTTTTTTGCTGCAAAACCATGTGATCGCCAAAAACAGCGGGCAGAGAAACATTTGCGATCAATGGACTTAAACAAATCGCATGAAACAATGAAAAGCATAGACATAGTTTGGATTTCATGCAGCGTTGTTTCATGGCGAATAATGTGATTTATGCGCCGAATGATTGTAACGCTGAATGGCTTTTTCAAGGAAAGAGATCATGTGCTGCTGACATATGACCACTAAAAATCATCGATCATGATGACACGCAATGCCATCGACCCCACTGCTTGCTCGCTATCGAGGCCCACCAAACCCCTTTCCACTTTGAAGCGAGTCCGCGAGCCTCGCCACATACGATGGAATTATTTTTTCGGCTCTTTTTTAGGAGCTTCCTGCTTGGGTGAAATTTTCTTCAGGTATTTCTCGGGATTCTTTTGGAACTTCCCGATACAGGCCTTGCAGCAGAACTTCACCTCTTGCCCGTTATGCACTATGGTGACGGGAGTACCCATCGAGCCCAATTTGTTTCCGCTGACGATGCAAAAATCGGACGAATACGGTTTCACTTCAGCAGCGGAGGCCGCGCATGCGGTCAGCACGGCAATGATGAATGTGACGGTTTTCTGTTTCATGATATTTTTTTTCTTATGTAAAATACTCGCTAAAGCCGATTTGTCATCACGTAAAGCCATTCAGCAAAGTTCCTGTTGGCTGTTCGGGTTTTTGCGTAGCCGCTCGTTCAGAATCGAAAACCAAAACCAGCACCGAAGCCGTGCTCGGAATGGTATTGCGTGATGAGAGAAACCCTTTTGCTGAGCAGGCACTCGGCCCCAGTAGCCCACTCCCAAAGGCTGCCGCTGTCGTATTGCACTCCGACAAACCACGAAATGCGGTCAGTGAGCTGCAGCGACTTCTCGACACCCACGCGCACATCACCCTCGCTGTCGATCTGCACGGAACTATGCACGAGATAAGGCAAACGGTATCCAATGCCGCCAAAGGCGCGGTCTTCCTCATCTTCCCGATTGGTGAAGCGCCAGCCAAGCAGCGTGGCCAAATCGGGGTTGATCACACGCCGCCAGGCCAAATCTGCCTCGTAATCAAATTCGTGTTCATGCTCGCCATCATCATGGTGATGAATGCCGACATCCCAGCTGCCATAAAAATCATTGTGGGCATTCATCAGCGTCAGCATGCCCATGCTCATGTGGTTTTGTATCGAGCCATCAGCCATGAAGAAGAACGGATCGCGCGCATGCTCGCCAAGATTCGGCTGATGATCCGCCCCCTGCTCTTCATAAGAAAACACCCGCGCCATGCCGGAATGCATGTGGTAAAGCAAATGGCAATGAAACAACCAGTCGCCTTGTTCGTTGGCTTCAAACTCAATCGTCCTTTTACCCATGGGCGGCACATCAACCGTGTGCTTGAGCGGCGCGTCATTTTCCTGACCCTCAACCACCCGGAAAAAATGACCATGCAGGTGCAGCGGATGATGCATCATTGAGTCGTTGATCAGTTCAAGCCGCAGCACCTCGCCGCGTTTGATCTTGATCACTCCGTCCTCGGCCATTGTCTTGCCATTGAATGACCACACATAGCGCGTCATGTCGCCGCTGAGCCGCAGTTCGATCGTGCGGCGCAGCAAGTTGGCGGCAAAGGCTGTCGACTCCACTGCGCGCATCCGTCGATAAGGCGAAAGTGGGCGCTCCTCATTGCCAGTCGCTTCCTCCTCATCCATCGCCGCCATCAGGTGCGCGTCCATGTTGTAAAGCTCCGGCTTGGGAACCTCCGGCGCGGGATTCGACATGCCGCTGCCAATCCACATCGACGCATGACCCGTGCCATCCTGCGAAGTCGCACGAATTTCCCATTTGCCACTTCGCGGCACCGTCACTACGACATCGTAGGTTTCCGCCATGCCGATCAGCAGACGCTTGATTTGAAATGGTTTCACATCCTTGCCATCGGACGCGACCAGCGTCATCGGACCCGTCGCCGATTGCAGGTAAAAGTAGGTCGCCGCTCCAGCGTTGATGAAACGCAGCCTGATCCTCTCTCCAGGTTTTCCACCGAGATCAATCGATCTTTTCCCATTCGCCAAAAACGCATCGTACGCAACATCCGAAACATCCATCGCCGGCATGCGTGATCGCTCGCGATCCCAAAAGTCTGCCAAAAATCCGGCCTTGGCCGCACCCATTACGCTTTGCATCGCACCTTTGCGGAAAGCGTACCAATCGCTGCCACGCATCAATGAGCGCATGACCTCATGCGGATTTTCACGCGTCCAATCCGACAATACGACGACATGATCGCGCGCGGTTTTCACGCGCTCGCCATTTTTGGGCTCTATCACGATCGACCCATACACGCCACTCTGCTCCTGCAGGTCGGTGTGGCTGTGATACCAATACGTCCCGGCCTGCCTGAGAGGAAATTCAAAGACCCGCGTCTCGCCTGGCTGGATCGGCGGCGTGGTGACATACGGCACGCCATCCTGCGAATTCGGCACCAGCAGACCATGCCAGTGGATCGATGTCTCTTCGCGCTTGAGCATATTGTGCACGCGGATGCGTGCGATGTCGCCTTCCCGAAATCGCAGCGTAGGCCCGGGTATGCCACCATTGAGCATCAAGGTCCGCGATAGCTTAATCCCCGACTCCGGCGACCAACGCGCTTCGGTAACCTGCAGGTCATACTCGACGACCTTGGCTCCCGCGCTTGAAAAAGCGAGCGAGGTCAATCCGGCAAGCAAACCGCATCGCGCCCACCGCATGCTGATTCGCACCATGAATTCATCAGGAACCATTGCCGCTGCCTTGTCAAACTTCCATCTGCGGACTGCCGTTCGCGATCAAGTTATCCATACCCGGTTCGATCGTCCCATGGCAGCATCCGGCAGATTAGCTTGAAATAAAATCGTGACAAAGCATGATACGGATACATCTCAATGAACGAAACCCGCATTCCCTCGCAAGGCCTCGTGCAGGCCACCCACTTGGTTTATGCGTTGCATGCGGTGAGCCTCGTGCTTGGCGCCTTTGGTGCCGCGACGGTGATCGGCAGCTTTCTCTTCGGTTGGCCGTCGATCGTTGCTGTCATCATCAACTATGTGAAACGCTCTGAAGCGCGAGGCACATGGCTCGAGCCGCACTTCAAGTGGCAGATCCAGACCTTTTGGTACTCGCTGCTATGGGCCTGCTTCGTCGGAATGGTCTCGATTGTTCTCATGATCGTACTCGTCGGCTTCGCCACATGGGTCATCGGATTTCTCATTCTCGCCATCTGGGCGATCTATCGCATCGCTCGCGGATGGCTGGCACTCAATGAAGGCAAACCACCCCTGCCGGAAATGAACTGAGCGCATCCGCATCGGTAGGGCGATGCGGCCCCGCAACGCCGTAATCATCTCTCAATGCGCCAAAGCGGGCAGTATTCCCGCGCTCCCTTTGTTCATTTGCGGATCACAGGCTCTTCATTCGCGGCTGAACTTTCGAAGAAAGGTCCTTGCCTTGGCGCGTAGACCTGCGCTGATCGTGATGGGCTGTACACATGCATGATGCCATTCTCATCAGCAGGGAATTCAACCGATGGATCAAGCCTGCCATGCCCGCCGAAACCATTTATATCGCTATCAAGGATCAACTCGCGCATATCGCCAGCGCCGACATTCACAGGATATCCAAATGGCGATTCGCCTACTGAGAAGTTGAAAACGAAAATCAGGTTCGCCCTTTCGGCAACGAGGATCTTTTTCGCGTGATCGATGTGCAGGCAGCGCGCGGGTCCGGACTCGAGTAGCTGCGTGCGAATGGCCAGCCGCATGAGGTCGCGGTCGAAATCCGCGAGCCAGCGGTATTTCAAAGACGAATCATCGACCAAGGACCACTGGCGGCGGCAGTAGTGATGGGACCAGTTGTTCCCCTCACGAGGGAAATCCAGCCACTCGGGATGACCAAACTCGTTGCCCATGAAATTGAGCCACCCCTCGCCACCGATCGCCATCGTGAAGAGGCGGATCATCTTGTGCAGTGCGATGCCGCGTTCGATGACAGGATGCGGATCATCGAGTGCCATGTGCCAATACATTTCCTGATCCATCAGACGAAAGGCCAGCGTCTTGTCGCCAACGAGCGCTTGGTCGTGACTCTCGGCATACGCGATATTTGCTTCGTTCGATCTTCGGTTGGCAAGCACGCCCCACAATTCGCCAAGGTCCAAGTCCTCATCGCGTCGGTGCTTGAGCAGCTTGATCCAATAATCGGGAACACCCATCGCAAGCCGGTGCGTGAAGCCCACGCCACCTTCATCGATCGGCCTGCATAACCCGGGCATGCCCGACATGTCCTCAGCAACGAGCAAGACATCGGGCCGCACTTCGCGAGCGAGCTGCGTTGCAAGCTGAAGGTAAAGGATCGCATCCTCGTCGGTATCGCCGCCGAAGTAATCATCATAAGATCCGAACGCGCGATTGCCACGCGAGTGATAGAGCATCGATGTAACGCCATCGAAGCGGAACCCATCGAAGCGAAACTCCTCAAGCCAGTAGCGGATGTTGGAAAGCAGGAAATGCCGCACCTCCGGCCTACCGTAATCGAAGCACTTCGAATCCCAAGACGGGTGATCTCCACGGTCTCCGGCGTGAAA
Source organism: uncultured Luteolibacter sp. (assembly GCA_964639755.1). GTDB lineage: Bacteria > Verrucomicrobiota > Verrucomicrobiia > Verrucomicrobiales > Akkermansiaceae > Luteolibacter. The sequence goes on along the minus strand of CAZXHZ010000020.1, from coordinate 36,304 downwards.
ATACTGGTGACCCGACCCATCGAAATCATTCAGGCCTTCGGCCGTGTTTTTGACTGCATGCGAGTGGACGATGTCGAGCAATACCGCGATGCCGAGGCCATGCGCGGTGTCGATGAGATATTTCAAATCATCGGGCGTTCCAAATCTCGAGCACGGCGCAAAAAATGACGAGACATGATAACCGAAGGACCCGTAATACGGATGCTCCTGCACCGCCATCAGTTGTATGGTGTTGTATCCCGACGCCGCAATCCGCGGCAGCACGCTTTCGGCAAATTCGCGGTATCCATGCACACGCGGCTCCTCGCCCGCCATCCCGACATGCGCCTCATAGATCAGCGGAGTTTTGACCGTCACCGTTTGATGCTTCCACTGATACGCCGGTGGTGACCACAACTCGCCGCAGTAATCATTCGTCGCAGGATCCTGCACCACCCTGCGGACGCAGGCGGGAATGCGATCGCGCCGCGATGCATCGGCACCGACCACATGCAATTTGATTCGCTGACCGTGCGCCAGCGCATCGGCCGGAAGTTCCAATTCCCAAACGCCACCCTGCCCCATGGCCAATGGATGCGATCCACGATCCCATCCGTTGAAGTCACCCACCAAAAAAATTGCCTGTGCCGCAGGCGCCCACTCGCGCACCCACCACGAACCACCATCAGGATTGGCATTCACCCCAAAACGCAAATGAGCGTTGGCATGGGCAAGCATCGAGCGGGATTCCTTTTTGATCGCCGCCAACTCATTTACAATCTTCGCGATGCGACGCTGAATCGCCTCCTCGTGCGGCTCAAGCCACGGATCATCGACCACAAGTTTTGGCTTCGCCAGCATCGCGACCCACGATGAAGCAAAGCATTCCGATGGCAAATTCAATTCCTCATTACTGCCTTACGCGAACAAGTAGCAGGAAATCAAAAATGCAGCACCCGTGCCATTTCGAGGTAAATCGGAATGCCGATAGCGATGTTGAACGGAAAGGTAATCGCTAGTGCGGAAGTGAGGTAAAGCGTGGGATTTGCTTCGGGCAGTGAAATGCGAATCGCGGCCGGCGCGGCAATGTACGATGCGCTCGATGCAAGCACACCCAGCAATGCGGCACCACCGGTCTCAAGCCCGGACAATTTGCCGAGCAGCACGCCCAGGGCGCCATTGACGATTGGCACGAGAATACCAAAGCCAAGCAGGAAGGGACCAACCTTGCTCAGGTCGCCAAATCGCCTACCGGCAACCACACCCATCTCGAGCAGGAACAGGGCAAGCACGCCTTGGAACGGCGCCACAAAGAATGGCTCGACCTTTTTCATGCCAGACTCACCGCACAGCGCCCCAACGAGGAGGGCGCCCACCAATAGAAAAATGCTGCGGCCAAAAAGCGCCTCGTGCACCGCCTTGCGAAGCACCTTGCCGCGCGACTCGGTGCCGTTGTTCTCCTTCATTTTACCCAATACAATGCCCACCAAAATCGCAGGCGATTCCATCACTGCGAGGAATGCGGTGGCATAATTTTCAAATGGCTCGTTGACCGCTTTGAGGTGATTGGTTGCCGCAATGAAAGTTACAGCGCTCACCGATCCGTAGTGCGCCGCGATGGCCGCAGCATCGGCGCGCCCGAGCTTGCCGCCACGCCGAAGCAAGGGATAAGTCCATAAGGGAATCAAGGCCCCCAACACAATCGCCGCAAGCGATGGCAGCCAGACCTTGGCAAGACCGGCATTGGCAATGGCAACACCTCCCTTGAATCCAATGGCCGCCAAGAGATAAATCGTGAGCCCGACATAAAGCGGCTCAGGCAAACGCAGGTCGCTCTTCATCACCGCAGCCACAAGGCCGAGCATGAAAAACAAGACCGCAGGAGAAAGGAGGTTGGCGCTTACCGCGTCAAACAGATCCATGATCAGGGTTTCTTGGTTTTTGAAACGGATTTGGTAAGCCGGCGTGTCGAAGCCCGCGAATCGGCGGCGATGCGCGTCTGGTAATCATTCATCTTGCGGCGAATCTTCGCATCAGTGCTGCCAAGAATCCGCAACGCCAGTAATCCCGCGTTGCGACCGCCATTGATCGCCATCGTCGCGACCGGCACGCCAGCAGGCATTTGTACGATCGACAGTAAGGAATCCAAACCTTTGAGCGACTTGCTCTCGACCGGCACACCGATCACCGGCAACGGCGTGAGGCTTGCCACCATTCCCGGCAAGTGTGCGGCACCACCGGCCCCGGCAATGATCACACGCAGACCACTCGTTTCAGCAGCGCGGGCAAACTTGACCATGTCGACCGGCGTTCGGTGCGCGGAAACCACGCGAACCTCGCAATCAACGCCGAACTCGGCGCAAATCTCTGCGGCAGGTTGCATGGTGGGCCAGTCGGATTCGCTGCCCATGATGATCGCTATCAATGGTTTGGTGGTTTTGGCTTTCATGGTTGAGGGCGTGTTTGGATTTCTTATGCGTCGTTGCGTGGTGTCGGCTGGAAACTGATGGCATCGGCACAGTCGAGCGCCGCGCGTTCGGCATCCTCGGGAGTTTTCCCCAAGGCGGTGACATGGCCCATCTTGCGGCCGGCCGAAGAGCTGGTTTTGCCGTAAAGGTGAAGATTCGCCCCGGCCACCGCGAGTGCGCGGTCAAGCCCGAGCGCCACACCGCTACCTTGGTACTTGCCGAGCAGGTTCACCATCACCGCATGCGGTGCGACCATATGTGAAGCACCAAGCGGCAAGCCCAGCACCGCCCGCACATGGTTTTCAAACTGTGAACATGCACAAGCCTCGATGGTATAGTGACCGGAATTGTGAACGCGCGGTGCGAGTTCGTTGACCACGATTCCGCCATCATTTCTCAAAAACATTTCCACCGCAAAGGTGCCCACTGCCCCGACCGCCTCGATTGATCTCAAAGCAATTTCCGCGGCCCGCGCTGCCACATCCCCGCCAACCAAAGCCGGCGCACGCACAATGTTGCAAACATGATCCCGCTGCACGGTTTCCACAACGGGATAGACGACCGTGCCACCATCACGGGAACGAGTGATAACCACCGCAAGCTCACGCTCGAATGGGTAAAACTCTTCGACATAAAGCTGATTCCCTTGATCCCCGCGCAGTTGATTCCAAGCATCCGGGATATCTTCGCGCGTGCGGATCGTCGCATTGCCCTTGCCATCGTAACCATTGCGCCGCGCCTTGAGCACCAATGGCAGGCCAAGCTCCGCAACCGCCGCTTCGAGCTGCGACACATCGCCAAGCTCACGCATGCTTGGCACAGGGATACCGGCATTCTGCAGCGTTTGCTTTTGAACCAACTTGTCTTGGACCAACGCGATCGAACGCGATGACGGCCACAACTTGTGACCCGCCGCCTCGAGCCTTGCCAACAAACCGGCATCAACAAATTCATTTTCAAGCGTCAGCACATCGACGCGCTCGGCCAAACGAAAAAGGTCATCAGCCGAGTTCCAATCTCCGACCAGGCATTCAGCCGTTGCGGCTGCCGGGCAATCGGCACTGCGCTCCAAAACAATACTGCGATAACCTAGCCGCAACGCCGCCATCGCGGTCATTCGCGCCAACTGCCCCCCACCAATGATGCCCAATACGGGGCGATTGGTCTCGGCCATAGTCTGCGGCAACGATTGGGATGGGGAGTCGGTGGTTTGGTCGATCATGCCTTGGACGAATCGATCTTCTTCGGCCAGACCAAGGAAGCCAAGACCGAAGTCACAAGCACACCGACAATCACGCCAAGCGACACCGCCGTGTCGATTTTCCAAGGGGTATGGGAAAGCAGCATTTTCACGCCAACAAAGGTTAACACCAGGCCAAGGCCGATCTTAAGGTAGTGGAATTTATCGAGAATGCCCGCCAGCGCAAAATACAGCGAGCGCAGTCCGAGAATCGCAAACACGTTAGAGGTGTAGACAATGAATGGATCGGTCGAGACCGCGAAAATTGCCGGTATTGAATCAACCGCGAAAATCAGATCGGTGAACTCAACCAGCAAAAGCACCACAAAAAGCGGCGTCGCCATCCGTACGCCATTTTCACGAACGAAAAATTTCCCCTCGCGAAAGCCATTGGTCACCGGGACAAATCGGCGGAAAAGTTTTACCACAGGATTGCTCTCCGGGTGGATCTCTTCCTCGCGCTTCACGATCATCTTGATGCCGGTAAGGATTAAGAAGGCACCGAACACATAAATGATCCATGTGAACTCGCTGATGAGCTTGGCGCCGAGCATGATCATTGCCGCCCGCATCAGCAAGGCGCCCAGGATTCCCCAAAACAGCACCCGATGCTGATGCTTCGATGGCACCGAGAAATAACTGAACAGCAAGGCAATGACAAAAATGTTGTCAACGCTTAGCGACTTCTCGATGACATAGCCGGTAAAAAACTCCAACGCCTTGGCGTTGCCCATGTAGTGGGCGATTCCAAGGTTGAACGCCATCGCGAGCGCAATCCAAACCAACGTCCAGATAATCGACTCGCGTATCGACACGACGTGCGCCTTCCGATGGAAGACGCCAAGATCAAGCGCCAGCATGGCAAGCACAAAGAGATTGAATCCGATCCAGAGCCAAGTGTTGTCAGTCATAATGATAAGTGGCGTGCCCACGTGAGCTTATGGGGGAATCCAAGCATGATCAAATTGATTTGAATAATATTAAAAATGTTATTTATTCTTTCAAAAAATGAAAGAAACAACAGAGGCGGAATTTTTGAACTACCACCATTTGCGTTATTTCTGGGCCGTGGCCAGGGAGGGCAGCTTGCGCCGTGCCTCCGAAATTCTGAAAGTCTCCCAACCCTCGATCAGCACGCAGATCCGAACGCTCGAAGAGGCGCTTGGCGAGAGGCTTTTCCGCCACAGCGGGCGCAATCTCGCAATGACCGAATTTGGCCAGCTGGTCTATGGCTACGCCGACGAGATCTTCAACCTCGGCGGCGAAATTCTGCGCGCAACCAAACAGACGCCTGTTGCGCGTCTGCTACGCCTCAATGTCGGTATCGTCGATTCATTTCCCAAACTCATGAGCCACAAGATCCTTCAACCTCTGCTTGAGCATGATCCGCCGGTGCGTCTCACCTGCCATGAAGGCAAGCTCGCGGATCTCGCCGCGCAGCTCGGCACCCACCGCATCGATGTGGTGCTCTCAGACGAGCCAGCCTCTCCCGGGGTCAACGGTCGCATCTTCAACCACCAGCTCGGTTCATCCCGCGTCACCTTCTGCGCAACACCCGCGCTCGCCGCAAAGCTCAAAGGCCGCTTTCCAAGAAGCCTCCACGGAGCACCCGCGCTGTTGCCCACCGAAAACTGCACGCTGAGGCGTGATCTTGAAAAATGGTTCCGCAACGCAGGAGTTTCGCCACGCATTGCCGGTGAATTCGAGGATGCTGCCATGGCAAAAATCATCGCAGCGAACGGCTTGGGCTTCGTCGCCATTCCTTCGGCTGTCGAGGAAGATGCTTTTTCACGCTACGGATTTGTCTCAATTGGACGCACACGCCAGGTCGAAACATGCTTTTACGCAATCACCGCAGAACGCCGCTTCACCCATCCGGCAATTCTCGCCATCACCGGTAAAGCCGACTGGAAAAAGCGATCGTGAACATGACACGGATGTGAGCATGACAAAAAACAAGCAGGCAAGGCTCCATCATGCACGCCGCCGGAAAAATGTCAGCAGAGCGCTCCCCACAATCAGGGCCTGCAACGGCGGCGCTGGCTCGGGCACGGAGTTGATCCAAGCGCTACCACTGCCATTACCGGTCGCCAGCACATGCGCCGCCGTGTGATAAGGGCCATAAATTCCTTCAGGTTTGCTGAAAAAATCAAAAGCATCGGCCGTGATTGGCCCGCTCGAATAACTTACCTTGTAGGTCAGCTTGTCCCCTGCCGTGAAGCGGTTGACCCCACCTCTGGCCCCCGATGTGGAAAATGCCAGCTTGATGTCAAATCTGCCATCAGGACCAGCCTTGTACGAGTCGGCTGCCAAGCTGATCGTTGGCATGCTGAATGATCCAGTTTTCACAGCTGATCCGAAGCTCAATTTTTGCGGATTGAGCGCCGGATCAACATTCAAATGCCACTCACCGACATACTCCGCACCCGTAAGCCCGGAAGCATCAAACTCGATTTGAACTTTTCCCGCATCAATGCCACTGAGTGTGGTTGTGGTCAATGTCAGCCATGGCGTCGCTGCCGCCGGCGCAATGCTATCGATGCCATAGGTTTGACTCAGATTGTATGTCACCGCCGAAACCTTTCCCATCATCAAGACGATGAGCATCGGTATGACAGCCAAAGCTGCGCATGTTCTTCTTTTTCTTTTCATGTAATAACGATTGTTGGTTCAATCGCATTCCATGAGGTCTTGATGCTTACCCCCGGCTTCGCATGCGCTTGCTTTTGCAAATGCATGTGGATTCGTGGCCAAGCACTTGGTCGACTTCGTGGAATGCCGACCAACATCGGCCCACGAACGACCCTCAACCATTGGCGGAACCTTCATTCGGTCACACGAGGTCAAAGCCCTTCCGCATTGCGTGATGCGTGCGTCACGACCTCACGACTCGCAACATGCGCCGACGCGAAAAATGCGCAGGCGAAGCACGCAAAAGGCCGTAAGCAACGCCATTGGCAGCAACTTACAGCGACTGCGGAAAATCCCTTACTCGCCGGACTTGGCCGCACCGGAGGCGCCGCCGCCATCTTTGCTGGCGGAACCTCCTTCAGCTTTGGCCCCAGCCTGATATGACGATGACCGGTAATCGGTCTGATAAAAACCTGATCCCTTGAAAATGATGCCGCCACCAGTGCCAAGCAAACGGACCACCTCACCACCGCAGCCTTCCACGCGGCAATCGGTCAGCTTGGCGTCATTCATGCTTTGAAACACCTCGAAGCGATTCCCGCATTTTTGGCATTCGTAATCGTAGTTTGGCATGACTCGGCGGGTATGTAACACTTTTTCCCCAGCACGCAACACTTGTAAGCTGGATTTCCCATCTCATCTTCCCTGCCCCGGAATAAGGATTTTTCGTGCCGCCCCGAGCGATTTGTGGTGGAATCCCCTGCGATGCCAGCACGCCCCAAGACAGTCTCCTCGATTTCAACGGGTAAATTTTTCGAAAGCCACGCCAAAACGCTGGATCTCGAACTTCAGGGCGAGCGCATCGGCTTCGACCGCCCGATCAGCGAGCCTGCCATGAACCGTCCCGGGCTCGCGCTCGCCGGATTCTTTTCCTACTTCGCCAAAAAACGTGTCCAGGTGCTCGGCAACTCTGAGTTGTCCTACCTGCGCAAACTCCCCGAGGAGGTCCGCATCGAACGCTTTGAGCAAATGTGCGAACGCGACATTCCATGCATCGTGACCTCCCGCGGGTCCAACCTCGAAGAGCCACTGATGGCCGTTGCACACAAACATTCGATCCCGGTTTTTCGCACCTCGCAGGTGACCATGAATTTTCTCAACGCAGCCACCATTCTGCTCGAACACGACTTTGCTCCCAGCGTCACTCTCCATGGCTGCATGGTGGACATGCGCGGTGTTGGCGTGCTCATCATCGGCAAAAGCGGTTCGGGAAAATCGGAAACCGCCATCGGCCTGCTCGAACGCGGAGCCTCGCTCGTGGCCGACGACATGGTACGCATCAAACTCGTCGGCGGCGAACTCGTCGCCACCTCACCAGATCTCTCGCGCGGTTACATGGAAATCCGCGGCATCGGCATCATCAATGTCGCCAACCTCTATGGCCTCGCATCGATCAGGCCGGACAAACGCCTCGACCTCGTCGTCACACTCAAACCCCACGCCGACCTCAACGAAGTCGATCGCCTCGGCCTGCGCCAAAAAACTTACGAAATCCTTGGCCAGCATGTCACACATGTGGAAATCCCCGTCGCCCCCGGCCGCGACACCGCCCGCATGGTCACCATCGCAGCACTCGACCAACAACTCCGCCGCCTCGGCTACAACATGGCCGATGAGTTCAACCAACGCCTGCTCGATCACATGGCCGAGCAGTGAGAAGCCTCACGCGGAAAGTCTCGTCTCGTCACGCTCGGAGCAGATGAAGTGACCCCAGCTTTCGTCGGCGAGGCCATTTTCCTGAAGACCAAACAAGGGCCTCCAGCGTGGTGCGAATGGCTTATTACGCGGATGCATTCCCACCTCGTGCGGAAGCTTGTTGGCCTTGCGCGTGTTGCAGCGGAAGCACGATGTCACGATGTTCTCCCAGCTCGTGCGCCCGCCTTTGTCACGCGGCGTGACATGATCAAGGTTGAGCTGGCTCTCCGGAAAAACCCTTGTGCAGTACTGGCAAGTAAACTTGTCGCGCAGGAAAACATTACGGCGGCTAAAGCGCACCTCCAGGCGCGGCACCCGCTCGTACATCGAGAGCACCACGATCTTGGGAACCATCAACGCGATTCTCGCTCCGCGTATCATCGGGGAACCAGCCGCCAATGCCGAGTGCCGGACCCACCCCGCAAGGTCGTGGGTCTTGAATTTCTCCTCACCATCAACCTGCACCACCTGAGCATGCCCGATGCACAAAAGATGCAAAGACCGTCTCACCGAACAAGTATGCACCGGTTGCCAAAACCGGTTCAGCACAAGAACGGGAGCCTCAAGCACGGAATTCATCTCATTTCCCAAATATTACGGACAGCCTAGCGAATCGCCCATCGAGGGCAATGGAAAAAGCTCTCCCGCTACCTCCACCCTTCAAGATTGCAAAGGCTCCAGATTCCAGATATCCACAACTCCCACCCATTGAGCCGCCCATGAAGATCCCTTGCTCACTCACCCGCCTGATCGCCGTTTTGTCCGCCCTTTTTCTCGCAAGTTGTGCGAACCAAAAACCTGTCGGCCCGGTCACCGGTGGCAAACAGGTAAATCCTCACCCGCCCGGCACATACGAGCATTTTAAAGCCGAGCAATCCTATCCGAAAACCAACGGGGTCTGGAAAAACAGCGGGCTGCTCGCACAAACCCACGACGGAAATTCGCACATCAAAATCAATCTCGGCACTCAGCGTGGAATGCTCATGAACAACGGAGAAACGGTTATGGACTACCCGATCTGCTCCGGCATCAAAAGCCGCCCCACTCCCACCGGCACCTTCTACATCATCGAAAAGATCATTGATAAGAGTTCCAATCGCTACGGCAAAATTTATGACATCTCAGGTGAAATCGTTAATGGAGATGCCGATGCGTTTGCCGACCCGATCCCCGAAGGCGGGCGCTTCGAAGGAGCTCCAATGAAATATTGGATGCGCCTTACTCATGACGGTGTCGGTCATCATATCGGGCCTGTGAAGCGCTATCCGGCATCCCACGCTTGCGTTCGCGGTCCAAGCGCCATTATGCCAATCGTGTATACAAAAGTGAAAGTTGGCACTCGCGTCGATATCGAGCAGTAAACCTCATCTCGCAAACCCATCAATTGCTGTGCGAGAATCTGCTATGACATCAATTGAATTCTGCATGCCATTTCATGCGGAGATTTGTCAGAGCTTTGGGGCGGCAATCACCCGGAACGATCTGAAATAAGAACCTTGCCGACAAATTTCATCAATTGCCTGCAGGCACCAGACGAACAACACGATCAGGGTTATTTAAAACCACATAAATCAAACCATCGGGCCCTGTAGCCACATCTCTCACTCGGCCGATATTCTTCAGGATGATTTCCTGAGAGATCACTTTTTTTCCTTCGAGCCGAACCCTGCGGATCTCTTTTTGCGCAAGAGCCCCAACAAACAGATCGTTCTTCCACTTCGGGAATTTTTCACCCGTGTAAAAATCCAAACCACAAGTGGCAATCGACGGAACCCAATAGGTCAGGGGCTTCTCCATGCCCTCCTTCTCGGTGGTTTCGGCAATCGGTGTGCCGTCGTAGTTCATGCCGTAAGTAACCACCGGCCAGCCGTAGTTTCTGCCCGGAAGAATAAGATTCAACTCATCCCCACCGCGGGGTCCATGCTCCGTCGCATAGAGGGAGCCATCACGCACATCCATCGCCAATCCTTGCGGGTTGCGGTGACCATAAGACCAAATTCCCGGAATGGCCTCCTTATTGCCGACGAAAGGATTGTCTTCGGGCACACGCCCATCGTCGTACAAACGGAAAATTTTGCCGTTGGGACGAGACAAGTCTTGCACCTCCATTCTTCCGCCGCGCTCTCCAATCACAAAATAGACATACCCCTTGGAAAAGAGAATCCGCATGCCAAAATGCTCGGTTTTGCTAGAACGAAAATTCGGATCAGGCCGATAAATCCATTGCTGATCGATCCAGCTGTGATCCTTGATTTTGCCACGCACCACCGCCGTGATGCAACGAACTCCTCCTTTGCTCTCGCCATCTCCGGGACGCGTTCCATCTGCGAAGCCAAGATAAACCCAGCCGTTCTTTTGAAAATCAGGGTGCAAGGCAACATCCATCAATCCGCCCTGCCCATGCTCAATCACCTCGGGCAAGCCCTCGATAGCTTGAGGATCAAGCTCACCAATCTGTGAGATAAACCGCAGTTTACCCGACTTTTCGGTGATGAGTTTTCGTCCATCCGGAAGAAATGCAATGGCCCAAGGATCCGTCAGGCCATCTTTCACCAAAGTTTCCACCCGATAATCATGCAACTCGGTTTTTACAACCTCGTCTGACGAAGGAACGGGAAATTTCATGCCCTTGGCGAGAGTCTGCTTTTCTTTTTCCCTCAAGAGAATCACCAGGCCCCGAATTTGCTCACTTGAAAGCACACCCTCCCATGAAACCATGCCGAGGTCGGGTTTACCCTTTGCGATGGTTCTAGCGATTTCCTCATCCGAGGAGCCATGTTTCCATATGCCATCAACCAGGGATCCCCCTTGCCCACCCTCGAACGAAGAGCCATGGCAACCAGCGCAATTCGTACGATACACATCCTCGATTTTAACTTTCTGCCCAAAAGAAAAACCGCAGGAGATGGCTAGAAATATCAGCAGAAATCTCATGTTGAAAAACTATTCATATCGGATGGCGCATGGCAACCCGGTAGTTTGTTGCCACTTTTTTCAGAAAGCCCACTCCACCGATACCCACAAGGCCCGAGGCGCCGCCAAAGTTCTGAGTCCGTCACTGCTCAATCCCGTTACGATCTCCTCGTTGAAAAGGTTTTCGAGACGGATTTGATAAGACGCATCGCCGCTTTTCCACAAGGCACCAACTCTTGCCGAAGTATAATCGGGTATGACACGGCTCGCCAGCGCATCATCAAACTGGGAAGATCCGTATTCCAATCCACCGAAAAATGTAAGGCCATCACAGCCCCTCCAATCAGCGGAGGAAATCAGGCGCAAATCCGGTGACTGCGGAAATGGCTTTCCCTCAAGCAGCGGCTGTTCCGGAGATTTTCCAAATTCCGTTTTCGACCATAAACCGGAAAGTTTGAGTGTGACGGCCTCGTGAGGCGACCATTCACCCGAAGCTTCGATGCCAGCAACACGCGCCTCTTCGACATTGTCTCTTAGAGATCCCGTGCCGTCGCTGGAAAGTGTGGGAAACAGCTCGCCGATTTTCACCGGATCCGTGACCGGCACATTGGCGATCGCATCGGATATCCAGTGATGAAATACTGCGGCTCCTAGCTTGAGTTCATTACTCACCCTCCAATCAAGCCCAGCTTCAGCATTCAAAAAACGCTCAGGATCCAAATCCGCATTGGCCTCGACAATGTCGTTGCGCACGCGAAAAGGCCGGTAAAGTTCATTCAATGTCGGCAGGCGAAATCCTGATCCCAACGCCAAACGGGATTCGACACCGCGCGGCATTTCGTGAATCCAATCAATCGATGCGGATGGCTCAAAACCATCACGATCATCATACAGTTCTTCACGCAACAAATCACCACTCTTAAGCGATGTTTCAATCCGCCGCCCTTCGTCATTCGCCCATTGGTCCGCCCGCGAATTGATATGAATCCGATCCGTTTTGGTCATCTGCCACGCACTTCCAACAAAAGCGCCGGCCAACCATTGCTCACCACCCGCTTCACGCCTGCGAAATGTGCCAACATCCTCATTGGTCTCGCCCGACAGACACCTGAAGTCTGCGCCTGACTGAAAACTCCACGCCTCCTCGTCACCCCAAGCCGCACTCCAAGCCGCTCCCGTACCAAGCCCCGGCACATCAAATTGATTCAGCGCAATGCTTTCTGACGACCGATCATCCGTCACCGATGTGAAAACCGATTCGAATTCTCGACGCTGATGCCATGCAACTGCCTGCCACGAAACGGCCGCGTCCTCCGACATGAGCCGCAGCGAAAAATCAAAGGCGTCCGTGGAGTTCTGCGACAGCTCCGTGCCATTGCAACGATCCTCGGAGTAATGCGCAAACTTCGGCTCCAGCGTGACACCGGGTGCCAAGAGCCACGCGAACTTGAGCTCCTCCCCAAAAAAATCCGTCTCAAGCTTGCGATCGACCGCGCCGCGCTGCGATTCATCAAGCGCGTAAAAACCATCGGTTTGATAACCAAAGGCCGCAAACGAGACGGCACGCGTGCCATCGCCAATGGTCATCGTATTCGCTGTTGAAGCACCCATGCTGCCATAACTTCCGCCGCCAAATTTCAACAAATGACGCTCTTCAAATCCTCCAGCGCCATCGAGTTGTATCACCCCTGCGGGAGCAAGATTCCCCCAGGCCGCCGACTGGGACGAGGAAACAACGCGAGCTGATTCGAGCGTCAATGCGTCATACCTCGCCCAATTCACCCAACCTCCAAAGGGATCGTTCTGCGGAATTCCGTCAAGCAACACCAAGCTTCTTGATGCTGCCGTTGCTCCGGTATTGCGCAAACTCACGCCGGCCGATGTCGGATTCCCAAAAATTGCCGACTGTCTTCGATAAAGCGAAAAGGACGGTGATGTTGCCAGCATTTCATCAATGCTGCGCGGTGAAGCCCTTGTAATGTCTTCGCGCGACCACTCGGCGATCAAACCAGCATGCCCATCCATCCTTCGCTCGGCCAACACTAACGATGCCGGCAAAACCTCAACTTCTCTGGCCCAAAGCGCGCATTCCGTCAGGAGCAGCACAAGGGCAACACATAAAAACTTTTTCGCGCCCACCCTGACCATTGAACTGATTGACAAAGCGACCGATCTAGGCGGGTCAACAGGCATTCCTGATTTTTTCTCCAGTGTCGGACGAATCGGCCTTGGTGTTTCTTTTTCCTCTTGGGAGAAAAGGCGTAACAAACGATTCGAAAAAATCGGAGTATCCGGAAAAATCTTCGCGGCTGTCGGAATCGCGTTTGCCAAACACCTGTTCCTCAATCAGCAAAAAAACGATATCACCCACATCTTGGCTGCAACGCACCCCCCATTCCTCCATCAATGTGGATGCCATTGGCCCAAACTGCTCGAGTGCGCAGTCACGAAATCCCTCCAGCAATTCTTGACCGGTCACATGACGCACTGCGCCTCCATGCGCGGCAGCCACACGCTGCATGGTAAAATCCAGCGCATCCTTCACAAAAAAATACACCTGCGGATCAAATCGCCTGTCGCGGCTTAGAATGCGTTGTACCGATTGTTCGAACTGCATCGCCTGCATGATGAAAACCATGAGCATCGGAATCCCCGCTGTCAAAACTCTTAACAGACCTCCCGATCCGCTTCATGCCCCAATTTCCCTCTTGTCGTCCTTGTTCGGGCTTGCGAGAGTGCGGGTTCAATGGCCGCCCCGCAAAACACCATAGCTCTGGTATATGACTACGACCAGACATTGAGTCCGCGCTACATGCAGGATGACGTTCTTTTTCCGGAATTCGGCATCGACCCAGGGCAGTTTTGGAAACGCTGCAACTCGCTGGTACAAAATCACAAATGGGACGGCGAACTCGCCTACATGAAATGTCTGCTCGATTATCTAGGAATGGACCATGTCAGCAACGCCAGGCTCGCCGAACTCGGCGGCGGGCTGCGTTTTTTCCCGGGGCTTCCCGAAGTCTTCGAAGTGCTTCCAAAAAACTCGCTTGATGCGGATCACGAGGCGGCCGGCATCAAGGTCGAGCACTACATCATCTCATCAGGGCTCAAGGCGCTTCTTGATGGCTCGAGACTAAAGCCATTCGTAAAGGCCATGTTCGGTTGCGAATTCGGCGAAGACACCGAAGGCCGCATCAGTTTTCCCAAACGAGTGATCTCGCACACGACCAAAACACAGTACCTTTTCCGCATCAACAAAGGCATGCTCAACTACGATCAGGATGTGAATGACCACATGCCTCACGAACAACGCCCAATCCCGTTCGAAAACATGATTTATGTCGGCGACGGTCCCACCGATGTTCCATGCTTCACCGTCATGAATCATAATGGCGGCCACGGCATTGCGGTTTACAACCCGGAGGACAATAGCGGTCGCTCATTTCGCAAATGCTTCCAACTCTCGACCCACGCCAACCGCGTGAAACATATCGCGCCCGCCGATTATCGTGAGGGCTCCCACCTCTGGCTGCTGCTCTCTGAAATGATTCGTGAAATCGGCGACCGCATCATGCGCCGCCGCATCGAAGAGCGGGACAACGCCACGATCGCCGCTCCGGGATTTCGATGACAAGACCCGCGCGGGCTTTGGTGGAAAATGTCCTGCCGATACGGGCGGAAGCCGCAAGCCAAATCACTTCGTCTTGATCTTCCATTCACGCGGGCCTGCCGACACGCCAGGTTCGGCAATCACTTCGAGCTTCATCGCTGTTGTTTCCACTGGTTCGAAGTTCACGATGTTGGATTTTTCGGTCTCCGTTCCGTAGGGACTTGGCTTGGAAACCTCGTGCCATTTATCGCCCTGAAGCGCGTACAGCTTCCATTGTTTCGGGACCCGAGATTGCGGATCCGTCGGATCCACGGCCCAGACCACCTCACAACTGTCAATTTTTTTGGCCATCGGGTCGCCCATCACGGTTGGCCCGAAATCCTGAATCGACGAATGGCTGACATATTTTCCGGATGCGACCCAGCTGCGCCATTCGAAAATACCGGCAGACTTCTTCGGCTTTGTTTGGGCATCGATCCTAAGCGCAGTTGTTTTGACTGGCTTGAAGTTGACACGGGTAAAACGATTCGGATTGAAACCATAACCGTCCTGCACTTCGACATCACGCCACTCATCGCCGACAAGATATTGAATTTTCCAAGACTGCGGTTCAACCAACCAACCCTTGTCGGTTTGCTGGGCCCAAAAAATTTCACAAGAAACAACGGTTTCTTCCTGATCAAAGTCCTGCCTCACCCACACTTTTTCCCCCACTCCATAGCCAGCCCAACCAACCCATTTGAAACAATCCACGCCCTTCGCGCCCTCTATCGGAAGGCAGCCATCGCGCAGAAGGTCGGCGGCATTCGGCTTTGGCCAATATGAGGCGGGCATGACCTCGCGCGCACTCCATTCCTTGGCATCGGGACCATCACCAATCACAGGAAATGAGGCGATCCGCAAACGTGCCGCTCCCATTGGAATCAACGTGATTGTTTCGACCGCTTCCTTCGACTTTATGGGGCTAGACTGCAGTTTTCCCGGCATACCCATGCCGATATCAATCCAGCCCGGAATTTTTTTTGCCTTGGCCTTGATTTCAATCGGTGTGCCCTCGTGCGTGAAAACCATGTCGGATTGAGGCCAAGGCTTCACAACCACTTCAAAGTTCGCGGCGGGTTCCGATGGCGATAAAACCAGCCCATAATTCCATGGGCTGGTCGCGTTGATTTCCCATGCCGGCCAAGGCTCTTTGTAGCGTTCGGGTTCAAGCTTGGTGTAACTTTCCCCAATCTTCACCGAAAAACTCAAAGGCCCACGATTGACCGAAGCGCTGTTTTTTTGCTTCTCCCAGCGTTTGATGTTCACCGCCATTGGCAGAACCAAGTTCACCTTGTCGCCTTTCGACCATGTGCGATCAATGCGCACATACGAAAGCGCACGCCCCTGTAAAGCCACATCCTTGCCGTTGATCGCAAGGCTTGGGTTTGAACACCAACCGGGTATCCTAAGATACAATGGAAACGCCACGGAATTCGCACTGTCAAAAGTCAACTCCACTTTGCCGTCGAAAGGATAGTCGGTCTTTTCGCGAATCACCACCTCCGTTCCATCGCCAACCTTCGCTTTGATGGTGCTTGCACCGTAAAAAGTAGCTGCCAGTCCGTTGCCGGGCGTGGCGTGCCAAAGGGATTCGGCATAATATGGCCACCCCATTGACACGTTGTGTTGGCAGCAACGATGCGAATGCGGATTCATCGATTGCATGTCTCCCGAATCCGCAAGCTCGGGCGCCCTATTGCGGCTATCCGAACAAATCTGATTGACCGAAGTCAGATAACGCAAGGCCTTCATGTCCGCGGTCTGAGATGCGGGAAGCGAATTGAACGCCGCATTTTCGCAACGGTCGGCCCATTTCCCATCACCGGTAATCCGCAAAAGAATTTGCGTCGAAAGCATCATGTCGACGATGCCGCAGGTTTCAATGGCATTGCGAGGATCGGTAAAGCCCGGACGGGCAAATTCATCACCTGCAAACATCCCACCCGGAACCTGGCCATAAATGTCATAGATGCTGTCGAAATTTTTCTCGGTCTGCATCAGATAACCGGAATCCTTATTCTGCTGGTAAAACTGTGCCGGCTTACGGAAGCCCATCGAAAAGTCCACATTGTGGCATTGGTTTGGTTCTTTCATCCATGTCGCGCCCGCCCGTCGGAGCTTGTCAGTCAACTCCAACAAAAACGGCTCTCCCGTAATCGCATGCAACCAATACACGCTGTCCATGTTGTCACCGGTCCGGGGAACCTGCCACCCCCCGGAGAAAAACTCCTTGTCCGGAATCTGCAACTGCCATTTGAAATAACGCGTCAGCAGGTCGATCACCCGCTTGTCGCCGGTCGCCTCATAATGCGTGCGCAAGGCGTACATCATCGACATGTTGGGCATCATGTCGTGGCCGCCCTTTTCCTTGAGGTTTGAGCGCGGACCAAACCATCCATCCTCGCGACTGCTTGCGATGACGGCCTCCAACCACTCCTTTGACTCGGCCATCACCCGCTGGTCTTCCAGAATGTAACCGAGCGCGCAAAAACCGCGAAACCAATAAGGAACTTCCTCCCAACCATTTTTTCCCAAACCATCGCTGCTCAACCATGCGTTGTTGTCCTTTTTGCAGTATATGCTGATCTCCGTCAAATGACCGACAAAGCCATCCGCTTCAAGTTCGAGCTGTTTGCGAATCCAGCCTTCCGGCTTGATCGCATTCAAGGGAAGCTTGATCAAAGGACTTGGTAACAAAGGCGGCCGATTGCTTGGATAGTGGGCATTTCGCCCAGAGGAAACATCCGGCACATCAACAACGCTCACGACATCGGCAAAGCAAATGGCCGTCGATGCGAAAGCGCATGAAAAAGGCAACATAAAGCGGGAATAAATTGATGTCATGATGATTGGTGGATGATGTGGGTGAAATCGGATAATTATGGATTTTGTTCGCCAACGACAGGAAATGATGACACCCGCAGGCGCGCGGCCCCCATCGGAATAAGAGTTATCTGCTCATCCGCTTCTGACGACGGCACCGGACTGACCGGGAGGGGTTTGACCAAGCCGCGTTCGTCGGTGGTCCACTGCGGAATGCGCCGACCTTTGGCGCGCAGCTCAAGAGGATTTCCTTCATGCGTAAAAGGAATTTGATTTTTGGGAAACGGTTTTTTCACCAGCTCAAACGATGCCGAGGGATTTGCAGCATCAAGTTTGAGTCCGTAGTTCCAAGGCGTGGTGGGATGAATCTCCCAAGCAAACCATGGTGCTTTGCCATCTTGAATGTACTGTTCGCCTATTTTCAGGGCATAAGTCAATGGACCACGATCCACGGACACGCTGCCTTTGTTTTTTTCCCAAACCCTCAGGGAAATATCCATGGGTAGCGTCAATCGAACGCTGTCGCCATTTTTCCACTCGCGTGAAAGACGCAAAAACTTTCCTGCTTTTGCATCAACCTTGAGTGATTCGCCGTTGATCACCACAGCGGCCCTTGAGCACCAGCCCGGTATTCTCAGGTACAAAGGAAAGGAAACGGGCTTTAAAGTTGTCAGCATGAATTCGATCGCTTCGTCGAAGGGGTAGTCGGTCTTTGTTGTGATGACCACCTCCACGCCGGATCCCACCTTCGCCCGTACTTCGCCGGGCGAATACAATACGGCTGCAAGCCCGTTGCCGGGAGTGGCGCACCAAAGATATTCGGCGAAATAAGGCCACGCGTGACCAAAATTATGCTGACAGCATCGGTGAATATGGGGATTCATGTGATACATGGGGCCGCCATTTTGAATACCGGGAGATTTCGACTGCTTGTCCGACAAGACGTGATTCGGCGCGGTAAGATAACGCAAAGCCTTGAAATCGGCAGTCAAAGCGGCCGGCATTGAATTGAAAGCCACATCCTCGCAACGATCGGCCCAAACAAGATTGCCTGTGGTGGTGAGCAAGCGCTCATTGGAAAACATCATTTCAGCCATGCCGCATGTTTCAATTGCTTGACGAGGATCAAACAAACCACGGCGACAGTTTTCATCGCCACCGAACATTCCTCCCGGCACTTGGCCATAAAGGTCTCGCATCGTCCTCCAATTCCGTTCAGCCGCCTCCAAATGTTTGTTTTCTTTGGAAAGTTGCCAATAAAAAGCCGGCCCCCCAAAGGCCTGGGCCATGTTGACATTGTGCCAGTTCGGAATGCCATCGGTCCAATTGGCGGTTCGTTTGTGAATCTTGGTTGCCAAATCCAGCAGCCATGGTTCCCCAATGCGGTTGTACAGCCACAAAACGCTCCAGAGATTGTCGCCAGCCCTTTGCTGTTGCCAATATGGCGGCAAGAACTCTTGGTCAGGCACGTTCAACTGCCACTTGAAATATTTCTTCATCAATTCGACAACCCGCGGATCTCCTGTGAATTCATGATATGATTGCAAGCACATCAGCATAACCATGTTCGGCCACAGGTCATATTTGCCTGAGGTGCTTTTCACGGTGCTTTTTGTGCCATGTCCCGGGCCAAAGTAGCCATCCTCACGCTGACTGCGGATCGCGCCTTCCAACCATAGTTTGGCTTCCTTGATTTGATCCTCCCGGCCCAACAAATAGGCACAATCACCGAAACCCTTGAGCCAGTAGGGCACTTCCTCCCAACCATACTGACCGCTGCCTTGCGGATCCAACCATGCATTTCCATCTTTCTTTAGAAATTTGCTAATTTCCCCCAAATGGCCGTGGAATCCATCGGCCTGCATCAACAATTGTTGTTCAAGCCAGCCTTTGGGGCGCACCGCTCCAACCGGAAGCTTGATCAAGAGACTCGGAAGCAGGGGCGAACGGTTGCCAACATAATGTGCGTTGTGTTCGGCAGAGGCGTCCGGCATGTCAACAATGCTTGCAAGTTGTGCGAAACATGTCGGCACCGACAGAAATGTGCTGCAAAAAACAAGCCCGATGCGCGAATAGTAAGCTATCATTTGTTGCTGATGTAAGAAAAGTTGTCTTATGATTACGTGCCGGTCGCACGCAATTTTTCAGATATTTTTCTTATCGTGGCGCAATCCCCGCGGTTGCGCGCCCATCATCCATCTGCAGGCAGATCGAATGAGGCTGCCGCTGGATAAATCTGACTTCGACGTGAGGTCCCTTATTGAACCAAAGGGGCTTTACTGACAGATCAACACCGACTCACGGACCAGTTTCTGGGGCGGTTTACGGACTTGCTTGCGGGCTCGTTTGCGGCGCAGCTTCCACCGAAATGGTGTGATTTTTCCGAACATCGGCAAAATTGAAGATCGTGCGCTGCCCCATGGGTTTCCCATCAACAGATACGGTCATGCCCCCTGCTGGCGGAAGCGTGATCGTAAAGCACTGGGAAGAGCCTTGGGCGACGCTGATCGAACCGCTCGGGCTGATGGTGCAACCCGGGGCTGCCGATGCTTTGATCACATAACTCGGCGCGCTCGATGTAAACACGGCTGATATGGTGTGATTCGCGTACAACGGATCAAATGTGTAATGTTTCACGGCTCCTACCGAGATGCCATCGACAAGAACATCCTTGATGAACTTGCCCGCGTTCGGGGTGATCGTGTAGAGCGCGGTTTTTCTCTTCAAATAGGTCGCCACGCCAGCAGGAGTGATGCTGCCTCCCTCGCCAGTGCTGGCAGTTATGTTGAATTTCGCATTCAGGTCCTCGACATAGAATGGCGAAGCGGGCAGCCCATCTTTGTTGTAAAGATTGCATCCCGTAGGATTGCTCATGCATGCATAAGCCACTCCACGCGGAGTGGGAACCGATGGCGATGAAACCACAACGGTATTGCCAACAACCTTGGCAGCCGCGTCATGCCACTTGCCGCCATCACCAGTAATGGAAAATTTTTCCAAGTTGCCATTCGGAACTTCCTGCACCTTTTCATAACCTTCCTTTGATCCAACCATGAGCCCGCTTACAGCGTGCTCGAATGTGCAGATCAAGTTGCTTCCAGATACCGTCACATCTTTCAGGATGGGGCCGCTCGTTTCAGCAATGCTGCTGCCATATTCATTTTTCAATGCCCAAAGCGCGAGGCGCTCGCCCACATCAAGTTTGTTTTTCGGATGCATGGCTTTCGATTCGCCAAGATCCATGGCCGATGCCATGCCGGCGTTAGGCAATGACATCGCGTTGGCCTGCTGCAAGCGGGTGTCGGCATTCCAAATCCCAGCTTTGAAGTTTGGCGCCGAATCCTTCTGCGCGCCGCCAAAACTCGCCAACTGCACGAAATAGAATGGCAGACTATCCTGACCCAGCATTCGTTTTACCCCCTGCGACAGGGCTTTCATTTTGAGGTAGTAACTGTCGGGTGATTGTTTTTCTAGCTCACCATGTTCACCCTGATACCAAATCATGCCTCTGGCCGGCAACATGACATGTGGATAGAGCATGCCATTGAACAATGAAAATGGGCCTTTCGGCATGATGCTTTGATTAAACAAAGGAGCCAACTCTGGAATATCCGTCACACCCTCCTGCGGCAACCATCGGTCAATCTGGGTTTGACCCACGGCTGCGAAATACAACCCGATGGGAATGGTTGATTTTTGATCCTGACAGATCTTGCGGCCGAAATAAAATGCGGTCGCCGAGAACCCGGCTGCTGTGCTGGGGCTGCAAATGATCCATTTTCCCTTAGCTGTCCTGAGAGGGACATCCGAAGCCGTCTCAGGCAATCTGAACTGGCGCAGCATCGGAAAATCGGCGCCATCAATATCTTGCTGGCGCTCACAACCCTTGAGAGCAACGGCCATGTTTGACTGGCCGCTGCATATCCACACATCGCCTACGACCACATTTGACAAGGTCACTGTAGCGCCCCCCTCTTCCGAAACTTTCAAATCGCCACCAGCAACCTTTGCCTGCATGGGATCCAACATGACCCGCCAGTTGCCAGTCCCGTCGGAGCTGGTTGTTTTTGTCTGGTTGTCGAAGGCCACAGTGATGCCTTTGTTTGGCGCAGCTGTACCGGAAACCGGGATCGGCTTGCCACGCTGAATGACCATGTCGGCCCCAAAAGGCGGCGACAATGTGATCGCAGCATCAGCGAGTGAAATCGAAAAAAGGCACGCCAAAAGCATTCTGACAAAATTTGCGCCGGCATTCATATCGAAGATTTTTTCAATCGGTTGGGATAATGATTTATTGGAAAGCACAACGGAACAAAAACGCTTCATTTATGCCATGGCAACGCCAAGAGAAGGCATCGCGGATTCGACCTGCCAAGTGTATAACATTGCCCATTAGCCTAGGCGATCCGTATCGATTGCCATATGAGCCAAGGGAGATGTTTGAAATGCGGAAAAATTACTCGGCGGTAAACTTGTGAACCATCACGTGATGATAGGTGGAGCCGGGACGGAGAACGGGCGATGGAAACGAGGCTTGGTTCGGCGAATCGGGGAAACCTTCGGTCTCGAGGCAAAGTGCGGTGCGATGGCCGTACTTGACGCCCTTTTTGCCGGCGATGGTGCCGTCAAGAAAGTTGCCACCGTAGAACTGAATCGCTGGCTGATTGGAGAAAATTTCCATCACGCGGCCGGATGAAGGATCCTTGAGACGGGCCGATAGACGCAAGGCATCGCCTTTTCCAAGCACCCAGCAATGATCGTAGCCACCACCGAATTTGATGGCCTCGAAATCCGCATCGACCCTTTCTCCGATCCTTGTCGAGGTGGTGAAGTCCATGGGAGTTCCTGCCACGGGAGCAATCTCCCCCGTGGGGATCAATCCGGCGTTGGTGGGAAGATAATGTTTGGCGGGAAGTTGAAGCTCATGGTCATTGATGCTACGCGTCGGATCGCCAGACAGGTTCCAATACGAGTGGTGAACTATGTTCGCAATGGTGGGAGCGTCAGTGGTTGCCAAAGCTTCCCAGCGCAGCTCATTGAGGTCGGTGAGGGTGTAGGTAACCTTCACATCCATGTTTCCGGGATACCCTTCCTCACCGGCTACAGAGCGATAGCTGAATTCCACGCTGTTTTTACCGACGGCTTTGCCACTCCAAAGCACCTTGTCAAAGCCCTTGATGCCTCCATGCAGGTGGCAAGGAATCCCGCCCGGCTTGTTGTTTTTTGCTAGATCGTATTCCTTGCCATCCAGCGTGAACTTGCCATCGCGGATGCGATTCCCGAAACGACCAACGGTCGCTCCCAGATAGCTGGTATTTCCGAGCCAGCCTTCGAGCGTGTCGTAGCCATGGGTCACATCGGCGAGCTTGCCGGATTTGTCGGGCACTTCGAGAGAAACAAGTATCGCACCGTATTCGGTCACCTTGGCCTTGAGGCCATTGGCGTTGGTGAGCGTGAAAATCGCCACATCCCTGCCGTCAGGCAATTTGCCAAAAGATTCCTTCGGCACGGCATCGCCCGCGACTGCTGAACTTGGGGAGGCATCGCTTTCTGCCGCGTTGGTGTTTTTTTTGCACGATTGAAGAGCGACTGCAAGAATAGGCACGAGAAGATGGATTTTTCGCATGGATCCAAAAACCATCTCGCAACCTTGTTTGCCAAGCCTAAAATTCCGAAAGCGATTTTGAACAAACGGCCTCGCTGAACGACTAACCGCGAATATCCCCGGTCAGCGAAATTGGCCCGATCACCGTCACCCCATTGACCCAACGACTGGCAATCATCGTTGCACGAGGTTGTTCCGGCACTCCCCGCTCGTTGTTTTGAACCCTGGAAATGATCATATCGATCGCCGCCTCGCCCACCAAATCATTGCGCTGGTCCATGCCCGCCCAATTGCCGTGATCCTGCCGCCATTCGTATTGGATCAAGCCCAGATCGCGAGGAGCTGTGAGGCCCAATTGGTCAAGCCACCTCTTGACTTCATGATAGAGAGTGAAAATGACATCAGGCCTGTTTTCACCGAGCCATTTTTTGAAAATTGAAAGGTCATTTCTTGCCGCGCCCACCTCATAAAAAGGATGGATTCTGTTTCCAACTGACACGAGGCGGCTTTGTCCTGTTAGAAAACCCGCGGTAAAACGCCCCTCTGTCAGCTCATCGATGACTTTGTCGATGACAAGTGCCGGTCTCTCGTAACCCAACGAAACAGCATTTTCCATCGCTTCCAAAGCAAGCGAATGGTGATCGCTGCAGGCAAAGGTAAGAGCTGGATCCCGGGTTCTCACGCCCGTCACCACAACGGGAAATTCATCCCACAACGGTGCCAGATGCGATGGCAGGCGGTTGTTGTTCATCAGGCCCACAATGACGATTCCCCGAATGTTTCTTGCCCGAAAAATTGAGAGCCATCGCGAAATCGGCATCTCAGGGTCATGCATCCAGAACTCGTCGAGTTGGTAGCCGAGCTGTCGCGCGCGACGCTTGCAGCCTTGCACATACAAGGGAACGGTCTGGTGTCGCGTGAAGGCGTCGCGATCCTCATTGGCATTCATGATCGCCAAAGTTGATTGGTAACCAGGCGCACGACTTTGCCGCAGTTGCGCCATCAGGTTGGATACCGTGGAATTCGCCGTGTAGCCCAACGAACCCGCCACCTCGGCCACTCTCTTGCGCGTTTTCTCGGATATCCTCAGGCTCCCCCTCAAAGCCAGACTCACCGTGTTTTTTGAAACGCCTGCCAACTTCGCGACGTCTGCCATGCTGGGCTTGGACATGTCCCCCCATACGGACGAAAAAAGGCTCGGTCGAGCCTAAAGTATTACTGTAATACGATTGCGATCTTTCCATCAAGCGTGCGGCTTTGGCAGACCATGCCCATCATGGCTTTTACAATTGGTTTGGACTACGGCACCAACTCGGCGCGTGCGCTGGTGGTGGATTGCGCAAATGGCCGGGAACTTGGTACGGCGGTGGTGGATTATCCATCGGGACAGCATGGCATTCTGCTCAATGCCGCCGACCACCACTTTGCTCGGCAAAGCCCAGCCGACTATGTGCACGTGTTGGAACAGGCGACCCTCAAAGCGCTCGAGGCGGCAAAAAAAGCCGATCCGTCCTTTTCCGCTGACCAAGTGGTCGGAATCGGCATGGACGGCACCGGCTCAAGCCCGATTCCCGTCGATTCGAACAATGTGCCTCTTGCATCGAATCCCAAATTTTCCACCAATCCGAACGCGCAGTGCTGGCTTTGGAAAGACCACACCAGCATTCCGGAAGCGGCAACCATCACCGAAACCGCATCGCGTCTCCGCCCCCAATATCTTGCAAAAATTGGTGGCACCTATTCATCGGAATGGTTTTGGGCAAAAGTTTGGCACTGCCTGAAAGTCGATGCGGCTGTTTTTGACGCCGCTTATTCATGGGTCGAACTTTCGGACTTCATTCCTGCCGTGCTCGCCGGCATCAGGGACCCCAAGGCCATCATGCGCGGCGTCTGCATGGCTGGACACAAGGCCCTTTACGCTGACGAGTGGGGCGGCCTTCCCGACAAGGAGTTTTTGACAGCCCTCGACCCCAAACTCGCCGAGCTTCGCGACCGTCTCTACGATAAAGCCCACGATGCCTCAGCACTTGCGGGAAAACTTTCCGCGGAATGGGCTGCAAAACTTGGCCTGCCTGAAGGGATCCCGATCGCAATCGGCGAAATGGATGTCCATTACGGAGCCATCGGTTGCGGCGTTGATGAAGGCACGCTCGTCAAAGTGATTGGCACCTCAACCTGCGATTGCGCAGTGGTATCCGCGGATAAAAAAGTGGCCGACATTCCCGGCATCTGCGGCATCGTCAAAGGGGCGATCCTGCCCGGTTATTTCGGTGTTGAAGCGGGGCAATCCGCTGTTGGCGATATTTTCAAATGGTATGTCGAGGGCGTGCTTGGAGATCCGTCACAGCACGAGTCGCTGACTTCCGAAGCAGCGAAGATGAAGCCGGGGCAATCGGGCTTGCTCGCTCTCGATTGGAACAACGGCAACCGCACGATTCTCGTCGACCAGTTGCTCACGGGTCTCTTGCTCGGCCAAACGCTTTACACGACCAAGGCGGAAATCTACCGCGCTTTGATCGAAGGCACCGCGTTCGGTGCCCGCGCCATCGTCGACCGCATCCGCGAGTACGGAGTGCCCGTTCAACGCATTGTCTGCTCCGGTGGCATTGCCGAGAAAAACCCGCTGCTCATGCAGATTTATGCCGATGTTACCGGCTGTGAAATGCGCGTTTCCCGCTCACCGCAATCATGCGCCTTAGGTTCCGCAGTTTCCGCCGCCGTGCTAGCGGGCGTGCATGCGGATTTCAAAACAGCGCAAAACGCCATGACCGGTCTCAAAGAGATCAGCTACAAGCCGATTGCTGAAAACCAGGCCGTTTACGAACGGCTCTACAAACTCTATCTCGAACTTCACAACGCGTTCGGCGGCGTCACCGCCAGCGCCAACCTCGGGCATGTGATGAAAGACTTGCTCGCGCTCAAATCCGAACAATCACCACTCGCACAATAACAACCACACCCATGTCCAACATCAGCAAATTTGACCACCTCGAAATCTGGTTCGTCACCGGCTCACAACATCTTTACGGCCCGAAGGCTCTCGCACAAGTCGATGAGCACGCCAAGATCGTGGTGGACGCTCTCAATGCCACGGGCTCAATCCCGCACAAAATTGTTTTCAAGCCCGTGCTGAAATCTTCAGCCGAAATCACGCAGTTCGCCATCGATGCGAATTCGGCTGAAAACTGCATCGGCATCATCGCTTGGATGCACACCTTTTCGCCGGCAAAAATGTGGATCGAGGGCCTCCAGATCCTGCGCAAACCACTCGCCGACCTTCATACTCAGTTCAACCGCGACATCCCATGGAATGAAATCGATATGGATTTCATGAACCTGAACCAAACCGCTCATGGTGGCCGCGAGTTCGGTCACATTGGAGCTCGCCTGCGCCTTCCGCGCAAAGCCGTGGTCGGCCACTGGAAGGATTCGGAAGTCCACGACCGCTTGGCTGCGTGGGCACGAGCCGCTCGCGGTTGGAGCACCTCGCGCACCCTCAAGGTCGCCCGCATCGGCGACAACATGCGTCATGTCGCAGTCACCGAAGGCGACAAGGTTTCCGCGCAAATCCGCTTTGGCTGGGAGGTCAACACCTATGGTGTGGGCGACCTTGTGGCAAAAATCAACGCCGCCACCGATGCGCAAGTCGACGCACTCTGCGATACCTACGAAAAGAAATACCGTGTCGCATCGGAACTGAAGAAAGGCGGAGCCCGCCACCAATCGCTGCGTGATTCCGCTGCAATCGAAATCGGCCTTCGCGCTTTGCTCGAAGAAGGCGGCTTCACTGCCTTCACCACCACTTTCGAAGACCTTCACGGCATGAAGCAACTGCCGGGCCTTGCCGTACAACGGCTGATGGAGGATGGCTATGGTTTCGCAGGTGAAGGCGATTGGAAAACCGCCGCCTTGGTTCGCATCATGAAAGTCATGGCCCACGGCCTTGAAGGAGGCACTTCCTTCATGGAGGACTACACTTATCACCTCGATCCTGTGAACCCGATGATCCTCGGCGCGCACATGTTGGAAATCTGCCCGTCGATCGCTTCGGAAGTTCCGAAGATCGAGATCCACCCGCTCGGCATCGGCGGCAAGGAAGATCCATGTCGCATGGTTTTCGATTGCGGCCCGGGAAGTGCAGTCAATGGCTCGATCATCGATCTAGGCAACCGCCACCGTTTCCTCGTCAACGAAGTCGAATGCGTTGCCCCGCAAAACGAACTGCCAAAACTTCCCGTTGCACGGGTGTTGTGGAACCCGCAGCCGGATCTCAAAACCGCCACTGCCGCATGGATTTACGCCGGTGGCGCGCATCACACCGTGCTGTCATACGCCCTTACAAGCGAGCACCTTGAGGACTTCTCGGAAATGGCGAAAATCGAACTCAGCGTCATCGACTATCAAACCCGTCTGCGTTCCTACAAAAACGAACTTCGCCAGGCGGATCTCTATTTCCACCTTGCCCAAGGCATTCAAGGCTGAAGCAAATGAGCTACCAATCCATCAAGGAGGAATGCCTTGCGGCAAACCTCGCTTTGCCCAAAACCGGTTTGGTCGATCTGACCTTCGGCAATGTGTCCGTAGCGGATCCGGAACGCCGGGTTTTCGCCATCAAGCCAAGCGGCGTTGATTACGACAAACTCACGCCGGATGACATGGTGGTCCTCGATTACGATGGCAACATCATCGAGGGCAGCCTCCGCCCATCGTCGGACACGCCCACGCACCGCTGCCTGTTTCTGAATTTCCCGGGCGTCCGTTCGGTGGTTCACACCCACTCACGCAGTGCCGTTGCCTTCGCCCAGGCAGGCAAGGATCTGCCCTGCTTTGGCACCACCCACTGTGATTATTTCTATGGGCCGGTCCCCGTCACACGGGCCATGACCCCGGAAGAGGTCGGCGGCGAATACGAGTGGGAAACAGGCAGGGTGATTGTCGAGCGATTTGCCGGCATGAATCCGCTTGATGTCCCGGCCGTACTTGTTAGAAATCACGGACCCTTTGCTTGGGGGCCATCAGGCCAAAAGGCGGTGGAAACAGCGCAAGCTCTTGAAATCGTCGCCGACATGGCCATCAAAACCCTCGCCATCAACCCATCAGCCCATCCCGCCCCCGAACACCTACTCAACAAACATTTCTTCCGCAAACACGGTCCGGCCGCTTACTACGGTCAATCCAACCAAGTAAAAACAGCACAATAACATTCAAATCAAAAAACCATGCACATAATCGCCGCCGCTCCACAACTTGTGGGCCTTGATTGGTCCGTCATCGCCATTTATTTCTTTGCTCTGGTAGGCATCGTCTACTGGTCTTCTGGTAAACAGAAAGACACATCCGATTACTTCCTCGCTGGCCGTCATGCCGGCTGGTTCGTGGTTGGATGCTCGATCTTCGCCTCAAACATCGGATCCGAACACATTGTCGGCCTTGCCGGTTCGGGAGCCAACAACGGCATGGCCCAAGCCCATTGGGAAATGCACGGATGGGTCTTGTTACTACTGGGCTGGTTCTTTGTCCCCTTTTACTACAGCTCAGGGGTCTTCACGATGCCGGAGTTCCTTGAACGCCGATTTGATGCACGCTCGCGCTGGGTCTTGTCGATCGTCTCCCTGATTGCTTATGTGTTCACCAAGGTATCGGTGACGGTTTACGCCGGCGCCATTGTGTTCCAAACCTTGCTACCAGACACATTTGGATCTCCTGAGAATGCCTTCTGGGTGGGAGCCTTTACCACGGTTTTGCTTACCGGTGTCTATACTGTTTTCGGTGGCCTGCGTGCGGTCATTTATACCGAGGTGCTTCAAACCGGCGTACTCATCATGGGTTCGCTCTTTATCACATTTTACGGACTCGACAAACTGGGCGGCTGGAACCAACTCGTCGCGACCGCCAAACCCAATGCCAGCAACTTCGCTCTGTGGCGCCCGCTTTCCGACATGAACTTCCCATGGCTCGGAGTGGTCATCGCATCATTCGTCATCGGCGTCTGGTATTGGTGCACGGACCAATACATCGTCCAACGCACTCTCGCCGCCAAGAACATCCAACATGCTCGCCGCGGCGCAATCTGGGGCGGCGCATTGAAAATCTTCCCGGTATTCATTTTCCTCATTCCTGGCATGATCGGTTGGGCGCTCCATCAAAAGGGCATCATGAACATCGCCGCGAATCCTGATGGCTCGATTGTGGGCGACAAGATTTTCCCAACCATGGTAGCAGAGCTTCTGCCATTAGGCCTACGCGGATTGGTAGTTGCCGGCCTTCTATCCGCATTGATGTCTTCCCTTGCCTCGCTGTTCAACTCGTGTGCGACGCTCTTCACAGTTGATATCTATGACAAGCTCCGCCCGGGTAGGTCTCAGCAGAGTCTTGTTACCGTGGGACGTGTCGCCACCATCGTAGTTGTGGGATTCGGCCTTCTGTGGATTCCGGTGATGAAGGTGATTTCGGAAAAAAGTAAAGGTCTCTATGACTACCTTCAAAACTTCCAAGGTTTCCTGGCGCCACCGATCTTTGCGGTGTTCGTGCTCGGCATGTTCTCCAAGCGCGTCAATGCACGCGGCGCATTTGCAGGTCTGCTCGTCGGATTTGTCGCCGGCATGACAAAGCTCACCCTGCAAACACTGACTCAATCGAATGTCCTCACGGGCGATGGATTGCTGACCACGATCGGAAAGTACAATGGCTACTACGCTTGCGGATGGTTGACTCTCATAAGCATCATCGTCATTGTTTTTGTTTCACTTACCTCACCAGCTCCTACAAAAGAGAAAATCGACAACATTACCGTTCGCACCATCAGCCCTGCCAAGCTTGCGGAGTGGAGGCAGTCCATAACCATCGCCGACTATATCGGAACATTCGTGGTTCTTTGCATCATCCTTGCAGGTTATCTCTACTTCAGCTTCTGGCTGAGCTGAGATCTTGTGTGATCGTCTGGACTTGATTCGCTATGGTGTTGAATTCAAGCTTCGTCTTAATAGGAGCGCCTCGAAACCCACCGCAGCTCACAAGGCTTATTGACAGCGAATGCAAGTTACAGGCTAAACCATAAAATCATTCATAACGCCCCGTCATGCTCTGCAAGACGGGGCGTTTGCTTGAGAGGGGTAAGGATATCGAGATGGGAGCGAATTAGGCTCAAATGGCCGCGCCTCATTCTCCAAAACAAATGCCAATCGCTCGAGCCGCCCGGACAAGCTCACCATCCGGCTCAACAAGACGAAGCTGATGCACAGCCTCTTCAATCGACACCGAATCAACACGATAGGATTGGTAGCTTACCATGCGCCCAAATTGACCTTGCTCGGCGAGCTTGACGGCCATGACGCCGAAACGCACCCCGAGAATACGGTCAAGTGAAGTGGGTGCGCCACCGCGTTGCAAATGACCAAGGGTGCATGCACGAGTTTCCTTGCCAGTCAATTGCTGGAGACGCTTTGCGACCTGTTCTCCAATGCCACCCAAACGAATCTCACCAGCGCAATTCGCATCCAGTGCGACCGTATCTCCGTTCGGCATCCTTGCGCCCTCAGCCACCACCACCAAAGTGCTGTGATAGCCTTGCGCGTCGCGTTGCCTGATGGATTGCGCCACCTTGTCGAGGTCGAACGAGATCTCAGGCAGAAGAATCACATTTGCAGCACCAGCAATGCCTCCCCAAAGCGCTATCCAACCTGCATGGCGGCCCATGACCTCGAGCACCATCACCCGCTTGTGACTCGCCGCCGTTGTCTGCAAGCGGTCAAGACTGTCGACAACGGTTTCAACCGCACTGTTGAAACCAAAGGTCATCGCGGTTGCCCCAAGATCATTATCGATAGTCTTGGGCACGCCAATGATGGGCCAGCCCTCGCGGTAAAGCTGCAAACCGGTGGTTAGCGAGCCGTCGCCACCAACCACAATCAACGCCGAAATGTCGAGCTGGTCGATGGTTCGTTTGGCCTTGGCAATTATTTCCGCAGGCACGGTAGCGATGTCTCCATTGCCAACTTTCGCCGCGAAATGCCCTCTGTTGGAACTCCCGAGAATCGTGCCCCCGAGTTTCAGGATATTGATCGTATCCCGGGGCTTGAGCACACAGTAATCACCCGGCGGAAGCAAACCTTCAAAACCATCGCGAAAACCGATGACCTCCCACCCGAGTTGATCCGCCGCGCCCACCACTCCATGGATCACAGCATTAAGCCCGGGACAATCCCCTCCGCTGTTAAGAATTCCGATTTTCATGATGGTTGTTATCTAAAGCTTCGGAAGACCACGCGGGAAGGCCATAAAAACCTGCCCTTCAACCCGGATCTGGCACACTGATCAGTTCGCGGCGCCTGTCCTTCACAGGCGCGCCGGCAGCTAGCCAAGGATCATAAATTGCCCAGCCTTGGCTGATAAGAGAACGGGCACGGCTGAACCGGTCGGGATTATTCAAAACGACAACGATCAAGCGTCGCGGAGTGGCACCCTTCGTGCCATCCGGCTTTATTCGCACCATGGGGTCCCGCTCCATGCACACCGATACACAAGGGCCAGCGGCACTTGTGGTACCTGTTTTGACGCCAAGTATTCCCTGTTCGCCAACCAGATCGTTGGAATTGCGGATTGAATAACCGCGCGAGCCAGACGAGCCGTAAACGGTGATCTGTCTTTCTTTTTGCCTGACGATGAATGAAAAGGCGTTTCGACGCATGGCATGAATCGAGAGTCGGGCAACATCCGCAGCGCTCGAGAAAGCTTTGATGCCCGGTCGCTCCAAACCATGCGGATTGGCAAAGCGTGTTTGCGTCATTGCCAGCGCCTTGGTGAGACGATTCATTTCACCCACAAATTCCCCGACAGGATCACCGCTTTTTCCACGACGCGAGAGCAATTGGCGTCCCACATGATCGGCAATGGTGAAAGCCGCGAGGTTGTCGGATCCAAGCAACGCTGCATAGAGCGCATCGCGCAGGGTGATTTGGTCACCCGGCTGAAGATTCATCGGGTTAGGCCCACCAACCAGGGTGATCGTATCAGGAACATTGATGCGCAGAGATGCGATGTCTGCACCGGTGGCCGTGGCCCAGTCGACAGCCACCGCACCGGTAGCGATCTTGGTGAGGCTTGCGATCGGTCGCTTCTCCGTGGCATTAGCGGCGACGAGCACCTTGCCAGAGTAGGCTTCGACTACAATAATGCTCTCCCGCGAGGCTTCACTTTCTTGGGCGCGAACTTGCAGCGTGGCCCCAACAAGAGCAATCAAGGCAAAAGACAATTTCCATTGAAACATACGGGCATGAAACTAATCGATGCCCAAAATTACTCAACTCCAAACAGAACCGCGGGACGACGGCTTCAGCGTGTTGGCGTGGACAATGCCTCGCGGCTGGTAAATTGAGCGCGAATCGCGTCCATCCACGAATGCCCGGTATCTTTCTGAAAACGAACTGCCATTCCGACACAAAATGCCAGCAGGGCGAGAAGACACAAAAGCAGCTTGCGCACACCCTTGCTTGACTGAACATCCGGTTCAGTTTGCGCCGACGCAACATATTCGGAATGGGGTCTCACCAGCGGCTGGGGCAATGGAGGAAGTTTTTTCGCGGCATCAATCCTGTGCGGGCTGAAACCCACCGATGCCTCCATGTCGAGAACCGCAATTTCTTCAGGGCCTAGCTCAAACTCAAAAACCGCATCACCCAACTCAAGTATGCTGTTTGCACGCAAAGCAACCGTCTCGACTCGTTGACCGTTGTGCTTGATCCCGTTGGTTGAACCAAGGTCATTCAAATCATAGCCGCCCTTAACCCGCTTCATTTCCGCATGCCTTGAAGACACCGATCCGCAAGAAATTGGAATGTCGCACTCGGCGGCACGACCAAACACCACCGATTTATGATCGAGTTGAAAGCGATAAGGTTGTGGGACTCCTCCCGGCAGGGTAATGGTCACTCTGGGCATGTTTGGCGAACAACTATTGTGGCGGCATCTTAGCGCAAATTTCCGCAATGGACACAGTAAAATGCGGGCGGCCACTTATCAGGTTGCCGGGCGGGCGCGTAAGCCTGCTTGACGCGATACCCGATGCGTGCCGAAATTCATACACATGGCATGGAGAATTGATGAGGCAGTCGTCCGCGGCGAAATCGACAACACTATCGAGGGCCGCACAACAGGCCGCATTTGGCTGGCAGGCCGCCCCGAACCACTGACCCTAACACTGGAGGGCGATTGCTGGCGTGATATTGCCGGCACAAGGCTTAAGTTTGCAAACCCCTCACCCGTTCCAATCGAAGATTCAGAGGAAATTGAAATCAACCAAACGGGGATCATTGGCGACATGACTGCCTCGAAAAAAGCCCGCGTGCCCCTTATCAATGAGGATGAAATGCGAAAAATCCAACGCGATGGCGGTGAAATTGCATGTAAATGGAAAAATGTCCTGTATCTTGAATGGTTCAGCGAAATCAACGGCCGGGTGGTAATCGAAACCACCGATTTCAAACTCAACATTTCTCCGCACGAATGGAACATGGACGAGGACGCCGAAGAAGCGCAGAAGCTCGCGAACCTCAACGCCATGCGCGACTTCATGGCGCAAATCATCCGTCGTCGCGAACCTAGCGATGATCCTGATGAATTTTTCGAAAACATGGACGAGTTCGCGTGGGAAAGGCGCCTCAAGGAATCTGATCGCCTTACCGATGCCTATCAGGAGGTGCTGGAAAAATACATGGAGGACATCGACTGCGAGCGCAAGGAGGCCTTTGTGATGGGGTGGGACGGCCTGCTTGAGGAACTTGCCGAGCGCGACGAGTCATCCAACCACCCCGATTCCGAAAATCATTCGGCGATGAATGCAGACGGGAGACTGGATTTTGAAAGTGACGAACATGAAGCTGGCTTTGCAGATGAAGACGATCCGTTCGAGAAGCGCAACAGGCACCCGCTGCAGGCCCGCGCTCAGGAACTTGCCCTAAGGGCAATGGATGTCGTCTCAGGCGAATCGGCACAAGGATCGCCGTCC
The DNA here is from genome assembly GCA_964639755.1 of uncultured Luteolibacter sp. Taxonomy (GTDB): domain Bacteria; phylum Verrucomicrobiota; class Verrucomicrobiia; order Verrucomicrobiales; family Akkermansiaceae; genus Luteolibacter. Next base: position 2,236 of record CAZXHZ010000020.1, on the reverse strand, counting down.
TATGTGCTCGTCTCCAATCTCTTGCAGGTCAGCGGCAAGCTCGCCGGCGCACTCAATGACCGCAGCAGCGGCTATGAACCCGAAACCGGGTATGTGCTGGCCATTTTGAAACGTTGCCTCAACTGGCTCAACGAGGCGGTCGGATGCTGCCAGGAACTGATGACCACCGAAGAAGATGCCGACCAGCTTGCCGCGCTCGCCCACATCCGCAGCACAATCTTTGAAATCCGCGACGGTGTGACCGAATTGCGCCGCGAACTCAAATGACAGCAAGGCAGCTTGCACGAATCGTCGCAAACGCATAGTCTCCCGACATGGCCCACGCGACCCACACGCGGTTTCTTGATATCGGCAGCCCCTTTCCCTTGAGGGATGGCGGCGCTTTGCCGCAGATCCGCATTGCTTACGAAACATGGGGAGAGCTCAACGCCGACAAGTCCAATGCCATCCTCGTTTGTCATGCGCTCTCGGGCTCGCATCACGCCGCAGGACGCAATTCGTCCATCGAAGGAACCGGTTCGCTCTGGCAGGATGAATTGCACACGGGTTGGTGGGAAGAAATGATCGGCCCCGGCAAGGCGCTGGACACCACCAAGCATTTCATCATCTGCGCCAATTACCTCGGTGGATGCTACGGCAGCACCGGCCCGGGATCCATCAACTCGGAAACAGGCCGTCCATGGGGCTCATCGTTTCCAGCCGTCACTGCCACCGATCAGGTCAACGCTCTCTCACTCCTGCTGGATCATCTTGAAATCAATGTCCTGCACGCGATCATCGGGCCATCAGTCGGCGGTCTTGTCGCTCTCACTTTTGCCACCCGCCTGCCCGAGCGAGTGCGGAATGTGATCACGATCGCATCAGGGTTCAAAACCACGGTCCTCAACCGTCTCATCCTTTTCGAACAAATCCTCGCGATCGAAAACGACCCGCACTTCAACGGCGGCGACTATTACGAAGGCGAAGCGCCGACCTATGGTCTCGCGCTCGCTCGTATGATCTCGCACAAGACCTTTGTCCACCTCAACTCAATCGAACGCCGTGCCCGCAAGGATGTCGTCCAGCCCGATGATGTTCTCGCTTGGTACAAGGTGCGCGACCAATTCCAGAGCTACATGCTCCATCAGGGGAAAAAATTCGTGCAACGCTTCGACGCCAACACCTACCTGCGCATCATCGATCTCTGGTCACGCTTCGATGCCACGCTCGAAGGCGATGCCGAAACACCCGCCGCCCTCTTCCAGCGCTCTCGCGCCGCCAACCAACGCTGGCTGGTCTTTTCGATCGATTCGGACTTCTGCTTCTACCCGGAAGAACAAGCCGAACTGGTCAAGCATCTCGAGCGCGCCAAAGTCGATTGCATGCACATCACCGTGCACTCGGAAAAAGGTCACGATTCCTTCCTACTCGAACCCAACCTCTACACTCCGCACATCGCGTGGATGCTGGAAAGGTGAGATCGATTTATTCTCCCTCTTCATTCGCCGGCACCACAAGATCCGCCGCTTTTTGTTTGAGAGCACCCTCCGGCAACGACTTGCGCCACTGATCAAAAGCGGCTGCGTCATCAGCAAGGTAACTTTGGAGAATCTCCATCTGCGCCTGGTCCGATAGCAATCCCGGCGACTGCCCGCTCGCCCACTTCGCCGAAGCAGCAGGATCAACCGAAGCCCAATCAACCGCAAATTGATTGCTGGCGAGTCGGCGCTCATTTTCATCGGGCAAACCACCAATCCATTCAAGCCCGGCATCCGGTGATTGCCTCGCAAAAATGGTCGATAGCTCAAGCACGGCTTCGGCGCGCTCATTGGGGCTGGAAACATTTTTCATCAACCACTCTGAGCTCGCCGCCAAATCCACCGTGGCCCAATTCGCCAAGGTGTTGGCAAACTGCGTCATGTCGCCATGACCTCGGCTCGAATCCAAGCTGGCCGAAACCGCCGCGACAGGATCGCTCTTGGCCCAACCGGCATAGGAAGCACGCCTCAAGACCGATGCCAATCCCTTGTCCGTGACCTTTGCTCCCGCATATTCCACCGCCGCCACAGGATCAACCGTGCCCCAACCAAAAAGAGCGCTCTCAAGCGCAGCATCCCGCTCTTTCGATGCGGGTAGAGCAGAAAGCCAGGTCGCTGCCTCAGTCCCATTGATGCGAGACCATGGCCCTGAAATCTGAATGAGACTGTTGTGCAGCTCGATCCCGGAAAGATTTGCCATCACCCATTCAGCCGCGCCA
>CAZXHZ010000019.1:0-3146 GCA_964639755.1 uncultured Luteolibacter sp. | reverse complement strand
CGATGGCCAGGTCATCGAAACGGTGCTGATGGGTTACGACGCGCGCCACACGGTTTGCGTCAGCACCCAAGCCGGCTGCGCGATGGGCTGCGTGTTCTGCGCCACTGGGCAAATGGGCTTCGTGCGACATCTCCGCCCCGGAGAAATCATCGCCCAAGTCCTCCACGCCAAACGCGTGCTTCATGAAATGAACCCCAAAGCCCGACTCCGCAATCTGGTGATGATGGGCATGGGCGAGCCGCTCCACAATATCGATGCGGTCCATCACGCGCTCGCCACGATCTCCGATGTCCGCGGCATCAGCATCGGCCCGTCGAAAATCGCAATCAGCACCGTCGGTGTCGTGCCGGGGATTTTGCGCATGGCCTCGGAAAATTGGCCCTACCGTCTCGCCGTGAGCCTCCACGGATCGACCGAAGACGAACGCGCCGCCCTCGTGCCCGCCAGCAAACGCTGGAACCTGGAATCGCTCATCGACACCTGCCGCCACTATGGTAGCACCACCGGCAAACGCATTTTCTTCGAGTGGACCCTCATTGCCGGCAAAAACGATTCGCCCGAAACGGCATCGCGACTCGCCGACCTCCTCCAAGGCATCGACGCCCACATCAATCTCATTCCGCTCAATCCCACCGGCGGATTCTCCGGCACCGCCAGCCCCTCCGGTGTGCAGTTTCAAAAAATCCTCCGCAGCGCAGGATTCCCCTGCACCTTTCGGCAACGCCGCGGCATCGACGTCGCCGCCGGATGCGGCATGCTCAAAGCGGAAAGAAAAGCACGATTGGGCACTTGAAGCCTACCTCTGAAAATTTGATTCTATTCCCATGCCCGCACGCAACTTTCATGTCCGCCAAGCCGCTGTCTCCGCATTGCGTGCTTGGGCGAAGGGGCATGATTACGCCGAGACACTTGTCGAACGCCATGCGCAAAGACGGAAATTAAGCCAAGCCGACCGCGGGCTCCTGCAAGCGATCCTCTTCGGTGTGCTGCGCCACCGCCGCCTACTCGACCATTGGATCGGCGAACTCCGCGATGGCAAGACCGACCCCGAAACGCGCGATGTCCTACGCGTCGGGCTTTGCCAAATTCTCATTCTCGGCATTCCCGATCATGCTGCGGTCAATGAAACCGTGGAGTCTGGAAAAGCTAGCGTACGAGGACTCATCAATGCCGTGCTGCGCCGCGCCATCGCATCGCGCAAGCGTCTGCTCGATCAAGTGCCCGACCTCCCACCGGGCGTCGCGCACTCGCATCCTGACTGGCTTTACAATCGCTGGCGCTCAGCCTTCGGAAAACAAAACACCCACGCGCTCATGGAGTGGGACAATTTGCCGGCAGAAACATTTTGCCGCATCAATCCCCTCGCGCCGCTCACGAAAATTCCTGGCGAAGCTGTCAAAAATGCTCCGGGGTTTTACCGAATCGAGGGTTCGCTTCCAAACGATCTCATTCAAAACGGAGTCATCTACATTCAGGATCCGGCCACGCGCCATTCGGTCGAACTGCTCGCGCCTCAACCCGGCGAGCACATCCTCGATGCTTGCGCTGCGCCCGGTGGAAAAGCATTTCTCATCGCGGCCGCGATGGGCTCCGCCGAAAATCTCGTGTGCACGGATTCGAACGAAAAACGCCTGCCACGACTCGAGCAAAACCTCTCGCGACTCCACGCCGGAAAAGCAAAGGTCAGCGTGCACGACTGGACCCAAGCTGCACCTACCGCATGGCATGGAACCTTCGATGCCATCCTGCTCGATGTTCCCTGTTCCAACACCGGCGTCATCCGTCGTCGCGTCGATGTCCGCTGGCGCCTGCAACCAAACGACATCGATAAGATCGTTCTCACCCAAAGGAAAATCCTCGAAAATGCCATCCCCTGCCTCAAGCCCGGCGGTCGCATTGTTTATTCGACCTGTTCGATCGAAGCCGAGGAAAACATAAAACAGATTGAGGCGTTTTTAAGCGATCACCCCGAGTTTGAAATGACCGCTCATGCCGAAGCCCTGCCTTTCCGCGATCAAACCGACGGCGCATTCGCCGCCTGTTTGAAAAAAGGTAGGGACCTTTTTCCGAAAGGTCCTCTCTAACCACCCTACCGTCACAGCAACCGCGGAAAAATCCCCCGCAACGAAGCCTGCCACTTTTCCAGAAAGGCCAGATTACGCAAACTCCGCGCTGCCTCCGTCATGTCTAAGAGATCTTCATCTTCGTAGCGTGAGAATGCCGCGCATTCGCATTCAATCCGATCGTTCACACACTCGATCATGCCCTCAAGCTCCTCGCGGCAACACTGCGTTTCATCCTCCAGCAGGGCGCGACCAAGAGCCGATTTCGCTTCATCGCGCTTGCGAATAAGCGCTTCGCATTTCTGCGTTGTCGATCCCACTCGAACAAAAAGATCCATCAATGCATCATCGACCGCGCCGCGTGGATCGATCTTAATCCCACGTAACTCGAGCCAATGCGAAAGGCGTCGCGACGGGCTCGCAAGAATGGCATGGGCACTCTGTAATTCGGTAAAATCCCCTTCAACACCACCCGCATCCGGATGCAGCCGCTTGCCCGCCTCGCGAAAAGCCTCGCGCAGTTCCTCGGTGCTGATCCGAAGGCACTTCTCCACACCCAGCAACTGAAAGCCATCGAATGTCGGCATGACTGCGACGCAATCTGGTACCTCGATTCACAACTGGCAACTCCCTTTGCGGTCAGTTCATTTCGCTACTCACAAAAAAACCACCGCCCGGAATGACCGAACGGCGGTTTGATGATTTCTATCTCCGAATCAGGCGCTGACCGCCGAGGCTTTTGCCTCGAGCGCTTTCTTTGCCTGAGCGACGATGGCCGAAAACGCGGCGGTATCGGTGATCGCGAGGTCCGAAAGGATCTTGCGGTCGGCCTCAATGCCAGCGGCTTTGAGACCTTCGATGAAGCGTGAATAGGTCAATCCCTCGGCGCGAACGGCGGCATTAATCCGCTGCGTCCACAACCTGCGGAACTGGCCCTTGCGGCGCTTCCGGTCGCGGTATTCATAGGTCATCGCCTTGCGGACGGCGTCCTTGGCGTAACGGAAGAGTTTCGAGCGGAATCCGCGGAAACCCTTGGCACGCAGCAACACGCGCTTGCGACGCTTGCGGCTGGCCGGTGAGTTG
>CAZXHZ010000018.1:0-14786 GCA_964639755.1 uncultured Luteolibacter sp. | reverse complement strand
CACAGCCGATGACGAAATCGGACCTGGCCCGCCAGCTCAAGGTGCCCAGCGACCAACGCGCCGAGCTCCGCAAGGCGATCGAAGGTCTCGTCCGCGCCGGTCAAATTCACGAAGGCAAAAAATCCTGCTACTTGCTGCGCGTGCAAGGCGGCAGCTCGCTCGTCGGCACACTCAAGTTTCACCCGAAAGGCCATGCATTCTTTTTTCCCGATGCCACCGACGAATCGAACCTCGCCACCGGCATCGACCTCGCTACGAACTCGCGCATCCATGTCCCCCGCCGCGATTGCGGTACCGCCCTCGATGGCGATCGCGTGATGATTTCCCTCGCCAAGCCAAGCCCCAAGCGCCTCCCGCGCACTCGCGGCGAGCTCTTCCCCACACAGCCCGACGAAATCCGCGGACGCGTCGAAAAAGTTCTCGCCCGCAGGTCGGGCCGCCTCGTCGGCACCTACCGAAAAAATCGCAATTTCGGCTGGGTCGAGTGCCAGGACAAAGCAATCGACGGCACGGTCGACATCACCGGCGACACCACCGCCCAGCCCGGCCAACTAGTCGTCGTCGATGTGGAAAATTGGGATGACCCCAACCATCCGCCGCGCGGCCGCATCATCGAGGTCCTCGGTTGGCCCGGCGACCCTGGCGTCGACATGAACTCGGTCATCCACCGCTTTGGCCTGCGCACCTCGTTTCCCGAAGAAGTGCTCACCGCCGCACGCAGCGTGCCGGAAGAACCTGATGCCGACGAAATCGATCGCCGCAAAGATTGGCGCGACAAACTCGTGATCACCATCGACCCCGCCGATGCGAAAGATCATGATGACGCAATCTGGCTCGAGAAAAAACGCGACGGCTGGCTGCTCGCCGTGCACATCGCCGATGTCTCGCACTACATCAAGCCCGGCACCGTCATGGACAAGGAAGCCGTCGAGCGCGGCAACTCGACCTACCTCGTCGATCGCGTGCTGCCCATGCTCCCTGTGGAACTCAGCAACGGCATCTGCTCGCTCAAGCCCGATGTCGACCGACTCACAAAATGCGCATTGATGGAAATTTCCGCCAAAGGCGAAATCACTCGCGCGACCTTCATCGACTCGGTGATCCACAGCCGCGCCAAACTTTCCTACGAACAAGCCCAAGACATCCTCGACGGCAAAGCGGCACCGGAAAACTCGGATCCCTTGCTCGTGCCGATGGTCAAGGAAGGCTGGAAGCTCGCCAGCGCGATGCGCCGCAGACGCTTCGAAAGCGGTGCGCTCGATCTCGAAATGCCGGAAATCAAAATCCGCCTCGATGAAAACGGCCGCGCCTGCGGTGCCGATCCGGTCGAGCACATCCAAAGCCATCAACTCATCGAGGAATGCATGCTCGCCGCCAACGAAGCGGTCGCCCGCGTGCTTCGCCACCGGATGAAACCCTCGATCTACCGCATTCACGAAGATCCGGATCCATCGCGACTCGTCGATTACACCGAAACCGCCATCCTCCACGGCTACCGCCCTGGCGATCTCACCAACCGCGCGCACATCCAAAAACTTCTCGACGAATCCAAAGGCTCGCCCGCCGAGCACATCATCAAGCTCGGCCTGCTCAAAAGCCTCAAACGCGCCGCCTATTCCGCCGAACCGATCGGCCACTATGGCCTCGCCAAAAGCGACTACTGCCATTTCACCAGCCCGATCCGCCGCTACGCCGACCTCATCGTCCATCGCGCTCTCCAACCGTTGCTCGAAAATCCACCGTACAAACACGATCGCACCCCGCCACAAGCGGAAATGCGCGAAATCTCTCGCCACATTTCCGACACCGAACGCACCTCGGCCGAAGCGGAAGCGGAAACGAAACAAATCAAACTCTTCGATTACCTCTCTCGCGTCGCGGAAATGCACGACCCGCACATCTTTCACGGACTTGTCACCGATGTGCGCCCGATGGGCCTCATGGTCGAAGTCCCCGACATGGGCATTCGCGGCGTGGTCAAACGCGAAGACCTGCCCGCCGGACGCTGGCGCCTCGAGGCCCACCGCATGGCCTGGGTCTCGACCGACGGCATCGTGATCCAACTCGGCATGCGCGTCCCGCTCACGGTCACCGCCATCGATCGCGAAAAGCGCTTCGTCGACTTCAGCGTCGCCGGCCCACCCACCGGCAAGGGCATCCCAACACCAAAAAATTCCAAAACCCCGCATGCCCAAAAACACGCGAAGAAAAAAATCACCCCACACACACCCGCCGGCCCCACCAAAAACCGCAAGCCACCCGGCAAATCAAAACACCGCAGAGGCCGTTGAGGCAACCAATCAACTCAGCCCGTGGCACGCAAAGTCGATTTCATTCACCAGCTCCCGAAAACCGAGACCCACCTTCATATCGAGGGCTCGCTGCCGTGGCATCTGCTCCAAACGGCACATCCGGAAAAATACGAAGCAGCGCCCGCCTCGTGGGCGCCGGATTTCCGCTTTCGCAACTTCGCTCATTTTGAAACCGAACTGCTTGGCTATGTCACCGATTTTTTCAACTCGCCAGATCGCTATCACGCATGCGCGAAAGCGGTGTTCGAAGACGCTCTCACCCGCAATGTGCGCTACATCGAAACGAGCTTTGCCTCGGGCTGCATCGATTTTCTCAACCTCGATGGCCATGCTGTGTGCGATGCGATTCGCGCGGCTGTGCCCGCTGGTCTCGAAGTGCGGATCTTCCTCGGCATCCATCACGATGGCTACACCGCAAAAATGTCAACCGTGCTTGAAGACGCGCTCACCTGGAAAAATCTCGATGGCATCGACCTCCACGGCGCCGAAGATGTTCCGATCGGCGACTGGGCACCCGGCCTCTGGCAACGCGCCCGCGATGCGGGAAAATTTACCAAGGCCCACGCTGGAGAATTCATGGGGGCTGATTTTATTCGCTATGCGATCGAAATTCTCGGCGTCACTCGCATCGAGCACGGCGCCCGCACGATCGAAGATACATCATTGATCTCACTGCTTCGCGATCACGACATCGCGCTCGACATGTGCCCGATCAGCAATTTGAAGCTCGGTGTCGTCACCTCCGCCCGAGCCCACCCGATCGGTCAACTGCTCGATGCCGGCATCACCTGCACGATCAGCACCGACGACCCGATCAGCTTCGGCAACCAGATTGAGGACGAATACCGCCTACTCGCCGAGGACCTCGGATTTTCCCGCCACGGCCTCGCCGAAGTCGCCAAAAACGGCTTCAAAATCGCACTCGCTCCAGCCGATTGGTGCCGTGAACAAATTCGCCAAATCGACAGCCTGCTCGGCTGAAATCGGCACAATTCCCTCACGAAGCGACATTTTGCCGAAATCCTCTTTTTTCGGATTGCCACTCGCCACAAATCCCCCCAGTCTCCCCGCCCCCGCGAATCCCTAACTTCTTTACCGCGATGTCCAAGCACAACAGCCTCAAGTCCAACGCCTCGGTCGGCGGCAAACGCTCCGTTCTCAAACGCTTCGAACGCGTCAAACTCCTCAAAGAGCGCGGCGAATGGAAGTCCGGCCGCTCACCCCTTGGTCTTCCAAAGACCAAACACGAGGGTTGATCCATCCCCGTCCATACCCTCTCCAATGCGCGGAACCCCACGGGTCCCGCGCATTTTCGCATTACCCAACGGCGTCATGAACGAAGGCACTCGCCTCAACAAATTTCTCGCCTCCTGCGCCATCGGCTCGCGCCGCAAATGCGATGAGCTGATCCAAGCCGGCCGAGTCGAGGTGAACGGCAACCCATGCCTCAACATGGGCACGCGCATCAGCCCCGGCGACCATGTCCGCGTCGACGGCAAACGCGTCACGCCGAAGGAAACAATCACCGTCGCCTTCAACAAACCGCGCGGCTATGTCTGCACCCGCGAGGATGAACTCGGCCGCGACACGATCTATGCACTGCTGCCTCACACTATGCATTCCCTCCACCATGTCGGCCGGCTCGACCGCGACTCGGAAGGCCTGCTCATCCTCACCAACGACGGCGACCTTTCGCAGCAGCTGATGCACCCGTCGAAGTCGGTTGAAAAGGAATACCTCGTCACCTCGAACCAAGCCTTCGAAAACGCCCACCTCGATCAGTTTCTCGAAGGCGTCTATACCCCTGAAGGCAAACTCAAGGCCAAGTCCATTGAGCGCCTCTCACCCCGCCGCCTCAGCATGGTCCTCGACCACGGCGCCAAGCGCCAAATCCGTGTGATGTTCGACACGCTCGGCTATCAGGTCACCAAGCTGCTGCGCGTGCGCATCGGCAAGCTCTGGCTGGGCGACCTCGAACCAGGCCGCTGGGCAATTCTCAACCAGACGGAAATCAAAATGCTTTTGGGAGAATCAAGTTCGGAAAAACCGCAATCCAGCCGATCCGGCGTGCCAAAAAAAGGCGGCGGCAACCGCTCGTGACAGCTTGCCGAGCGCGCAATTTCACCCTAGTCTATGCGCCAAGCGGCCACCCATCAGTCATTTATTTCCAACGCCATGAGTTCGAAAAAATCCGACAAACCCAAAGGCAAAGAGCCAATCCACCTTCCCAGCAAGGAATTTTCCGCCAAAGCCCGCATCCCCTCGATGGCGGCTTACAAAAAACTCTACAAGGAATCGATCGAAAAGCCGGACAAGTTCTGGGCGCGCGAAGCCAAGGAGCTCGATTGGCGCAAAAAATGGGATAAGGTTCTCGACTGGAAAGCCCCCTTCGCGAAGTGGTTCGCCGGCGGCAAACTGAATGTTTGCGAAAATTGCGTCGACCGCCACGCGAAGGGCGCGCGAGCCAACAAGGCCGCCATTCTCTGGGAAGGCGAACCCGGCGACAAACGCGTCATTACCTACGCGCAACTCCATCGCGATGTCTGCCGCTTTGCCAATGTGCTTGAAAAACACGGCGTGAAGGCCGGCGACCGCGTGCTCATTTATCTGCCGATGATCCCCGAGGCGGTGGTCTCGATGCTTGCCTGCGCCCGCATCGGCGCGGTGCACACGGTCGTCTTCGGCGGCTTTGCATCCGAAGCTATCACCGACCGCCTTGAAGACTCGGGAGCGAGCATGGTCATCACCGCTGATGGCGGATGGCGCCGCGGCAAGGTCGTCGCACTCAAACCCGCCGTCGATGAGGCCCTCAAGAAATACAAGGGCGTCAAAAGCGTTATCGTGGTCAACCGCTGCAACAACCCGGTCACCATGCAAGCCAAGCGCGACACTTGGTGGCACGAGGAAACTGCGAAAGTTTCCGCCAAACACTCGGCCAAGGCTTTCGACTCCGAGCATCCACTTTTCGTGCTCTACACCTCCGGCTCGACCGGTAAACCCAAAGGCATCCTCCACAGTTCCGGCGGCTACCTCACAGGGACCTACTCGACCACAAAGTATGTCTTCGATATGCGCGATGAGGATGTCTACTGGTGCACCGCCGATGTCGGTTGGATCACCGGCCATTCCTACATCGTCTACGGCCCGCTCGCCAACGGAGCCACCCAAGTGATGTACGAAGGCGCCCCCAATTTCCCCGACTTCGGCCGCTTCTGGAAAATCATCGAGGAATACGGCGTCACGATCTTTTACACCGCCCCCACCGCCATCCGCGCCTTCATCAAGGCCGGCGACCAATTTCCCGCCGCCCACGACCTTTCGTCGCTGCGCCTCCTCGGCTCGGTCGGCGAACCGATCAACCCCGAGGCATGGAATTGGTACCACCAAAAAATCGGCGGTGGCAAATGCCCTATCGTCGACACCTGGTGGCAAACCGAAACCGGCGCTGTCATGATCACTCCCCTGCCCGGTGCCACACCTTGCAAGCCCGGCACCGCAACCCTCCCCTTCTTCGGCATCGATGCCGCCATCCTCGACGATTCCGGCAAGGAATGCAAAGCCGACCAGGATGGTCGCCTGGTGATTCGCAAACCATGGCCATCGATGATTCGCACGATCTACGGCGACAAGGGCCGCTACAAAAAAACTTACTGGTCCGACTACCCTGGTCTCTACACCGCAGGTGATGGCGCCCGCCGCGACAAACAAGGAAACTTCTGGATCATCGGTCGCCTCGACGATGTGCTGAATGTTTCCGGCCACCGCCTCGGCACCGCCGAAATCGAAAGCGCCCTCGTCGCCCACCCGGCAGTGGCTGAAGCTGCGGTTGTCGGACGCCCCGACGATATGAAAGGCCAAGCAGTCGCCGCCTTCGTCACGCTCAAGGGCGCGTATCAGGAATCACTCGAGCTTCGCGAGGAACTCCGCAACCACGTCGGCAAGGTCATCGGCGCCATCGCTAAACCTGATGATCTCCATTTCGCTCCCGGCCTTCCCAAAACCCGGTCGGGCAAAATCATGCGCCGTCTACTCAAAGAACTTGTCAGCACCGGCAAGATCTCCGGCAACATCACCACCCTCGATGACTTCAGTGTGATCGAGGCAATTCAAAAGAAAATTTCCGGTTAATCCTCCACATGACCCCCACCCGTTATCTGGTTGCCCGTGTCGCACAGACATTCGGCTATGTGCGCAAAGCCCAACGCATGAGCGATGCCGCCAGCGAAATGCATTTGCTTCGCGAGGCCGAATCCTACCTCGGCATCAAGATATGGGAAGATGTTAAGGATATCGAGGCGCTTTCGGTCGAATATTGGAATCTTCGCAAGCTGAAGCAACAATATGACGAAAACCGGGCAAAAGTCGCCGAGTCTCAAAGCAAGTTGGAGGCAGCACACCAAGAACGCATTCAAATCCTCGAAATCGCTCCGGAGATCAATCAGGAGATTGCCAATCAACGCGCGGAAAAGCTCGCAAGCCTTGAAGAGCTGGCCGCCAAGAGAGACCAAATTGTGGCGCAGGGGCGCAATGTTCGCCGTCTCTATGTGGGCCTAAAGACGAAGCTCGAAGTCATTACCGAGGAATCTCAAAACACGGATCAACACAAAGAGGAAATTTTGGCAGTCCAAAAACGACTCGAAGAAATCAAGGAGGAATTTTCCCAATTAAAAAACGAACGCGTCAAAGTTGGCCATGAAATCGAAACAGGCGACGCCGAGTTGGACGCGATAGAAGAAAAACTCAAAGAGTTGAACAAAAGCCGTAGGGTCAAGGCCTCCAGCGCGTTTCAATTGATTGGCGAATGCAACAAGCAGCTCACGACATTGAACGCCGAATGCGGTGAAACCGAGGCTCAGATGCACGCGCTCCAATCAGAAATTGGTCGCTATGTAAGTCGCAATTATCAAGCCGACGCGGCATGCGCCACAGCGTGCTCGTCGTACCGCGCGTTGGCCGATGTGATGCAAGCGCTTCGCAAATCAATCGCTCTGAATCTGCGCCTTGCTGGGAACGAATAAGCCGCTCGGCCCTCATTCATCCTCGATCGAAAGACGCCTCGGTCTTTGCAGGGGAATGGCCTCCTCCACATCACCAAGATCGAGGCTGTCGAGCACATTGGTTCGATGCCTCAGCAGGCTCTGGCCCGTCCCGGCATGCACCGCACCGGGAACCTCGGTATGGTAGGGGTCGTCACCAAGTAAAACCCTCCCTTTCGGCCGCATTGGTACCGCATCAAGGGCCGGAAGATTCAAAATTGCCGTGTCGGGCGAAATCGTATCGGCCGCCACTCCCGAATGCATCGTGCAAAATGGAAGATTCTCCGTGCCTGCTCTGAAAAATTCACCCACGGCCGTCGATTGGGATTTCACAATCCCGGTCGCGTGATCCTCGGAATACTGGTGACAAAACTGCGTCGCCTTGTGACCGGATGCCGTGCAGACAGCAACTTCCATCACATTCGCGGGCGCCTCGATTTTGCCACCACCAAATGACGGAGCCGCAGCGTTCATTACCGCCTGCCAAACCGGCATGGCCAGATCGCGACTGAAGGCTCCGGGATAAATCGGACCACTGCCTGAATTGAAGAAACCCGTCCATACGCCACAAGTCACCCGGGCATTGTAACCATTAAACCAGCAATCACTGAGATCATGCGTGCTGCCACCCTTGCCCGCACCTTGAAAAGGTTTTTCAACCAAGCCATCCAAAACACCCCGAGAGCATCCGCGATACAGCGAGCCAGCCATCATGCTGTGAACCTGCCATGCGGTCGCGGGATTAATGATTTCTTGTTGCGGCTTTGATTGGCTTCGCTGGCGACGATAAACAATCTGTCCCTTGGGATTTTCAATCCGATCGATGTAAGCGAGAGACTCAGGACCCAGCTTGCCACCGAGTGGAAATGCCGTCATTGCACGGACTGCCTGCTTGAGAGAGGCCTCCTCGAATCCAACAGCAAGCCGCGGCAACAATTCTGCTTTGCCCATCGGAAAACCAAAGTCGCATGCAACATCCACCACAGGCTTCAAGCCGATCTGATCCGAGAGCCTTACCGTGGCAGCGATTTTCGATTGCTCGAAGGCGTGACGCAAAGTGATTCCGCCCTCGTAGACCGGCGCGGCAACCTCCATGCCCCACTCGCCAAGAATGCCCTCACGGCCACCCACCATGACCGAGCGGTTGTCCATAGGCTCGTCATTGACGATCGAGGCCGGTGTCATTTTGCCATCAAGAGCCGCAGCGTAAATGAACGGAAAAAACGCGGTGCCTAGCGGTCGCTTTCCAAGTTCGATGAAATCATATGGCACTTGTGCGTAATCACGCCCGCCCACATAGGCCAGCACCTCTCCCGTCACATGATCGACCATCAACACCGCGCCCTGCAGGTAGTTCGTTGGCTTGTCGGTGGACTTTCTGCGCGAATCATATTTTTCATGTGCATATCCGGGACGCGACTCAGCCCGTACAAGACTTTCGCGCAAGGCGGTCTCTGCCGCCCGCTGAGCCTCGGCAAGAATCGTAGTATGAATGGTAAAACCACCGGATGACAATGCATCCTCGCCCAGTGCCGCACCCACCGCATCAGCCACCCGCTCGTAAAGATGCGAGGTGCCTCGACGCAGCGGCTTGGGATTCAAACCCAAGGGCTTGCTTGCCATTTCTTGATACTCGTCACCGGAAATCATACCCTCTTCGTTCATCCGCATGAGCACATAGTTGCGCCCCAAGCGGTTGACCTCTGGGTTGTTCAGCGGAGAACGACGGTTCGGATTCTTGATCAGCGTCACCAGCGATGCGCACTCCACAGCCTTCAAATCCATCGGCTCTTTGCCAAAATATCCCAACGATGCCGAGCGAATGCCGTAAAAACCGCTACCGAAGTAAATGCGATTGAGATAAAACTCGAGAATCTGCTTCTTTGAATACCTCTCCTCAATGCGCATCGCCAAAAAGGCCTCCACCAACTTGCGCTGAACCGTCGATTCCTTCCGCAATAAGGCCTCTTCCTTGAGATTGTACGCATTCCTCGCCAACTGTTGCGTGATGGTGCTGGCGCCTTGCGTCGAGCCCTGCGCGTTGAGTTTGAGAGCCCGCAAAATCCCGATCCAGTCAACACCTCCGTGGGACTCAAAGCGTGAGTCCTCACCTGCCATCAAAGCGTTGAGGAAAATCTGCGGCACCTGGCCGATCGGCACCACACTGCGATTTTGCACGAAAAACCGCCCGATTTCACGGCCATTGCGATCAACAATCAGGCTCGGAATTTCAAGGTCATTGATGCGATCGAGATCATAACCCGCCGCCCGCTGCCGATATTCACGAGTGTAAATGTTGGCATAAATGCCCGCCACCACGGCTGCCAGCACACCGAAAATTAGCAGAGTGAAAATTGCTTTGCGCTTGTGAAAACGCCGCCGGGAGTCCTTCCTGTGGTTCATTTTTGAGGTAGCCGCTATGCCCGATTCATCTGCATCACCGCTCCCGGAGGATCGGGGACACCCACAGACTTACCCGATCGGCGGTGATGCCGCAACCCCTTCGTTGGCAGGGAAAATCGTTAGGCAAATCGACGAAAACGGCCCACTCGATTTTGCCGCCTTCATGGAGCTCGCGCTCTACGAACCCAAGCTGGGATACTACGCCAGAAGCACGCGGCAAATCGGACGCCATGGGGATTTTTTCACCAGCGTGAGCACCGGGCCACTTTTTGGAGAACTGCTTGCACGCCGTTTCCTGAACCATTGGCACGAAATGGGCAAACCGCACAAATGGCGAGTAATTGAATCCGGCGCTCACGACGGAACTCTCGCCTGCGACATTCTCAGCGCTCTTCACGCAATCTCGCCAGAGGGCTTCGCCACGCTCGAGTACACAATCGCCGAACCACTCGCTCCATTGCGAGCTGCGCAAACCGCAAAACTTGCACGCTTTGAACAAAACATCCGCTTGGTCGCCAATCCACTTGAACTCGCCAACGAACGACTGCCCGGCATCGCATTCGGCAACGAGGTACTCGATGCCCTGCCGTGCCACCTCGTCGAACGCCACGGATCAAGATGGCTCGAATTGCTCGTCGCCCGCGATGCCGACAACTCGCTGGCATGGATTCGCCACGCAATCACCAATCCGGCATTGATCGCCGCACTCGCCCCACTGGGTGATCATTTTGCAGACGGCCATCGCACTGAAATTCGTACCAATTTCGAAGACTTTATCCAACCTCTCGCCGCAGCACTCGATCATGGTCTGATGATCTGGATCGATTACGGCTTTGCCGCCGCAGATTTACACCATCCTCTGCGGCACTCGGGCACGCTCCGCACTTTCTCACAGCATCACGCCGAAGAAGATCCGCTCGCAGACCCCGGAGAAAAAGACATCACTGCCCATGTCGATTTCACTGCCGTTGCAAGGGCCGCCATGAAAATCGGCGGACAAGTAATCAATTTTCACAATCAGGGCGCTTGGCTCACCGAACTCGCACGAGAATGGCTCGCCGATCGCGAAGCAAATCCCAGCGCTGCTGAAATTCGCCAATTCCAAACACTCACCCACCCAGCACAACTCGGCGGAAAATTCCAAGTGCTCGAAATCTCGTGGGACCCGAAGGCCACTCCAAACGAGCCCACAACTCTCGCTCGTAGGCTCTTCCCGCGCGAGTGAGTGAGTCATGGGCGCTCATTGATTGATGCCTTGCCCACGCGGCAGCCACACTCTATCATCGGCGTCGCAGCCGGGATGGCGGAATTGGTAGACGCGCCAGACTTAGGATCTGGTATCGCAAGGTGTGCAGGTTCGAGTCCTGTTCCCGGCACCACCCGCACGAGTATCGTGCAAAAAATTCAAAAAACGGAAGAAGTGGAGCATAGCGGATTCGAACCGCTGACCTTCTCATTGCGAACGAGACGCTCTACCAACTGAGCTAATGCCCCTCACTCGATAGAGAACAAATGCCATTACCAGATGCTTCAAGCAAGTGGAACTTGAAATTGCCCACCGGTTTTTAAACAAAGAAAATTTTTAGCATGAAACCGTACGGATTGTTTTGCCAATCCCGCGCGGCCGCTCATGATCGGGCCATGAAATTTTCACTTTGGCACGTCCTTTCCAGCGCGCTCGCCCTCTTCCTCGTCGCCTGCTCAAACACTGGCAATATTGCTTCCGGCGATCACCCCTCCGGAACCGGCCCTTTCGATAGCGCGGGTAACTACCGTGAGGATTGGGCGGATGATCCATCGAAATGGCGCCGCCCGGGTCGCGCCTCATCCAGCGAATCCGACGAGACCCCGATAATCGCGAAAAACGAGCAGCCACCCGCGGACTCAACACCAATTTCCTCAAGCCCCCCCACGCGCTCGAAGCCTGACACAAAGTCCACCAAGTCGATCCCGGATAAATCCGTCAAGGTCGCTGTTTCAAAATCACAGGAATCCGAGCGCTCGAAAAAAACAGATGCCTCTGACGAAAAGCCAAAATCGTCCGTCGCCAAGACAAAACCGAAAGCCAAACCTAAGGCCGCCTCCAAACGATACACTGTCAAGAAAGGCGACACGCTTTCCGCCATCGCCAGCCGCACCGGTAGCTCTGTTTCGGCCATCAAGAGCGCCAATGGAATCTCCGGCAGCATGATTCGCGATGGACAATCACTGGTTATTCCAAAACGCTGATGCATGATGAGGATGAAATCCATATCCTCGAACCAAGCCTGCTGATCCTAGCTTCCGCAGGTTCAGGCAAAACTTACCAGCTTGGCAACCGTGTCATCGGTCTGGTCGCTGAGGGCAAAAAACCTGAAAAAATCGTCGCGCTCACCTTCACCCGTAAAGCTGCGGGCGAGTTCGCCGACTCGGTGCTCACCAAGCTCGCAGAAGCCGCATCCGATCCTCACGAAGCCGCCAATCTCGAACAACGCATCGGCCTTGAACCCACCGACTTCAACGCGGTGCTCGCCACAATCGTCCGCGCCCTGCCAAGGTTCAATCTCGGCACGATCGATTCGTTTTTCGCCAAAATTGTTCGGAGCTTCCAATACGAATTTGGTATCACTGGAGGCAAATTTGACCTTCTCGAAGGGCCGCGTGCCTCGGCTCTCGCCGATGAAATGCTGGCATCGGTGATCAGCACCAAACTGGATGCCGAAGGACGCGATAGCGAATTTCTGCACGCATTCCGCCGCGCCACCATGGGGCGAGAAACCCAATCCGTGCTCAAGGCTCTCTCGAAGTTCATTGAAACATGGCACGAGGAATACAGAAATTCGGATAACGCTCACTGGGGGCCACCCGTACTGGAACAGGTGGATCTCGATGAATGGGAAAAACAAAAACACATGCTCGCCAACGCGGCGATCGATGGCATCGAGAACATCAGCTTCACTCACAAAAGTCAGCCCGATGCCCTTCAGTCCGCAATTGAAGAACTGCGCAACCACACCATTGGAAGCGGAAGTCTCGGAAGCTCAAGCAAAGGTCTGATTTCCAAAATTCTCGATGCGGTCGCCACTCAGCAAGACTCATTTGTGGTATCTCATTACAAGGAGCTCACACTTAATGGCACCACCGGCGAATCCCTCCGCAAAATGGTCCAACTCGCCGCCCAATGTGAACTCACTGCCGCACTCAGGCGCACCCGCGCAATCCACGATGTTGCGCGGATCTACGACGAACTTTGCGAATCGCAACTCAGGAAAAAAGGTCTTCTTGGCTTCAGCGATGTGAAATTCCTGATGGGCGAATGGAAAAAAAACGAACCGGCACGCCTCAGGCGCGAAGCAATCGACTTTCGCATCGACGCAAGTATCGATCACTGGTTGCTCGATGAGTTTCAGGACACCAGCAATGCCGATTGGAACGGCCTCTGGCCGCTCATCAACGAAGCGGCGAGCGATGACTCATCGAGGACCCTCTTCGTCGTCGGTGATCGCAAGCAGGCAATCTACGGTTGGCGCGGCGGCGATGTCGGGCTTTTCAAAAAAATCACCGACGA
This sequence comes from uncultured Luteolibacter sp., assembly GCA_964639755.1. Taxonomy (GTDB): domain Bacteria; phylum Verrucomicrobiota; class Verrucomicrobiia; order Verrucomicrobiales; family Akkermansiaceae; genus Luteolibacter. Next base: position 1,488 of record CAZXHZ010000018.1, on the reverse strand, counting down.
ACATCTGCCAGGCATCGCAACGGCAACGATGTACCGCTCCTATCGTTCATGCCCCGAGGTGCTGGACTTGGTCAACGCGATCTGCGGCGACACGGCAACGATGAAATCACTCTTCGGCGAGACTAGCCCGCCATGGGAATGGGAAAACCACATTTCCGCCCCTCATCTCCAAAGCAATACAAAGCGCGGACACTCCCGCATTGAGTGGATCGAAAACGATGAGGAAAGACTGGATCACCTCATCGCAATTCTGAATGAGCTCGATGTCGGCAAACGCAACATGACCTGCGGTGTTCTGGTCCGCAGCAATGACCTAGTCACAAAGATCAGCGAACATCTCAGGGCCAACGGCTTCGATGTCATCGAAGAAGGCAAACGCAAACCCGCCACCGACAACCAACCCGGCATCGCCATCACACACCTTCTCAAATGGCTCACCAATCCGGCCGACCAATTTGCACGCGGAGTTGTGGAAATGTCACCCTTGGCAGACATCCTGCGAAAACTTCACGGCAACGAATGGAACGCGATCTGGGAAAAACTCACTCGCGAAATTTCCATTCACGGATTTTCAATTCCGCTTGCATCGATCATAACGCCACTCGCCACCACATGGTCGGAGTTCGGCCGCCGTCGAGCCAATGATCTTTTGGCAGCTCTGGCCGACTTCGATGCTACCGCTTGCAATTCGCCACGCGATGCCAGCGAATGGATCCAACGACTCGAAATCACACAGACCCCGGGTATCGCGGCCGTTCAAGTCATGACCATCCACAAGTCAAAAGGTCTCGGCTTCGATGTGGTCGTGCTTCCAAACATCCCGGACAACGCCGTTCCGAAAACCCAAAATTTCGAAATCGCCCGCGGCAAAACATGGATCAGCGGCACACCACCCGCATGGGTCAGGCGCATGATCCCCGAAATCAATGAAGCTGAATCCCGCTGGGCATCAGCCCAACGCTACGAAGCTATCTGCATGCTTTATGTCGCACTCACCAGAGCCAAACGCGGACTCTATGTGCTACTGGAGCAGCCCGGCAAAAGCACCGACCTCGAAAAAGCCTCTCTCTCGAACTGGATCCAACACTCCGCAAAAAACTCGAAATCCACCGACGAGATTCTCTTCGAATCCGGCAAGATGGATTGGTTCACTCTGATCGAACCTCTCGAGACAGCAAAGCCACCCAAACCAATTGACAGGCTCCCAAACCCCGTTCGCAAACGCGTAACGGTCACACCAAGCCAATCGAAAAACAAAACCCACGCCCCGGCTCATTCCCCAAACGGCATGAAGTTCGGCTCCGAAGTCCATGCGCTGATGGAACAGATCGCATGGATCGACGAAGACGCGCCCGATTTTCCCCAATCCGATGCCGCAGATGCCGTCGCAAAACTCATCGCCACCCCGGCAATCGCATCTCTTCTCAAACGCTATGGCAAATCCATCGACCTCTTCCGCGAACAATCCGCCGATGCCATCGTCGATGG
>CAZXHZ010000017.1:0-9155 GCA_964639755.1 uncultured Luteolibacter sp. | reverse complement strand
CGCGGAAATCGGTGGCGCTGTAAAAAATGTTTACGCAATCGCCGCGGGCATGGCACATGGTCTCGGTCTAGGCGATAATGCAGTCGCCGCACTCGTCACTCGCGCACTCGCCGAGATGACCCGACTCGGCGCCGCCCTCGGCGGCAATCCTGAAACATTTTCGGGCCTCTCCGGCGTCGGCGATCTGATCGTCACCTGCTTCTCAGAACACTCGCGCAACCACCGCGTTGGCCTCGCTCTTGGCAAGGGCCAGTCACTCGAGCAAGCGGTGCAATCCCTCGGCATGGTCGCCGAAGGTGTGCCCAACACGCTTTCGATCCATGATGCCGCCCACAAGGCCGGTGTCCGCACCCCCATCCTCGACGCGGTTTATTCGGTGCTTTACGAAAAAAAACAGGCCGCCGCCGCCATGCACGAACTCCTCAATCGCGATCCACGCCCCGAAACCAGCTGAACCCATGAAAGAAGCCATCGACTTCATTCTCCATATTCAGGAGCACCTCACCACTTTCACCAGCGCCTATGGTCCACTGGTCTATGGATTGCTATTCGCCGTTATCTTTTGCGAAACAGGTTTGGTCGTCACTCCCTTCCTGCCCGGAGACTCTCTGCTTTTCGCTGTTGGAGCTGTCGCGGCAGACCCGTCCTCCGGTCTCAATGTCTGGATCGCAGGCATCATCATCCTGGTCGCCGCCATCATTGGCGACACAGCAAACTATTGGATTGGTAAAAAATTCGGCAGCTGGATGATCCGCGCTTTTCCGCGCATCGTAAAACCTACGCATATCGAAAAAACCAACGAATTTTACCAACGCTACGGCGGCAAAACCATCATCATCGCCCGCTTTGTTCCCATCGTCCGCACCTTTGCTCCCTTCGTCGCCGGCACCGGCAACATGGATTACAAACGCTTCATGTTCTTCAATGTGATCGGCGCCATCCTATGGGTCGTCACCATACTCCCCTGCGGATGGTTTTTTGGCAACATTCCGATCGTCAAGAAACACTTCGAACTCGTCGTTCTCGGCATCATCGCCTTCTCACTCATGCCCATGGTGTTCGAAATCCTGCGAGTGAAATACAAACGCAATGAAACCAAAGAGTGAGGCCATAAATCTTTTGCTTCATTTTTCGATCACACAAAAAAGCACGACATCAGCGTCGTGCTTTTTTAATTGTGTGACTTCAATACATCACTCCCACTCGATGCTCGCCGGTGGCTTGGTTGAGATATCGTAAAGAACGCGGTTGATCCCCTTCACTTCGTTGAGAATGCGATGGCTGGTCTCACGCAGCAACTGCGGCGGGAGCTCGACCCAGTCGGCAGTCATGGCATCCTCGGACACCACGGCACGAAGTGAGATCGCCCACTCATAGCTACGCTCATCACCCTTAACTCCCACGGTTTTCACCGGGATCAAGCCGGCATATGCCTGCCACACTCGGTCGTACCACCCGTGCTCCTTGAGCTTACCGATGAAGATGGCATCACACTCGCGAATGATCCGCAGACGATCCTCGGTGATCACGCCCGGGCAGCGCACCGCAAGACCCGGACCGGGAAATGGATGACGATGCAAAATGTCGTGCGGAATTCCCAACGAAGCGCCAAGAGCGCGGACCTCGTCCTTGAAGAGCTCCGCAAGCGGCTCGAGCACCTTGCCTTGAGCTTGCAACTCTAGGATGCGGTCGACGCGGTTGTGGTGGGTCTTGATTTTAGATGCCTTCGATCGCGCGTTGGAGGCGCTTTCAATGACATCCGGATAAAGCGTGCCCTGGGCAAGCATTTCGGCATCACCAACCGCATCCCAGAACACATCGATAAACAGGTTACCGATGATCACGCGCTTTTTCTCAGGATCATCGACACCATCAAGCGCCTGCATGAAACGCTCGGAGCAATCAACCGTCTCGATCGGCACGCCCATGCGATGGAAGTTGTTGCGCACCTCTTCGCCCTCATCTTTGCGCATCAAGCCGTGATCCACAAAAATCGCACGGATGTTGGCACCGGCTTCGTGCAAAAGAACCGCCAACACCGTGCTGTCGACGCCACCGGAAACGCCGCAAACGATCTGCTTGTTGCCAACCTTTTCGCGAATACCGTCGATGATCTCACGCTTGAAGTCATCGATCCGGAACGGCAGCAGGCTCTTGGCGTTGAGCAGGAAATTGTGAAGAATTCGCAAGCCCTCGTGACTGTGAGTCACCTCTGGGTGAAACTGGATACCAAAAAACCTGTCATGCCATTGCAGTGAAACCGGTGTTCCATGCTGATTCGCCGCGAGCACCTTCGCACCATCGGGCAGCACCTTGACGGTATCCGAATGGCTCATCCACACCTGCGAGGAACTTGAAATACCCTCATACAAGCCCTTGCACTCGGTAGGAAAAAGATTGGCCGGACCATACTCGCGACGATTGCTGGCCTCGACCGTTCCGCCGAACTTGATGTTGAGCAATTGCATGCCGTAGCAAACACCGAGCACCGGCACACCGAAGGCCTTGAGTGCTTCAAAATCCAGATCTGGCGCGTCAGCTTCGCTGGTGCTCTTCGGCCCGCCCGATAAAATGATCGCGCCAGGTTTTCCGATCTCGGGAAAATCCTCAATCGCATAAAGTTTCGCGAAAAAACCCAATTCCCGCACACGCCGCACAATCAGCTGCGTGTACTGGGAACCGAAATCTATCACCGCCACATGGTCACTGTCGTGCATCGAAATAAGAATGGAATGTGTGTTGAAATTTCAGGAAAGCCCATCAACCGATCGGTTGATAGTTCGTTGGCTCTTCGGTGATGACGATATCATGCACATGGCTCTCACGCAGACCGCCTGCGGTGATGCGGGTGAACTGCGCGCGTTCGCGAAGCTCATTCAAGTTCGAAGCGCCGACATATCCCATACCGGATTTGAGGCCGCCCATGAGTTGGAAAATGACATCCGAGAGCGGACCCTTGTATGGTACGCGACCTTCGACTCCTTCGGCGACGAGCTTGCCCGAGCTGTTCTGACCATAGCGGTCGCCCGAGCCTTTTTGCATTGCGCCAATCGATCCCATGCCGCGATAGGTTTTGAATCGACGACCTTGGAAATGAACCGTCTGGCCCGGGCTCTCACGCGTGCCCGCAAGCAGCGATCCGAGCATCACCAGATCCGCGCCCGCCGCCAGCGCCTTGACGATGTCGCCGGAGTAACGAATGCCACCATCGGCAATGACCTTCACACCATTCTCGCGGCAGTGATCAGCGACATTACGAATCGCTGTGAACTGCGGCATGCCCACACCGGAAATCACACGCGTCGTGCAAATCGATCCGGGACCGACTCCGACCTTAATCGCATTTGCTCCAGCTTTCACCAAATCGCGCGCACCTTGCTCGGTCACAACATTGCCCGCTACTACCGGCACCGCCGAAAGACTCCGGAGCTTTTCGATCACTCCCATGACATGACGCGTGTGCCCAGTAGCCGCATCAATGAATAATGCATCTGCACCTGCTTCGATCAGTGCCTTACCGCGATCAATGCAATCCGGTCCCACACCAACCGCCGCACCGCAACGCAGGCGACCATTCGCGTCCTTTGCCGCTTGGGTGAAGGTCACGCGCTTCTCAATGTCCGATCCGGTGATCAGTCCCGCCAATTTGCCATTCGCATCAATGAGCGGAAGTTTCTCAATCCGGTTCTGATACAGAATCCTCCGTGCTTCTTCCAAGCTCGTGGTCGGCGGCGCGGTGATCAACCTCTCCTTGGGCGTCATCACATCGACAACCTTCGCATCAGTACGATCCAAATATCGCACGTCACGCCCGGTGACCATGCCCTCGAGATGGCCATCCGCATCGATGACCGGAAATCCGGAAAATCCGTTCTTCGCCATGATCTCACGCACATGGTCGACCGTGTCCTCTTTGCGAACGGTATGCGGCTTGAGGATCACGGCATTTTCCGAACGCTTGACCCTTGAAACCATCACCACCTGCTCATCGATCTGACAGGCCCGGTGAATCACTCCCATGCCACCCTCGCGCGCCAAGGCGATCGCAAGGTCGTGCTCTGAAACCGTGTCCATAGCCGCCGAAACCACCGGCAGGGATAGTGGGATCCCATCCGCAAGCAAGGTCGAGAGATCTGCGTCTCCTGGCAAAACCGAACTCAGGGCCGGCACCAGCAAGACATCATCAAATGATAATCCGAGTGAAATATCCGCCATGGGGCAGTCAATAGAACAGCGACACACAAAGCAAGCCCGAATCTTGAAAATCAGCAATTTAGAGCCGCCAAATTCCCCACCCCTGCCAAACCGGGAGCACACCAAACGATTTTGACAAATTCCCGTGTGTCGCTAGCCTCCGCCCGTCCACTCCGTGACAAACCCGGCGCGATTGCCCTAACAGCGCCTTTTACCATTCAATCATGAACACACTCCGCACTTTCACCACCGGCACTGGAGCCGAGGGCAAATTCCACTCGCTGCCCGCTCTCGCCGAACAAGGATTTCCCAAACTCTCCCGCCTTCCGGTCTCAATCCGCATCGTGCTGGAATCGCTTATTCGCAACAACGACGGCCTGAAGGTCAGCGACAAGGACATCGCCAACCTTGCCGCATACAACGCAAAAAATCCCGGCGACTATGAGATCCCCTTCGTGGTCGCTCGCATCGTCTTGCAAGACTTCACCGGCGTGCCGCTTTTGGTCGATCTCGCGGCCATGCGCTCAGCCGTCAATGGCATGGGCCGCGATGCGAAAATGATCGAACCACTCGTGCCGGTCGACCTCGTCGTCGATCACTCGGTGCAAGTCGATTACGCAGGCACCAGTGATTCGCTCAACCGCAACCTCGACCTCGAGTTCCACCGCAACCGCGAACGCTACGAGTTCCTGAAATGGGGCGAGCAGGCATTCGATACTTTCAAGGTCGTGCCACCCGGCATCGGCATCGTTCACCAAGTGAACCTCGAGCACCTCGCCAAATGCGTGCTCGAAAAAGATGGCGTCTTCTATCCCGACACACTCGTCGGCACCGACTCGCACACGACGATGATCAACGGCCTTGGCGTCGTCGGCTGGGGCGTCGGCGGCATCGAAGCGGAAGCTGGCATGCTCGGCCAACCTGTCACCTTCCTCGTCCCCGAAGTCGTCGGCGTCCACCTCACCGGCGAACTTGCCACCGGCGTCACCGCCACAGACCTCGTGCTGCTTGTCACTGAAGTCCTGCGCAAAACGAAAGTTGTCGGAAAATTTGTCGAGTTCTACGGACCCGGCGCCAAGGCACTCTCGCTACCCGATCGTGCCACCATCGCCAACATGGCTCCGGAATACGGCGCGACAATGGGCTTCTTCGGCATCGACGAAATCACCACCGGCTACCTTGCCGGCACCGGACGCTCACCCGAACTCTGCAAAACCGTCGAGAATTACTACAAGGCCCAAGGGCTTTGGGGCATCCCGACCGACAAGGACGCACTCGAATTTTCGCAAGTGGTCGAAATCGATCTCTCAAAGGTCAAACCCGGCGTAGCCGGACCGAAGCGCCCGCAAGACCGCATCGAACTCGAGTCACTCAAATCAAAGTGGGCCTCGCTGCTCACCGGCCCTGCACCCGATGGTTACAACAAACAACCCGCCGCAGGATCCACCGAGCCACTCAATCTCCCCGCCACTCTCGACAGTGTACCCGATGATGCCACAGGTACCGCCCGCGCACTCGGTGCCGAAGTCGGTGTCGTCACCGAAAGCAGCGATGCGCCCGCCTACCCGCTTTGGGAGGTCAGCGTCGACAGCAAGGGCGGCATCAAGGACACGATCACCCACGGCTCGGTGCTCATCGCCGCGATCACATCCTGCACCAACACATCGAACCCAAGCGTGATGCTTGCCGCGGGCCTGCTTGCCAAGAAAGCCAACGCGAAAGGCCTCACGGTGAAGCCCTCGGTGAAAACTTCGCTCGGCCCAGGCTCGCGCGTGGTCACCGATTACCTCAACAAAACCGGGCTCCAAGCGGAACTCGACAAGCTCGGCTTCCAAACGGTCGGCTACGGCTGCACGACCTGCATCGGCAACTCGGGCCCGCTCGACGCCGGCATCGAGGATGTGGTCAAATCGGAAGACATCATCGCTGCTTCGGTGCTCTCGGGTAACCGCAACTTCGAGGCCCGCGTCCACCAATCGATCAAAGCAAATTTCCTGATGTCCCCCCCCCTCGTCGTCGCCTTTGCGATCGCCGGCACGGTCGATATCGACATGGAAAAAGAACCTCTCGGTTACGGTTCCGACGGTCATCCGATTTTCCTTCACGACATCTGGCCAAGCTCGGCCGAAATCGAAGCGGCCATGAAATCATCGCTCAAACCGGATGTGTTCCAACGCCTCTACACGGGCTTCGCCGACCAAAATCCGAAGTGGAACGAAATCAAATCCTCCACCGGCAATGTCTACGAGTGGGATCGCAACTCGACCTACATCCAAGAGCCGCCGTTCTTCGACGGTTTCACACCAACACCTCGCGACATCACCGAAATCATCGGCGCAAAACCGCTCGGGATCTTCGGCGACTCGGTCACGACCGACCACATCTCGCCCGCTGGCGCGATCAAGAAGGACAGCCCCGCCGGACGCTACCTTGTGGAAAACAAAGTGGAGTTCGCCGACTTCAACTCCTACGGCTCACGCCGCGGCAATGACCGCGTGATGACCCGCGGCACATTCGCCAATGTCCGCATCAAAAACCTCATGATGCCCGGCACCGAAGGCGGCATCACCAAGATCAATGGTGAAACGCAAGCAATCTACGACGCGGCAGCAGTCTATCAACAAACCAACACTCCGACAATCATCATTGGCGGCGAAGATTACGGCATGGGCTCCAGCCGCGACTGGGCCGCTAAGGGCACCAACTTGCTCGGTGTGAAAGCGGTCATCACGAAATCCTTCGAACGCATCCACCGCTCGAACCTCGTCGGCATGGGCGTACTTCCTTGCAATTTCCTGAACAAAGCGGATTACGACAAGGTGAAGGATCTCGCCGACGCGACCTTCGACCTCGTGGGCATCGACAACGACCTCAAGCCGCAACAGCAAGCAACCCTTCGCGTGCGCAGGGCCGATGGCAGCTCGTTCGATGTTCCGGTCGTCGTGCGCATCGACACCCCCGTGGAGAAGGACTACTATCGCTCCGGCGGCATCCTTCCCTATGTGCTCGCCCAGATCCTCGCCTGATCGCGAGGAGCAAGCGCGCACCATCCATTTTGCCCAACAACAAGTTCCAGCAAATTTTCTCCCGCAGGTTTCGCGCGCTTCTCTGCGGAGACCCTAGCGGAAATCCTCCTTGGCTCGAAGCCGTGGCCTCGGGCGAAGGCCGTGGGCTTTATATGCCCAATGACGCGCCTTGGGTCGTGCATGCCGACCTCGGGACTCTCGTCGGTGGTGTGCGCGCATTACTGATGCAGGCCCTCCACCCCGGCAGCCTCGCCGGCGTTCGCACGCACTCGCGCTACAAGGACGATCCACTCGGCCGCCTCGCCGGCACAATCCGCTGGCTCACGATCACCACATTCGCCTCGCACGAAGCACTCGCCGCCGAAGCCTCACGCGTCAACCGCATGCACGACCGCGTGAAAGGCCAATACGAAAGCTCATCCGGCGAATCCCGCAGCTACCGGGCCGCGGATCCCGACCTGCTCCGTTGGGTCCACATCGCGTTCATGGATTCATTCCTGCGCAGCCACCAAATTTTCTCCACCCGTTCCATCCCCGGCGGCGCCGATGCCTATGTGCGCCTCTGGTCGAAATCTGTCGAACTCCTCGGCCTCACCGATGTGCCAATGGACGAAGCGGAACTGCTCAAATGGCTCGACCACTACCGCGGCGAACTTGCCGTCAACGATGACACCCGCGATGTGGTCCAATGGCTGCGCAACCCACCTTTGCCAATCGCCGCACGCCCGGTCTACGCGTTGCTCTTCCAATCGGCGCTTGCATCTTTACCGCCCGAACATCGCAAATTGATCGGACTCAAATCACTGCCACTCTCCGTCCTACGACCGATCACCACCACTCTTCTCAAAAGCATCCGCCTCGCCATCGGCCCCGAAAACCCGCTCGTCGATGTCGCCATTGTCCGCCTCCAACGCGCCGGCTTCACCCTCTAACCGTGGCGGTGGTTCCCAACCACCAAGCCCCTCTTCATCACCATCCCCTCTTCATCACCATCCCCTCTTCAGAAAGATTTACCGCCAAGCCGCAAAAGTCGCAAAGGAACGCAGAGAGAGGAAGAGTTCATAGTTATTTGTTCAGGGTTATTGGGAAAGATATAAAGAGCTTCACACCTCTTCAACTTCAATGCTCACCTCTACCAATCACACAAGTTTCTGATGAAACACATCATCCATCTTGAGCGACATGATAAAGGCCGCGAGCAATTCGATCGTGTGCTCGATGTCGTCAAGATGCGCGGTCTCCACCACCGAATGCATGCAGCGCAAGGGCAGTGAAACCAAGGCGCTTGGAATACCCTCGCGCGAGTGGAAAATTTTATCCGTATCAGTGCCCGTAAAGCGGCTGCTGGCTTCGTGCTGGATCGGAATGTCCTTGCCCTTCGCGACTTCAAGCAACTGCTTGACCACCAACGGATGATTCGCCGTGCCGTGCGTGAGCGAGGGGCCACCACCAAGTTTCACGCTGCCGTGCTTAGCCGGATCAATGCCCGGCGTGTCGGTCGCGTGCGTCACATCAAGGCACACGCACAGATCGGGCTTCAAACGATAGGCTGCCATCATCGCACCATGACCGCCAATCTCCTCCTGAATCGCATTGAGGCATACCAGTGTGAATTCCGGCTTTGATTTGTGCGCGGCGATGCGCTTCATCACCTGTGCGATGATGTAGCCACCGACCCTGTTGTCCAAAGCGCGACCGACGATGCGCTTGTTCGCCAACTCCATCGGACTGTCCTGATACACCGCCGGATGCCCGACACGGATTCCAAGCTTGGCCACGCCTTGCGCGTTCGAAGCTCCCACATCCACCCACAAATCATGCACCGCCGGGGCTTTCTCCGACCCATGATCGTCGCGCCGCAAATGAATCGCCGTGTTGCCAATGATCCCCGGCACTTCACCCTTGTCGCCCAAAATATTGATCCGCCTGCCCCGC
>CAZXHZ010000016.1:0-17025 GCA_964639755.1 uncultured Luteolibacter sp. | reverse complement strand
ACTCCTCGGTCTCTGGCGTGTGATGCACGAGTGAATCAAGCCAGCCCGGAGTTTTTTCCGCCTCGGCTTGCGAATAGAGGCCGGTATTGAGAATCATCGAAGGCGGCACCGCGCCAAACTCAGTCTCGACAACGTGTGCCTTTGGGTTGAGCGAATGGATCATGCCACGCACGAGATCGCGCTCCGCCGCGCTGACGCAATCGATTTTGTTTAGCACGATGATGTTGGCGAATTCTACCTGATCTGCCAACAGATCGACGATTGTGCGTTCGTCACCCTCTCCAATTTCCTGACCTCGATCCTTGAGGCGCTCCTGGCTGCAATAGTCGAGTAGAAAATTTGGAGCATCGACCAGCGTGACCATGCTATCGATGCGCGCGATGTCGGAAAGTGAAACGCCATTTTCATCCTTGAAGGTGAAAGTCTCCGCCACCGGCATCGGCTCCGAAACTCCGGTCGACTCGATTAGCAACGCATCAAAGCGCCCTTCTTTCGCCAGCCTAGTCACCTCCAGCATCAAGTCCTCGCGCAGCGTGCAGCAGATGCAGCCATTCGACATCTCAACGAGCTTTTCTTCGGTCTGCGAAAACGCGGCGTCTCCGCGGCGCAAGGTCTCGGCATCGATATTCACCTCGCTCATGTCGTTGACGATGACCGCGACCTTGAGGCCATCGCGGTTTTTCAGGACATGGTTGAGTAGGGTGGTTTTGCCGGCCCCAAGGAAGCCGGAAAGAATGGTAACGGGTAGCATGTGGTATCAGGGTGGATTGAATAGTTCTTTTGGGCGGGGCGGCGTGTCGTCGAGAGCAAGCTGCCACCATTTGAGGGCCAGCTCGGGCGGCAACCACGGCTTCCCCTTCGGCAGTCGCTTGATGGCACGCCAGCAGGCCGGGCGCCAATCAGGTCCCAGTTGTGCGAGCACCCATTGCTCGTAGTTGACCAACCAACGAAGAAAGGGGCGAAAGGCCAGCCAGCGCTGCTCTGCCGAGCCGGCCTCGCCATGTTCACGACCCGGTATCGGTGGGCCCTCGCCCTGCCACAGATCTATGCGCCCACGCTCGCGACAAAAAATTACACCGTCAACCACCCCAGACGTCCTTGCCAAGGGCGTCCATGAAACCACCGCCCCATGCAACTCGATCAAGCCATCCTCCCACTCTATCGAATAACAACTCGTCCCAGCCAGCCCCGGCGATTTCGTCCGCGCCAAACCATGACGCATCAAGCCATTACCCCGGCCATGGCGCACATCATGCCCCCAAAAAACCATCTGCTGCCCCAATCCGCGCGCGGCATCACTCAGCCAAATCGAATGGGGCGCACGCGTCATAAGCATGCACAAAATATGCAGATGCAAATATATTGCAAGTAATAATGAGGCTCAATCAGGGCAAATTAATGCCTGCATATCACCGCCTCGCCCGCATCCGCAGGGCTGGCATTCATGAGCCTGAAGTCGGCGGACACCGCTTGCTCCGGGCTGGCCACGCTTGGGTCGTTGACGTTGTGGGCGGCGACGAGAAACACATCCGGCGCGGCGGGGCGGATGATCGGCAGATCCTCTTCCATGCACATGATGATCTCAACGCCGGCTTCGGCGCAGGCAAGTGCCTCGTTTAAACTGCTGGTGCGTATTTCCGTGAATGTGCGTCCGTTTTTCTTGGCGGCAAAAGGTCGTGAATCGTGAGTTTGGGCATGGTGTGTGGAGATGAATATTCTTAACCCGCAGCGTTGAGCAAGGATGCAGCCATGGCGCGGGCTTGTTTTCCGCCGCCGCCGAGCATACGGACGAGCTCTTGGATGCGGGTTTCGCCGGCGACGGAAAAGAGTCGTGAGCGGGTGCGGCCGGCGCTGACTTCTTTCTCGACGACGAAATGGTGGGAGGCGGTGGCGGCGACTTGCGGGAAGTGGGTGATGGCAATCACCTGATGACGCGTCCCGAGTGCGGCCATTTTTGCGCCGACGGCGCGTGCGACTTCACCACCGACGTTGGCGTCGATTTCATCGAAGACCATGAGCGGCGTGTCGTCTTGCTCGGCGAGTGCCGACTTGATGGCAAGCATGAGGCGGCTAATCTCGCCTGAAGAGGCGATCTGGCGCAACGGCATGAGCGGTTCGCCGGGGTTGGGGCCGAAGAGAAAATCGGCGGACTCGAGGCCGTGCGGGCCGGGGTCGGTAAGTGAGTTGAGCTGGACTTCGAAGGACGATTGCTTGAACCCGAGATCCTTGAGTTGTGAGGAAATTTCCTTGGCGAGTTTGGGTGCGGCCTTGCGGCGTGCGGCGGCGAGTGTTTTTCCGACGGCATCGACCTCCTTGCGGCCCTCGGTGACTTCACGCTCGAGTTGTTCGATCTTGTCGCTGCGGTTTTCGATTGAGTCGAGCCGTGCGGCGGCGATGTCGCGGCGGTTGAGCACATCGGCGAGCGATAGGCCGTACTTGCGTTTGAGTGATTCGATGAGATTGACGCGTTCGGCGAGTGTCTCTGCCTCTGCGGGATTGATTTCGAGTTCCTGGGTGTAGTCGGCCAAATTTCCTTCGAGGTCCTGAAGCTCGACAGCGGCGGTTTCGAGTGAGGCGGTTTGTTCGCTGATCGAGGGGTCGAGTTTTTCGAGATCGCGAACAAGCCGTTGGAGTTCGCCGAGGCGGTCGAGGATGCCATTTTCGCCGTTGAGTGTGGAAATCGCGGCGGCGGCGGACTCCATCAGGCGGCTTCCATTGTTGGCGCGGCGCCAACGGTCCTCGAGATCCTGTTCCTCGGCGGGATTGAGTTGGGCGGCATCGATTTCGCTGATCTGGTGTTTGAGTAAATCGATTTCGTGTTCAGTGGCGTTTTCCGCATTACGAAGTTCCTCGAGCGCGGCGTTTTTTGCGCGCCATGCGCGGTAGGTTTCGCGATAGCTGGTGAGTTGGTTTTCCGAGCCCACATAAGCATCGAGCATCGCGAGTTGGCGGTCTGTCGACAGCAATGACTGGTGATCGTGCGGCCCGTGAAGATCGACGAGGTGTTCGCCGATGCGTTTGAGCAGCGCGAGTGTGACTGGCGAGTCGTTGATAAACTGGCGGCTTGCCGATTGGCCGATGGTGCGGCGGACGATGAGTTGGTTGTCGTCGCAGGGGGCGAGCCCGCCTTCTTCGAGGATCGGGTTGATGCTGGCCGGGTGGGGGAGTTCGAAGACCGCCTCGACGAGACATTGGTCCTCGCCGGTGCGGATGAGCGATTTGTCGGCGCGTTCGCCAAGCACGAGCTTGAGGGCGCCAACGATGACAGATTTGCCCGCGCCCGTTTCACCCGTTACGCCGATGAGTCCGGCACCGAGTTCCCACGCGAGTTCATCGACGAGTGCCAGGTTGCGGATTTTCAGGAGGGTGAGCATGGAGAAAAAATTCGCGTAAATTTTTTGGATGGTTCGTCAATGTGCCCATGGGGCCTGGTAGGTGCCATTGCGTTGAGTTTCGATTTGGCAAATCGAGGCCATCCCGCTCGGCCTGTCTTTGCCTTCGAGCGTGTTGAGATCGATCGTGCTTGTGGTCAGCCGCAGACTGAAGATCTTGGATTTTTTTTTGATGCTATGTTTACCGTATTTTAGGACGTGTTCTTCGATGCCGATCGCGTCGACCGGGCCGACTCCGTCGATGAGCTTGCGCGGGGTGATCGACGGACGGGGTGGCATTTTGCTGACTGGTGCGCGGGAAAAATTCAGATCATGCCGCGGCAGTCGAGGTGTTGGTTCATCTCGATCGCGGGGTTTGCTTCGATGGCCTCACCGACCACGATGGCGGGTACGCCGGCTACGGTGGTGTGGGGTGGCACATCGTTGAGCACGACACTGCCTGCTCCGACTTTGGCGCCGGTGCCGATTTCCACGCGGCCGAGGATTTTCGCGCCCGCGCCGAGCAATACGCCGGAGCGAATGATCGGGTGGCGATCGCCTTTTTCTTTGCCCGTGCCACCGAGTGTGACTTCGTGAAGGATTGAGACATCGTCCTCGACGATGGCCGTTTCACCGACCACGAAAGAGGTTGCGTGGTCGAGCAGGATGCCGCAGCCGATGCGTGCGGCCGGATGGATGTCGACGGCAAAGGCCTCGCTTGCAACGCTCTGCAGGTAGAGTGCGAGCCAGCGTCGATTGTCCTGCCAGAGTTGGTGCGAAACCCGGTAGGTGGTGAGAGCGAGAAAGCCTTTGAAAAAAAGCAAGGGCTCGAGCGGAGAGAAGCAGGCTGGGTCGCGCTCGTGGATGGCGAGAAGGTCGCGCATCGCGCAATCGACAATGGCGGGGTGGCGCTCGAAGACCCCGTAGAGGAGCGGCTCCATGATGCTGCGCGGCATGTCCTCACGGGCAAGGCGGCGGGCCAAGCGTGCACCCAAGGCGGCCGCAGCGGAATCACGGCAAAGGATCACATCATCGACCAGTGCGATGAGAGTTGGTTCGCTTGAAGCGATGCGCTGGGCTTCATTGCGCAGTTGCGCCCAGAATTTTTCGACATCGGCACTAGTCCCTGAGCGGCTCTCGGGGGGATTCGTGCTGGCCGGCTGCCCGGTAATTTGTTGGGATGAACTCATGAAGATCTCGCAGAAATTGGAATACGCCTGTAGGGCCTTGGCGCAGCTTGCGAAGCACCATGACGGGCGAACCCTAACACAGCTCGAGGACTTGGCGCAACGAGAAGAGGTGTCGGGAAATTTCCTGGTGCAGATCTTAAACGACTTGAGGCGGGCGGGGCTGGTCGAGAGCCGCAGGGGCAGGGCGGGAGGGTATCTTCTCGTCAAGTCCGCTCAAGCCATCACGTTGAGGCAAGTGGTGGACGCGGTTGATCCATCGCTGTTGCAGTGCTCGGCGCTGGGTGGGGGGGAGTCCGGTGCGGCTGTCAAAGCGGCATGGGAAAAGGTTTCGGGTGCGGTGAATGAGGCGCTCGATGATATCACGCTTGAATCGATCGTAGCCAACCCGTCTGGCTCGATGTTCTATATTTGAAGCCAGTTCAAGGCACCAAAGGTGGTCATCATTGGCTGTATTTTCTGAATATCAACAAATCCAAAATATTTTTCTGGAATTATCTTCGAAAACAGTCTAATGCGAAGTCGTTTTCGCAAATCAATCCACGACCATGCCCTTTACCAGCGAGCATACCCATCACATTCGAGTTCGTTCGACCCAGCTTGAGATGCCTTCGGCCGTTGCCACCGGGCGCGGAGCCGAGGAATACGATCGCAGGCTGAAAGATACGCAGGAGGAGTTGGAGAGAATCCAGCAGCAGCGCGAGGAACTTGAACGTGAGAGGCAGGAACTCGAAGAGCTGACAAACCGCAAACGGGTGTTTGTGTCGCAACAGGTCGAGTTGACCGAGCGATTGACTTCGGCGTTGACGCTGATCGACCGGGAGTTGTTTCAAATGCGCAACGAGGCGGATGATCTTGAGCAATGCCGTGTCTGCTTTGCCGACCACCTCGAGAAGATTGAGAAGATCAATCCCGAGAGTTGGACTCGCGATAACCTTTCCGAGAAGCTCGAGAAGGCCGATATGGCACTCGATATCGCGGCCGATGAGTATGATCAGGCGGCTTCGCACTTCGAAGGCACTCGTGGTGGTGTTATTTTCGGGCGGGCCTCGAAGAAAGCGCGTACAGCTTCCCGCGGCCGTGAGACCACCGAGTTCATTTCCAATCTCCGCAACGGGTTTGCTTTCAACCTGCCGCTGCTTCTCATGGGCGGCGCGGCACTTGTCGTTTATTACCTCAAATAGTCCGGCTTTTTGCCGTGATCCGCGACATGATTTTCAAGGAGGACATCCAGCTCGACCAGATCCGCGAGAAACAGCAAGAGCTCAAGCGGCTTGAGATGGAGTATGCGCGGCACAGGCTGCATATCGCTTTGCAGAAGCAGGAGCAGGAGCGGACCATTCCGCCACCCGACGATCTGGATGCGCGTGCGGGGCGCAAAAAATACGAGAGTCTTTTGGTGTCGCGTGGTGCGTTTTCCAATGAAAAACGCGCGTATCAGAGGAGCATGTTCTTGCTCGTGTTGCTGGTGGCGGCGACAGTATCGCTTGTGTGGTGGAGCATCACGCTGATGCGGGCAGCTTGATGATGGCGTCGGAATCCGCCGCTTGCAGGTTCGATTGCTGTTGGGTGCGTTGGCTTGTTTTTGAGTTGAATGTTTTTTTCGCCTCGAGCCTTAGGCGGAGTTCCGCCCGTTGGTCTTTGCTGACGATATAGCCGACACATTCGGATTTGCCGCAGCGGCAGGGGTGTTCTTCAAAGCAATCGACATCGAAGCCGTAATCGAAGCTAAGTTCCTCGCCAGGCTGGATGTCTCGAATTGCATCGATGTAGATCCTGCGGCCAACGATGCAGGCTTCGCAGTTGGGAGCGCATGAGTGATTGATGAGGCGGGCGATGTTCCAAGGAACATTGCCGTCGAGATCGTAGTTTTTGGAAATCGTGAAGATGTAGACTGCGGCATCGCCGGTGGTGTTGGCTTTCTTTTGTTGCGTGGCGCCGCGGCGGTCGCTTTCCCGTTTGTCTATGAGTTCGCCGACATACTCAATGACACGCGTGTCCTTCGGGATGAAGGTCGTAGCATAGACTCCGCGGCCGTGAATGCTGGATCCGCGGACTTCGCAGTAATCGCTTTCGCCGCGCTTCCAGAGTTCGATCATTTTTTTGTGGAGCAAGCGCTCCTGCGTGATTCCCTTTTTCCTCGATGGCATGATTTGTGTGTGGGGGGCGTTAACGGGCTTCGCGTTTGCTGACGGGTGGCAGTTCGATGTTTCTGGGCAGCGTGATGAAGAGGCCCCTGAGATCGCTGACCTTGAGACCAGCGCCGTCGATGAAGGTCCAGTCGAGCTTGTCCTTGTGGGAAATGGCAGCTTGGTAGCCGACGCTTTCAATCACAAGTGGCTTGGGGTTGCCTTCGCGAATGAATCGGAATTTCGTCATCGTCGGCACCAGAACCAACCACTTTGTGTAAACAAGCGTGCCGGTCTTGTTCTTCTGCGGGACGACCTGGAGCACCGTTGGCTTGCCTTCGGGTTTTGAAGATAGCATGGTGATGCCTTGACGGACCATTTCTTCGGGAACCTTCGCAAGTTGTTGTTCGAGCGCTTGCATGCCGCCCATGCGTTGGGCGATACGCTCCTTCCATAGTGGATTCATGCGTTCGAGAGCCACTTGATAGCGGCCCATCACCACTTCGTTACCGAGGGCGGCGACGGCGCTGGTCGCGGATTGCACAACCTCTGCAGGGACCGCATCGGCGATGACCTCTGCTTCGCCAACTGATGCCACAGATGTTGTTTCCTGCTGGGCAAGCACCGTGCCGTGCATGATCCACACGAAGGCAAGGCAGATGAGCTTGGGCGGGAATTTCACGCGACTATCGATGGGCTTGCGATGGGGTCAAGTCAAGCTCGGGCAAGGGCCGACTTCAAATGGCTGATGCGAAACATGTTGGCATCGTTTGGTGTGATTAACGCGCCTTGCGTGATTTTTTTGACTCGAAGGACACCGCCTTCGGATCGAAGGCACCAGGGTCATAGCCTGGGTTCATCCATTCGATTTCACCATGCAATGCCTGCATGTATTGGAAGGTGCCGCCGAAGTCTTCGGGCGGACAAGCGCGTGCACCTTCGAGCATTTGTGGCCCACCTTCGCCGATGGATGATTTTTCGAAGACGATTTCGTGGACCCATTCGTCGGCAAAGTCGTAGCGATAGAGCATGCGGATGGGTAGGCGGCGTTTGCCGAGAAAGGCCGCGATTGTGAGCTGTGCCTCGTCTTGAAAGTCGCCGAGCACCTGATCCTGAAGGCCGATCGGGCCGATCACATCGACAAGCCGTTTGCCTTTGCCGTGGCGGAATTCGTGGGGGTGTTTGTTTTCCCATCCCATGGCGGCTTGGATCGCATCGCTGAGGGTGATGAAAGTTGCATCGGTGCTGATCGAGAAACGGCGCCAGATTTGTGGCTGGATGCCGTAAAGGAAGACCTTTACGACCACGCGATTTTGATCATTGGATTTCGGCATGCGCCGGAATGTGTCGGAATCCTGTGCCCGAGGCAAATGTGAAAAACCGGATGACCAGCGGGAAAATTTTTTGCGAGTCAGCTTCCGGCGAGGTGGACTTTGGCGAGTTCCGCATCGATGATGCGCTCGCATTCGCGGATTTGTTCCTTGCGGCGCGAGCGTGCGCCCTCGGCGAGTTGTTCGAGAGTGTCGATATCGTAGAGGTAGACCTCCTCGATTTCGCCGGCGGCAGGTTCGATGTCGCGCGGCACTGCGATGTCGATGAGGAAGAGCGGGCGGAACTTGCGGGCGCGGCGGACTTTTTCGATATCGGCGCGGTGGACGACCGTGTGAGGTGAGCCGGTTGAAGAAATAACGACATCGACGCGCTCCAGCACGCGATGCCAGTCGTTGAAAGTGACTGCGCTGCCGCCCATTTCGGCGGCAAGTTCGATGGCGCGTTCGTGCGAGCGGTTGGCGACAAAGATCGAGCGTGCTCCGCGTGAAACAAGGCTTTGGGCGGTGATGCGGCTCATTTCGCCGGCACCGATGAGCATGACTTCGCTGTCGCCGAGGTGGCCAAAGATTTTTTCTGCGAGTTCGACTGCGACGCTGCCAACCGAGGTTGCACCTTCTTGGATTGAGGTTTCGGTGCGGATTTTTTTGCCGATGCTGAAGGCGCGTTGGAAGAGGCGGTTGAGCATGCCGGAGGTCGTGCCGGCTTCGAGGGCGGACTGATAGGCTTGTTTTACCTGACCGAAGATTTCCGTTTCGCCGAGCATCATCGAGTCGAGTCCGCTGACGACGCGACACAGGTGTTGGGGCACCGAGGATTTTTCCTTACGGTAAAAGTGCGGCGTAATACCCTCGGAGATAGCGGTCTTGGTGGCGAGGTGGGATTCGAGCCGGGTGAAGGCGGCGTGGGCGTCAGCTGCCACGAAGTAGAACTCCGTACGGTTGCAGGTTGAAATCACCACGGCTTCAGTGATGGCCTCGATCGCAGCAAGTTCAAGCGATGCTGTGGCGAGTTGGCTCGTGACAACGGCAAATTTTTCTCGCACCTCGACGGGTGCGGTGCGGTGATTGAGTCCAAGACATAGCAGGTCCATCAGACGAATGCGAAGACGCCGAGTGAGAGCAGGAAAAGGGCGATGGCGAGCAAAGAGAGTCGGCGTCCGGTGAGACCGCGTGTGGTCTGGATCCCCAACAACACAGCGTAGGCGCTCCATACAGCCAGGGCTGCGATGAGGTGAGCGGCGGCATCCGGCGAGCGTGGCATCATGAATCCTGCGACGATGCCGAGGGTCAGCAGAGTACCCCCCAGGCGCAGTAATCGATTGAGCGAGACCAGAAGCTCGCGTGCTGGCGGCAGATTGCGGAAGAGACCGCTTTTCAGGTGATGTTCCTTGAGTTGGTGATCGAGCACGAGAAACATCACGCCGGCGACGGCGGCGAGAGCGAGGGCGCCGTAGGCGAGCACCGATGTGGCCGAGTGCGTTTCGTGCCATGGGTTGCCGCCGGGAACTTTTATCGGCGATCTGTTGAGCATGCCGGGACTCAACGCGATGATTTGAAAGAGGAAGACGACCGGTGCGGTGAACACTCCCAGCAACGAAATTCGGTAGGCCGGGCCTATCAGCAAGTAGAACAGCGTGAGCGACCAAGCGAGATAAGCGAGAATCTCGCCGCGATCGGCGATAGGGCAGGCGGCACGAGCTTCACCACGCAGCATGAGGAAGCCTGTTTGCAGCACGAATGCCAGAGACATCCAGACGAGAGTCCAGCGGCTGCGTCGGCCGCGGTGCACGGAAATCATGCCCCACACGCCGCCGATGAAGGCGAGCAGGGTGGAGGCAATCAATAACCAGCGATCCATGGCCTGCTTGATGCGGAAAAGGCCCGATTCTGAAAAGCGAAAAAATTGCAAATCCCGTTCCAAGCGCGATTCCAGGCAGTGAAGCTGGATCGGTGATGGTTTTTCATCCTTGTGGATCCCGTAAGTTAAAAAGCTGCTTTTTTAGGTGCTTGTAAAATTTTATCTGATGATTAGACACGCCAGAAACCTATTGCCAAAATGTCATCAAACAAAAAAAACGCGTCTTTATTTGCTATCGTGATGCTCATGGCATCGATGCTTTCCTCAAATGTCGCGAAAGCCGCCACACCCGCAAACATTACGGTTAATGCATCCGATGACTACGGCAAGATTCCGTTAAACATTCTTGGGAAATGCTATTCAGAGTCCGGAGTTGGCTTAACCGATGTTGTTGATCAGAATCAGATCGCAAATCTCGGCAAGGACTGCCTGATCAAGCGCTGGGGGAGAAAAAATGTAGATGTGTCCAACAGGGCGAGCCGACTGTTGCGGACACTCGCTGGTTCCACTCCTGGCACATATGAACAATTCTATCAGATGATCACCGCGCATAAAAATGATTCGGGTGAAAAATTTGAATATTTGGAGTTCGTGAACGAGCCGGAAGGTTGGAAGATGACTGATGATGTTGTCTATTCCTCGTTCAAGGCGGCTTATACTGCCGCATATGACTACAACAAGAAAGCCAGACCGGTCGTGCCAGTGAAGGTTGGTGGCCCCGCGGTTTTCAGGGGCAATTACCTGACTTCGATTGAAAGGTTTCTCGATAGATACAAAGAAGATTCCGACCCTAAAAAGAGCCTGGGGTTTATTTCATGTCATTTATACGGAGACCTGATTGGTTTCAGCAACAGCAAGCTGAGGACTCTCAAATCCGATATCGTCAACAGGCTTAAGGCCCGAGGACTGCCAACCGACATACCGATATTCATAACCGAAAGTTCCTGCTTTGGTGCAAGCAGGTTTCAAGATTCGGAATCCGCTGACATGTTGAAGCAGGCATCCTACATGGCGACCAGAGATTATTATTTGGTCAAACACGGTTTCACTGAAAAAGATGCCAACTTTCATTGGACCACGCGCAATACTTCCAATGCGAGAAAATGCATGCTCGATTATCCCACGAAGGAGTCGCCGAAATCGGTGGGCCCCGGTATTGCCACCCCCTATCTGAACATGCTGAAGATGCAACTCATGCTCAAGTCCAACAGGATTTACGATGGCGAGTCCAATAACGACGGTTGGGGAATGAACTGTTTTGCTACCAAGGATGAAACAGGCATGGCCGCCATGCTGATCAATTGCCAAGAAGGCAGTTCTCCCAATGAATTCGATGCAAAATTCACCATCAACAATCTATCGGCAACCGTGCTCAATGGGAAAAAAATCAGAGTGGAAAAATATCTGATTGATTCGTCGCACAATCATTGTCGCAACGGATATGACGGCAAGGTTCTTGAAAAGCTGAGCGATCAGGTCATCGACTTCAGCGAAAGCTACTCCACAACTGAGCGTATTGGCAAAAATGCCATTGCGCTCATTGTGCTTTCTCCCGCGGCATCTGCCTCAAAGATTCCGAGAAATTGATCGGAGTTTGTTGCGAGCCCATGATCATTCGGAAAGCTTTTGATGCGAAGTTGGGCCGGGTTGCTCCACCTTGATTATCCCAGAGTTTGAACGCGGGAACTTCCGATCAGTTGTCGTTTGGTTTTTGCCGAAGCGATTTTTTGCGGGAGAGTAAGCGTTTGTCCGCGACCGAGCGTTGTTTGGATCGTTTGGATCGCGGGCGTTTTTGTCGGCGCAATTTTTCGATCGCCTGAGTTTTGGCGATGACCTTGCCTTGGCGGATCGCATCGAGTTGGTCGCAGAGTTCGCGGCGAGCCAGGAAGCGGTTCATTTCTCGCGAGCGGTCGATTTGGCATTTGATGCAGACGCCGGTGGGCAGGTGTTTGAGAAAGACGCAGTTGGAGGTCTTGTTGATTTTTTGTCCGCCTGAGCCCGAGCCGCGCACGAATTTTTCCAGCAGGTCTTCTTCGCAAATCCCAAGGGTGGCCATGCTTTGTTCGAGCGCGGCGATTTTTTCCGGTGAAACGGGGGAAGACATTAGAGAATCAAGAAACAAGAAGTAAGAATCAAGAGGAAGAGAAGAGGGGGTACTTCGCGATCAGGTGGGGGAGGGTTTTTCTGTGTCGGAATTTTTTGGTATGACGCGGCTCCAGATGGCGGCGAAGACGCTGCCGATGAGGCAGTGGGTGACGGCTGAGACGGCGCCGACGACCGGGGCGAGTGTCAGGTTGGGAAAGCCTTGTTTCGCTAGCACGATGGCGAGTCCGGAGTTTTGCATTCCGACTTCGATCGAGATCGTGCGTGCGATTTCCTCATTGAAGCCCGAGAGGCGCGTGACGAGGTAGCCGATCACGAAGCCGAAGAAGTGAAGCATGAAAACGGCGAGGGCGAGTTCGCCGCCGTGGGCGAGAACTTCCTTTGAAGATGCGGCGATGGCCGCTCCGCAGATCATGCAGACGCCGAGGACCGAGAGAATCGGAGCGATGGGCAGGATGCGTTGCACGAGCTTGGGAGCGCGGCTGTTGAGGATCACGCCGAGCAGGACGGGAATGATCACGACTTGCAGGGTTTGCTTGAAGAGGAGCCAGCCGTTGACCTCGACGATCGATCCGGCGAGCGCTTGGGTGAAGAGTGGGGTGAGAACCACGGCGGCGAGGGTGGAGCACGCGGTCATGATCACCGAGAGTGCGACATTGGCGCGGGCGATGAGCGTGATGAGGTTCGAAGCGGTGCCTCCGGGGCAGCAACCGACGAGAATGAGACCGACCGCGTAGGCGGGTGGGAGGTCGAGAAATTTTGCGATGCCCCATCCGAGGGCGGGCATGGTGGCGAATTGCGCGATGAAACCCATGAGGACCGCGCGTGGCATGCGGCCGATGCGGCGGAAGTCGTCGATGCTGAGGGTGAGGCCCATGCCGAGCATCACCACGCCGAGGACGCCGACGGTGATGGTGGGGTTGTTGAGTGGCAGCCACGCCTTGGGCATCCAGAGTGCGTGAGCAACGCTGAGGCACATCCAGAGTGGGAAGAGGCGGGTGAGATGGTTGAACATTGGGGCAATGGTGTGTTTGCATGAAAAAGCAAGAATCATGCGGTGCTGGCAATCGAAATGAGCGGCGGGATTTTGTGCTTAGGGAAGGCAGGGTTGCGGTGTATGTTGCGGACATGAACGACGTGACGCGGGATTATGGGGTACAGCCGGTTGATGCTTTGATGGAACGCTGGGGGCTGACCGCGCACCAATTGGTGGAGAATTCGGAAGAGCAGTTGAATCACAAACAGGTGCAAAGGGCACGCAAGGGGCGTCAGCTGACTTTGCATTTGATGCAGAAGGTGACGCGTGCGGTGAATGACGCGATTTTCAAAAGTTTGCCTGCGGCGAAGCGTGCGGATTTCGTACCGTACCTTCATCGGCATTTGTTCAACTATGCCAAGGGTTATGATCCTTCGTGGAATGATCCCAATGAAATGTTGTGTCCGAAGTGAGTGACAATGGTATGGCGTGGATGATTGTGGGGCAAGGTTTGGCCGGCACTTGTCTTGCATGGGAGTTCTGGCGGCGCGGTGTGAGTTTTTCCATCGTGGATCGTGAGGATGGCATTGCCGCATCGCGGGTCGCGGCGGGCTTGGTGAATCCGGTGACCGGAAAAAACTTCGAACCCAGTCCGATGATTGGCGAATTTTTGCCGGAGGCTTTGGAGTTTTACCGATGGATTGAAGAGCGGCTCGGAGTGATGTTGTGGCATGAGATGCCGATCATGCGTCTGGCGGGAGATGAGTGCGAGTGGGCAAAGATGCGAGCCAAGGCGACGCGGCCGGATGTGGCATTGTGGGTGAGCGGTGAATGTTTGTCGCAGAATGCGGCGGGGTGGTCGGGTGGTTTTGAATTGCGGGGCGGTGGGCGTATTGATGTGAAGGAGTTTGTCGATCACTCGCGTGATTTTTTCAAATCGCAGGGGATTTATCGGAAAGGTGAAATTGGATTTGATCGCGATGAAAAGATGCGGGTGTGGTGTGATGGGGCGGCGGGATTGGTGAGCGGAATGCATGGTGAGGCGCGATGTGCGAAGGGTGAAATTCTCACCGTGCAGGCGGAGGGATGGGATCAAACGCGCATCCGAGTTGGTGCCGGCGGGTGGTTGGTGCCGCTGGGTGAGGGGTGTTTCAAAATGGGTTCCACTTACGAGTGGCATCGACTCGACATGGAACCGAGCGAAGCGGGCTTGGAGCGCTTGCGGCGGATCGCGATGAAGCTGGGTGGTGCGGATTACGAAATCATCACGCACGAAGCCGGGGTGCGGCCAATCCTGCGGCGTAGCGAGCCGCTCATTGGCCCGATGGAAGCCGGTGGCTGGATGTTCAACGGCTTGGGCTCAAAGGGTTCGCTTTATGCACCGGGCATGGCGCGAAGGCTTGCGTCTTGGATGCTCGATGGCCAAGAGCCCGAGGAGCATTTTGACATCAGGGCATTTCGCAAACTGCTCTAATCGGATAGTCGGGCGAGGAAGAAATGCCAGCCGAGTGCTTTGGATTTTTGGAAAATGGCGCTGATGTTTTTTCCATTCAGCTTGTAGTCCAGCTGACCTTTTTCTTTTGCAATCGCGCTGGTAAAAATCGGGCCGAGGCTTTCATCGCCGATATCGGTCGGATGTTTGAACATGCGGTCGATGTTCCGGTGTGTCGAAATCAGGGCATCGGCGTTCATCGAATAAAAATACATGTCGTCCGGTAGCTGCGTGTTCTTCTCGATGAATTGCGAGAGTAGGCGCAAGCGTAGCGAGACTCCGATGGCGGCCACGACCTTGCCGTCCGCCATGACGGGCGTGGCCACGATGACGGAGCGGTGGCCCGTGGATTTGCTCACCACCAGATCTCCCTCGACATCCTGACCTGCCATCAACCGCGGGAAATAGGAGCGGTCGCTGAGGTTTCGTTCGGTGAGTCCTTCCGCATTGGTTGAGAAGTAGTTGCCATCGGGCATCGCGTACCACACGGCAGCGTCGGTCTCGAGATCCTTGTCGAGGCGGTCGAGCATCGGCCTTGCCCGCTCCCAGTTTGCGGATTTCGCTTCGGAGCTTTCAGCTACGACCTTGATGCTGTGCATCACGCCGGACAGGTGCTCTTCGACTAGGCCTTGGTAGGCGTTGAGCACGACTTGGGCGTCCACAGTCGCCATCTTTGTGGGTGCCGCTGGCGCTTCGGCGCGGGCGGGAAAGGTCGCAAGCATTGGCGATAAAAAGGCAATCAAGGCCATCATGCAGGACGCGGTATTGCCGGCGGTTGCGATTTTGATGGGAACCGTTCGTTTTGATGAGGTAGAGGTCATGGCGATGGGTTGTGGGCTTCCACGTGAATAATCAACATGCGGCAGATGCTTCGCGCCATGCGGGGAACCACGGTCTTTGCCTCGCTGGTGACGCGCGGCCGGCGTCAAGCAATCCTGCAACCTGTCATCGGCGGAATTCCGGACTTTTGCGGAATTCCGGTTGAATGAGAGGGGTAGAGGTCACAACATCGCTGCATCATGGAATTTCCGCCGAGGCCGACGCGGCTTGCGCAGCAGATGGTGGCCGAGTTGTTGGGCGAGGGGGATGTGGCGATTGATGCCACGGCGGGCAATGGGCATGACACGCAATTTTTGGCGGGCTGTGTCGGGGCGTCGGGTCGGGTCTTGGCCTTTGATGTGCAGGAGGCTGCGATGCATTCGACTGGCGAGAGGTTGCGTGAGGTGGGACTGGATGAACGGGTTGAATTTCATCTAGCGAGTCATGCGCGGATGACCGAGTTTGCCGAGGCTGGCAGTGTGGCGGCGGTGATGTTCAACCTTGGGTACTTGCCGGGCGAGGATCATGCCTTGGCGACCGAGACGGCTGAGACTATGCGTGCGCTCGATGCGGCAGGCGTGGTTTTGAAGTCCGGCGCGGTGTTGTCGGTCGTGTGTTATCCGGGTCACCCGCAGGGTGGTGAGGAGGCCGCAAGTGTGGAACGCTGGATGAACGGGCGTGCGGCGAATGCTTGGCGTGTGGCCAGATACGCTATGGTCGGCACGAAGGCGCCGGCACCGTTTCTGGTGATTGCCCGTAAGCCCTGATAGGGCTGGAGAATTACTTTTTGTGAACCTTGAGGGCCTCGTTGGACTGGCCTGTGGACCATGTATCGAAGGCCTTCGAGTCGACCACTTCCATGGTTCCGATCATGTTGCCGTGACCTTCACCGCAGAGCTGGCCGCAGACGACATAGGTTTCGAGTGTTTTGATCGGAGTGAACCACATGGGGATTTCGCGGCCGGGAATGGCGTCCTGTTGGATGCGCATCGGAACGATCGCGTAGTTGTGGATGACATCCTTGCTGCCGATGTTGAGGACGGCGGGGCGGTTCACCGGGATTTTGAGAATCGGGCTGGTGAAATCGTCCCATGCGTTCGGGTCTTCGAAGTCGATGCCGAGATCGTTGGTGCCGGAGATGAGCGCGGGGTCGACGCGGCCGAATTTGCCATCGTTGCCGGGGTAGTGGTAGGTCCAGCCGAACTGCCAGCCGACGACGCGGGCGCGGACCGGGTTGAGGTTTTGGACTTCCTTCCAGCTATCGGTGCGTTCGGCCCAGAGCGGGAAGGCAAAGCCGAGGAGGAGGACGGCCTCGATGATGATCACGCCGACTTCGAGGTGGGTCGAGAGGTGGCTTTTGACGCCGTGGTAGGAGGCCTTTGGGTTGTTGCGGTGCCAGAAGCGCACGATGCAGTAGAGGAAGAAAATCGTCCAACCGATGAAGAGCGCGAACATGAACCAGTGGACCACATCGATCATGTGGTCGACCTGGCCTCCGTGGGCGGAGAAGTTTTCAGGAATGCCGAGGAGTTTCGAGGGGCTCATGGGTGGGAGGTGGGAAGTTGCGTGGTGGGAAATTTGAAATTGGCGCGGGCGGGATCAGCCTTCGTAGTGATCATTGAGCGCGGGGTCGAGGTGTTCTTTTTCGCGGCGTGCGATGCGGAACATGAAAAATGCGATCGTGCCAAGCATGGCGAGGATGACGATGAGCAGGAAGAAGATCGACCATCCGGCAGCGTCGCCGCCGCCTTCGATCATC
>CAZXHZ010000015.1:0-1625 GCA_964639755.1 uncultured Luteolibacter sp. | reverse complement strand
GTCATGCCCGCATTGGCGCCGGCGGAAAGCTGACTGCCGGCATTGAATCCAAACCATCCAACCCAAAGCATCGCCGCGCCGATGAAGACCATGCCGGGATTGTGCGGCGGGTGCGGGTGCTGCGGAAATCCGCGACGCTTGCCGAGCATGATTGCCAGCACCAGTGCCGTGGTGCCAGCCGTGGCGTGAACCACGATGCCGCCGGCGAGATCCTTCACGCCCATGTCAAAGGCCCAACCGCCACCCCAGACCCAATGGCAAACCGGTGCGTAAACCAAGGCAAGCCACAGCGCGGAGAATAAAACGATCGCGCCAAATTTCATCCGCTCAACCACCGCGCCGACATAAAGGCCAGGCGTGATGATCGCGAAAGTCATCTGAAACATGAGAAACACCGCTTCGGGAATCGTTGTGTTCGGCGCCGCCTGCATCAGCGACTCCGGTTTCATGAAACTGAGGTCGAATGTACCGATCCAGCCGCCATCACCCTTGAACGCGAGGCTGTAAAGCCCGCCTATCCAAAGCAAGGACGCCACGCAGCCGATCGCCGTGCACTGGGCCATCACCGAAAGCACATTGCGACCGCGGACAAGGCCGCCATAAAACAAGGCAAGCCCGGGCATGGTCATGAACAACACCAATGCGGTGGCGGTCAAAATCCATGCGGTGTTGCCGCCATCTATCGGGGTGCTCGCTTCCGCTGCGCTGGCAAGCTGGGTGCCAAGTGCGAGAGCGCCTAAGACATTGAGTGTGAGTTTGTTCATGGGTTGGGTGCGGCGAAATTAAGGAAATGAATCGGGATTTGTCATGAATGAAATTTTTCGAATTTCTTTCAGTCGCCTTGTTCCTTGAATCCCACGACGATCCGCGATTCAATCCGCGACGCACATCGACCCAATGGACTACTCGACCCTCATCGCCAAAAATCGCAGCCGCTTTGGCGAGCTTGAGGATGCGGTCGGAGATCCGGACTTGTTTTCCGATCCGAAACGTGCGCGTGAAATTTTGCGCGAGCACCGGCGGATCAAAGAAACTCTCGAACTGTGGGACCGCTTGGAATCGTCGAAAAAACAACTCGCCGAAAACCAGGAACTCGCGAAGTCCGACGATGGCGAAATTTCCGCGATGGCGGCCGAGGAAATGCCGGCGCTCGAGTCATCGATCGAAAAACTTTCCGAGGAAATCCAATACGCGCTATTGCCTGCAGATCCGAATGAAGACCGCGACGCATTGATCGAAATCCGCGCGGGTGCCGGTGGTGATGAAGCCTCGTTGTTCGCTGCAGAACTGATGCGTGCCTACCAGCGCTATGCCGACCTTCGTGGATGGAAATGCGAGCACCTCGAAAGCAGCCCGTCGGAGGTAGGTGGATTCAAGGAAGTGATTCTGAAAATCACCGGCGAAGGTGTTTTTCGATTCATGAAATACGAATCCGGCGTTCACCGTGTGCAACGCGTGCCAGCGACCGAAACTCAAGGTCGCGTGCACACCTCGACGGTCACCGTCGCGGTGTTGCCCGAGGCCGAGGAAGTCGATGTCGAGATCAAGCCCGATGACCTCCGCATTGAGGTCTGCCGCGCGGGCGGTGCCGGCGGTCAGCATGTGAACCGCACGGAATCGGCTGT
>CAZXHZ010000014.1:0-21399 GCA_964639755.1 uncultured Luteolibacter sp. | reverse complement strand
CCAACACCTACACGGGCGCCACCAACATCAACGCCGGTACTCTGCAACTGGGCAGCGGCGGCACGACCGGTTCGCTCTCGACGAGCAGCGCGATCGTCAACAACAGCAACCTGGCGATCAACCGCAGCAACGCGGTGGTGCAAGGCACGGACTTCAGCTCGGCAGCCATCACCGGCAATGGTTCCTTCACCCAAGCGGGTACCGGCAAGACGACGCTCAACGCGACCAACACCTACAGCGGTGCGACGACCATCAACTCGGGCACCTTGGAAATTGCGGGCAGCGGCTCGATCAACAACAGCGCGGTGACGCTCAACGGCGGTGAGTTCAAGTACAACTCGTCGGTGGCTTACAGCGGAGCCTTCACCTACACCAGCGGCACGCTCACCGGCACCAATTTCACCGGTAACTTGGGAGGCCAAGATATCGGTGTGAACAAAACGATTTCGCCCGGCAACAGCCCTGGCACCTTGGCGACGACATCGCAAACCTGGTCGGGTGGCGGTACCTATCTTTGGGAAATCAACAATGCCACGGGCACGGCGGGAGCCAATTCGGGCTGGGACTTGATCACGGGTACTGGAGCTTTGACCATCAGCGCCACCAGTGGAGCGAAATTCAACATCAATGTGATAACGCTCGATGCGTTGAATGTTGCCGGGCTCGCCAGCAACTTTTCCAACACGACTTCGTACAACTGGCTGATCGCTGACTTCGATAGCATCAGCGGATTCAATGCCGATGCTTTCAATATCGATTTGAACTCTTTCTCCAATCCGTACACCGGCAATGGCACCTTTAGCATCGCGCAAGGTGGCGGTAGTATGGGTGACAGTTCGCAAATTTATCTTGTTTATTCGGCAATACCTGAGCCGGGTGCCGCGCTCATTGGATCTCTTGGGGTATTCGCCCTGCTGCGCCGCCGCCGCGATTGAGTCTTACTCGCTCGGCACTGCGAGAACATGCGAAGGATAGTTTTCAAGGTGGGTTTTACACCTCATTACCTTCGGTAAGGTGAACATGAAAATCCGGATTGCTTCAATCCTTTGGATTTCTTGAAATCCAAGCATGCGCAAGCAAACGATAGCTCCCGAATTTTTCATCCGCAATCGTGACCGGCTTCGGTCATGCCTCAAACCCGGGGCGGTGGTGATCATTCACTCGAACGATTTGTATCCGACCGATGCCGACGGCACGATGCCGTTCAGACAGAACAGCGACCTGTATCATCTGACGGGTGTGAATCAGGAGGAAACCATTTTGTTCATGATGCCCGAGGCGGCGAATCCGCAGGACCGCGAGATTCTCTTCGTCCGCGAAACCAACGAGCATATTGCGGTGTGGGAAGGTGAAAAACTCACCAAGGAAGAGGCCAGAAAAGCCACGGGGATCCAGCGCGTGGAATGGACCAGCAGCTTCGATTCCTTTTTTCACCGTCTGATGCAACAGGCGGAACATGTCTACCTTGAGAGCAACGAGCACTCGCGGGCGAGCCTCTTGGTAGAGACGCGCAACGCCCGCTTTATCCGCAAATGCCAGTCGTATTATCCGTTGCATCGTTATGAGCGGCTTGCCCCGCTGATGTCGCGCTTGAGAATGATCAAGGATCCGATCGAAGTCGCAATCTTGCAGCGGGCCTGCGATATCACCGAGGCGGGCTTCCGGCGTCTTCTTGGGTTTGTGAAGCCCGGTGTGGGCGAGTGGGAGATCGAGGCCGAGCTGTTGCACGAGTTTGTCAAATTCGGTTCGCGGGGATTTGCGTACCCGCCGATCATCGGTTCGGGAAAAGGTTCATGCGTCCTGCATTATTTGAAAAATGACGAGGTCTGCCAAGAAGGCGATGTTGTGTTGCTGGATGTGGCGGCGGAGTGCGGTGGATGGCATGCCGACATGACGCGGACCATTCCGGTGAGCGGGCGCTTCAGCAAGCGGCAAAGGCAAGTCTACGATGCCGTGCTGCGCATTTTGCGTGAGGCAAGCAAGTTGCTGCGACCCGGTGGGGATCCGCTCGAGTATCAGAACCATGTGGTTTCGATGATGGAGGGGGAGTTGGTCGGGCTTGGGCTTTTTTCCGCGAAGGAGGCTGCGGCGCAAGGCCCTGATAAGCATTTGGTCAAAAAGTATTTCATGCACGGCACTTCCCATCATCTGGGACTCGATGTGCACGATGTGAGTCTTGCGAATGCGCGCTTTGAAGAGGGCATGTTTTTCACGGTCGAGCCCGGCATCTACATCCGCGAAGAAGGCTTTGGCATCCGCCTCGAAAACGATGTTCTCATCGGCAAGGATGCCAACACCGACCTCATGGCCAAGATCCCGATTGAGGCGGATGAGATCGAGGAGTTGATGAATCGCGGCAGAGCCTAGAGCTGCACCGCGGGGAAATAAAATGCCTCATCGGGCGGTCGTGGTGTTTTGATGACAAATTTTTCAAGATGAAATTCCACCAGGCCAATGCGGAGATCTTTGTTCCCGACGGGGTCGCGGAAGCCCTGGCCTTGTCGCGGACAACGCGGCTCGGGATAGGCGCGCATCAGGACGATCTCGAGTTCATGGCCTTTCACGGCATTCTCGCGTGTCACGAGGACGACAGCGAATGGTTTGCTGGCGTGACCTGCACCAACGGCGCGGGCAGTGCGCGCTGCGGCCGCTATTCGGGGCATAGCGACGCGCAGATGCGGGAAGTGCGGTGTGAGGAACAGCGCAGGGCGGCGCAGATCGGTCGTTACGGCGCGATGATCCAGCTTGATTTTGCAAGCGCCGCCGTGAAAGACCGGCAAAGCGATGTCTTGCGAAATGACTTGATTGAGGTGCTGCGTGCCACGCGGCCGCGCATGGTTTACACCCACCATCCCGCCGACAAGCACGAGACCCATGTTGCCACTGCGATGGCGGTGATCCAGGCCATCCGAGCGTTGCCCGCCGAACTAAGACCCGAAACCGTGCATGGCTGTGAAGTTTGGCGCAGCCTCGATTGGTTGCCCGATGCCGACAAGGTTGTTCACGACCTGAGTGGCGGTGATGAGCTTGCGGCCGCGCTGGTCGGTGTCTTTGATTCGCAGATTGCCGGAGGCAAACGCTATGATCTCGGCGTTCTTGGCCGCCGCCGGGCGAACGCCACATTTCATGAATCGCATCATGTCGATCGTGCCGAGAGCATCGCGTTCGCCATGGATCTCACGCCGCTCATTCGTGATGAATCCCAGGATGTTGCAGCGTATGTGGATGGCATCATCGGTCGATTTCGCGATGATGTTCTCGCCAAAATGCGATTTCATTTGAATCGTTAAAAATCCGCCATGCCACACCCAAACGCAGCTCCCGCCTTCGATGCCCTTCGCGATGTGATCGCGCGGTTCGACCTGCCCGGCGGCCTCATCGATGTGAGTCGCTTCGGAAGCGGACACATCAATGACACTTTCGTTGCCGAATTCGAATCACCCGGCAAGCGGGTCCGATGCATTGTCCAGCGAGTGAACCGAAGTGTCTTCCAGGATGTGCCGCGGCTGATGGAAAACATCGTCCGCGTGACCGCGCATCTCGCGTCCAAAAACACCGATGGCCAAAGCCGTTGCTCGCCATCGCCATTGCCAAGCCGTGAAGGTTTGCCTTATTGGCAGGGAGCGGATGGGGATTTCTGGCGGGTTTATCCTTTCGTGGAAGGGGGAATCAGCCATGAGATGGTTGAAAATCCACACCAAGCTTTCGAAGCGGCTCGCGCTTTCGGGAGTTTTCAGAAGGCTTTGGCGGATCTTCCGGGCGGGCGGCTCCATGAAACGATTCCGCACTTTCACGACACGCCCAAGCGTTTCGAGGCGCTGCGCGAGGCGGCGGATCTGGATCTGGCCGGACGCAAAAGCGGAGTGCTTGCCGAGCTTGGCTTTGCGTGGCAACGCGAACCCGATGTGTCGCGTCTTTTGGAACTAGCGCGTGCAGGTGCGATTCCCGAGCGCGTGACCCACAACGACACCAAGCTCAACAATGTGATGCTGGATCAAGCGACAGGTGAGGCGATTTGCGTTGTCGATCTCGACACCGTGATGCCCGGTTTGTCGCTTTACGATTTCGGTGACTTGGTGCGCTCGGCTGCCAACACCGCAGCCGAGGATGAGACCGACCTTTCCAAGGTTGATGTGTCGCTGCCGGTTTTTGAGGCGTTGGTGGAAGGTTATGTGGCGGGTATTGGAGACATCCTGACGGATGCCGAGTGGGAGCATCTGGTGTTTGCCGCCAAGCTCATGAGCTACGAGGTGGGCATCCGTTTTCTCACCGACCATTTGCAGGGCGATGTCTATTTCAAAATCGGGCATCCCGGCCACAACCTCGAACGCGCCCGCAACCAGTTGCACCTTGTTTCCCGCATCGAAGCTGCCGAAGAGGCTTTGGCGGCGGTCGTGCGCCGGTGCCGGGACAAGTGTTGAAGCCGCCTGTCCGCTGGGGGGATAGCCCACCGCGCTCCAAACCGGTGTTTTGGCGCGTCGGGCGGTGAATTTCCGGCTTAGCCAGAGGCTTTTGGGGGTATTTTTTCGCATTCTTCTTGACACCATCTGGGGGTGAAGATAGAACCTGCGCCCCCACTCAATCCGACCCTCATGGCCAACGCACAAGTCATTCTCAAAGAAAAAATCGAAGGCCTTGGAGCCGAAGCAGATGTCGTCAAAGTACGCGCCGGCTATGCCCGGAATTTTCTCATTCCGCAAGGCAAGGCCTACGAGGCAAGTCGCTCGAATCTTCGCCATGTCGAAGCTCTGAAGGCAGCCCGCGCCCGCCGCGAGGCCGAGGAACTTCTGGCGTTCCAAGAAATCGCCACCAAAATTTCCAAGTTTTCTCCGAAGTTCACTTTGTCCACCGGTCAAGGTGGCAAGGCTTTCGGTTCGGTGACCAGCATCGATATCCACAAGGAGCTTGAGTCAAACGGCATCGTCATTGACCGCCACGCCATCGAGCTTGAAAAGCCGATCAAAAAATCCGGCAAGAGCGATGTCACCATCCGCCTGCACCCTCAAGTGGCGGCCATTCTCACCATCTCGGTGGAAGCTGGCGAAGATTCCGAGGAGAGCTAATTTTCATTGGTGTTCGTGTTTCATGAAAAACCCCCGGTTCGGATTCGAGCCGGGGGATTTTTTTGGAGCATCGAGATTCATTCGTTGCCCGCGAACGAAAAATTTTTCCTCATACGATTCCCTGTCTGAGGGCTTTCGATACGGCTTCCGTTTGCGAGCGGACGTGAAGTTTGCGATAGACCGCGCGCAGGTGCATGTCGACGGTGTGTTGCGAGATGGAAAGCTCGTCGGCGATTTCCTTTTTGATGAGCCCGCGAACGAGGTGGTGGAGGACATCTTCCTCGCGTGAAGTGAGTGGCTCGATCGCTTCGACCGGGCCGTATCGCGAAAAACCATCCAGAATCATTTTGGAAATCGGTCCGCTGAGGGCCGAGGTTCCATCGACGACATCGCGTATGCCCTGAATGATGTCGTCGGGCTCGGCTGTCTTGAGCAGGTAGCCAGAGGCACCGTTGCAAATGGCGCGATACACTTTGTCGCGGTCCTCTGATGCGGTGAGCACGAGAATTTTCGCCTTGGGCATGATCTTGCGGATGTCGGGAAGGATGTCGAGCCCGCTGCGGCGCGGGAGCCCGAGATCGAGCAGCAAGAGGTCGGGAAATTCCCGGGTGAACTGCAGTTTTTCGAAAAGGTCGGCTGCGGAAGTGAAATGCTGCGTGCATTCCATGTCCGATTCCGAGCCGATGAGGCGGCGGATTTGTTTGGCGAATACTTCGTGGTCGTCGACGATCCAGATGTTGTTGGTTTTGGTGGTACTGGCGGTTGCAATCATATGGCGGGTTGTGTGATGAGATGAGAATGTTTTACAAAAAGTTGGATGCGGGTGCCTTTGTCGTGATTGGAGGCCACGCGAAGCAAGCCGTGTAGGGAATGGGCGCGATCCTGGAGCTTGCGGACTCCGGGGGTACTTGTTTTGGACAGGCCGGAAATGCCGTCGCCGTTGTCGCATATTTCGATCGCGAGCTGGTCATCCTCGTTCCAGACTTTCACTGAGACTTGATCGGCGTGGGAGTGCTTCATGATGTTGTGAAGCGCTTCTTTGAAAAAAAGAAAGAGATGGCGTTTAGCTTCGAGTGAGAGTTGGGTGCTGATTTCGCAGGATTGGCATTCGAGGTTGAAGCGCATTTCGCGCAGCATGCGGTTGGCGGATTGGCGCATGCGTTCGATCAAGTCGCCGACAGAATCGCTGCTGCGTTCCCACATCCAGACGATGTCGCGCATGGCGAGCGAGCACTCGCGGGCGATATTTTCCATCTCGCTGAGGTCGCTGGCGATTTCCTGTGGTCCGTCGAGGCGTATCAGATCTTTGCGTGCGCTGCGTGCGATGAGGGAAAGGCTGCCGAGGTTGCTGCCGATGTCGTCGTGCAAATCCGCGGCGATGCGTTGGCGAATTTGTTCGACATGTTTTTTTTCCGATTTGCGGCGTTTTCCGAATGCGGACAAGGAAACTGCAAGCGCGACACCAAGCACAGCCGCGCTGGCCCATCCGGATCCGCGGCTTGCCAATGATTCCAGTGCAAGCTCGGCGATCGAGGTGTCGAATGTGGTGCTGGCTGCGAAAAGGGGCGTGCAAAGCCATGCTGCGAACAAGGCAACTGACAAGTACGCGCCGAGGCGACGGCGCCAACCGTTGGGGGCAATTTTCATCGGGGGGAGATGAGATGTGAGGTCACATTGATGGTGATTTTAAAAACAATCAATGAAGAAGATGAAAATTTTGCAAAATTTATACGAGTCGGGATTTTTTCGCGTATTTTTGAACGGTTTGCCGTGCTGCAGGTCTGTTTATGGATGTGCGTGATTGTGCTTTGCTGGTCTTCGCGTGGTTTGGCATGTGAGAATGCGGCTTGTGGTGGGACGGACTTCAGGTGAAATTGTCGCGCTGTTTGCGATCGCGCTGTTTGCGCGGATGGTGTTTTTTGTTCGTTGAATGTTTCGGGTCACTTGAATCATGGCGCAGTCCTCACCGTCATCGCGGGTTCCGATTCCCGATTCGCTGAAAGCGCAATTGGCGACGTTTCGTCGCCGTTTGTGGCGACTGAAGCTCATGGAGGCGATGGCCGCCGGGGTGGTGGGTTTGTTGTTTTCGTTTTTGTTGGTGTTGGGACTGGACCGAATTTGGGCGACGCCGGGATGGTTGCGTTTGCTGATTCTTGGTGGCGGCGTTTCTTTGTTCGCTATTTTTGCGCCGTATTGTTTGCGCCATTGGGTGTGGGGGCAGCGGCGGGATTCGCAGTTGGCGCGACTGATCGCAAAAAAATATCCGGGCTTGGGCGATCGTTTGTTGGGGGTCATTGAATTGCAGGAAAAAAGCGAAGGTGCGGAGTTTGTGTCGCAGCGGCTGCGCGAGGCCGCGATACAGGCAGTATCCGCGGAGGTTGCATCGCGGCAATTGGAGCGAGCCTTGCCTTCCTCGAATCACCGTCGCTGGATGTTGGTGGCAATCTTGCTGGCAGCATCTGCGGTATTTGCCTTCGTGATCATGCCAAAAGCCGGCTGGAACGCGTTGCGGCGCTGGATGTATCCGTTGTCGGAGACCGAGCGTTACACCTTCACGCGGTTGGCTGATGCGCCAACTCGCCTTGTTGTGCCAATGGGCGAAGCGTTCGATGTCGTTTTGAAGTTGGCGAAGGACTCCGAAAGGCATCCTGCGCACGCGATCGGGTCTTATGAAAACCAGGAAGCGGTGTCTGCCGATTTGAGGGATGGTGTGTATCGCTTTGTGTTTCCGGGCCAGCATCAAGCGGGGGCGATCATTTTTCGCGTTGGAGATTTGAAACATGAGTTACTGATCGAACCGCATCAAAGGCCCGCGGTGAGGAAGGTGGAGGCGATGCTCACACCGCCCGCCTATCTCAAGCTTGGTGAACAAATGACGGATTGCTCTTCGGGCGTTTTGAGCGCGGTCAAGGGCAGCAAAGTGAAGTTTTTCCTGCGAATGGATCGGGGGCTCAAGTCGGCGAGTTTCACCTCATCGCAGGCGGCCTCCGGCGATACGGAAAGTGCTGGAATCGTGATCGATCCCACCGTGGGAAATCTGACAGTGGAGGGTGAAAGCGCGCGAAGCCCGGAATTTTTGATCGGTGCGGGTCCGGGGGAAATTTCGTTTTCGTGGAAGGATCTTGATGGGCTTGAGGGCGCGTCGGGATATCGCTTGCGGATCGATGCCAGCGAAGACGCTCCCGCGCGTTGTCACCTGCAGGGGATTGATCGGCAGAAGGTGATCTTGCCGGAAGAAACGGTGGATTGCGAGTTGTTGGCCGAAGATGACTTCGGTGTGAGGGTGGCGGGCATCGAGTGGGTGGGAGAGCTTGCGCGCCCGGGCGCTGGCAAGCCGGCCAAGGGTGAGTTGCAGTTGGCCTCGGGCGCTGCGGGTATTGATCGATTGCTGGAGAGTGTCGCGTTTTCGCCGGCAGCATTCGGAATTGGTCCGCAGAAAATTGTTTTGCGTGCCTACGCCGAAGATTTTTTTCCCGGGCGACCACGCTCATATTCCGAGCCTGTGACATTGCATGTGTTGTCCCGTGAGGAGCACTCGCAGATGCTGAAAAACCAATTCGACCGGCAGATCGTTGATCTCGAAGATTTAGCGCGCCGGGAGACGGGGCTTGTCGATGAAAATGAAAGGCTCTCGCGTTTGGAGGCTGGCAAGATTCAGAGTGATGAAAACCGCAGCAGGCTAGAGGGCCAGTTGGCCGAAGAAGCAGAGACAAGACGGCGGGCGCAGGAACTTGCCGCAAGAATGGAGCAGTTGCTGAAAGATGCATCGCGCAACGGACAAATCGACAAGGCCGTCATGCGAAAGATTGCCGAGGCGCAAGCGGTCATGGGTGAACTTTCCCTGAACGAAATTCCCGGCGTGGAGGATAAACTTGGTGAGACAATGCGGAGTTTCAAAACGCCGGAGAAAATCGCAAAGAACTTGGAGGCTGCGATTGATCGACAACATCAGGTGGTTGAAAAAATGCGCGAAGCGATTGAGCGCGCCAATGAAGCCAACACGCGCCTTGAAGCCGGAACCTTTGCAAGCCGTCTCAAAAAAGCCGCCGCCGAACAAAACGGGATTGTCGCTTCGCTCAAAGAGGGGTTTGAAAGAATTCTTGGGCTTGGTTGCAAGCATCTTGATCCGGCCGATTTGAGAAAGCTCGAACAAGCTTCGAAGCAACAGGCGGATACAGCGGCAGACTTGCGTTGGCTTCAGGAGGATCTCGTGCATTATCATTCGCGTGTCGGTGCGGAACCGATCCGCTTGTTGATGGATGCCATGAAGAACTCGAACATCGACTCGGATCTCGAGGAGGTGCGCGCTCGAATTTCCAAAAATCATTCGTTTGGAGCTGCGGAAAAGGCGAAAAAATGGGCGGATCAACTGGCAAACTGGGCGGCGCAGCTGGGTGGGGCAATCAACCAAGCGGGTGGGGAAGGCAAGGCAGGTAAGGCACCCGACGCCAACGCCGAGGACGAGGATTTTGAGTTCATGTTGCGCGTGATGAAAATGATCCAGAGCGAGCAGGACTTGCGGTCGCAAACGCGGGTGTTGGAGCAAATACGCAGGACGAGCGGCACGGTTCCCGAATTCCGCAGCAAATGATGAAGCGCAGCATCCATAATTTTTGGTTGGGTATTTTCCTGCTGGTGACGGCGGGTGCCGAGCCTGTGTCTCTTGAAGAGAAAAATGCCAAACATCGCGAGGGTGCCTCCGTGGTGGCTGATGCCCAGGACGAGCTTGCCGCCGATGTGCAGCAGCTTGTGATCGAGCAAACATTGCCGGATGTGATCAAACTTCTCAAGGAAGTGGAGGGCTTGATGGATGAGGCCACCAACCGGCTTGCGGATGGTGATACCGGAGGCGAAACGATCTCGGCACAGACCGCTATCATCGAGAAAATCCATGCTGCGGCCAAGGAACGCCAGGCAAGCGGGGTGCAAAGCGCGGCGAGCGACGCGATGATGGACATGCTGGAGCGAATGATGGGGCGCAGCCTCCAGGGCGAGGGGAAAGGCGAGAACAGTAAGATGGGAGGGAATTCAGGGCAGCAAAGTGACGACATCTCGAATCAGGCAGATGATGTGAAAGGTGAATCAAGTGATGGTGAGACCGCAAAGCGGCGCGTGCCCAAGGCTTCGGGCGGTGCGCATTTGGAAATTCCCAACGAATTCAAAAAGCTATTGGATGCCTATAACCGAGGAGCCGAAAAATTGGTGAAATGATGACAGATGGTAATGAGTGGATCCCGATGAGAATTTTTCGCGTCACGAAATTTTGTTTTTTGTTTGGTCTGATCTTGCTTGGCCTCGTCAGTCCTGCGCTTGCCCAAGATCCGTTGGGCAGGAGAAATGACCCTGTGCCGGTTTTGGTGGAGGTCATTTACGAAAAGGGCATGAAATATTTGGCGGATTCGCAAAATGCAGAGGGCGTGTGGAATGACAGTGTGGGTGCCGGTCCCGGCGTGGTCGGGCTTTGCGTGGCCGCTTTTTTGGCTCATGGCGATGACCCGATGGTTGGAAAATACGCCGACAATATCCGCAAAGGCATTGATTACATCATCAGGCAGCAGAACTCGGAGAACGGCTTTATCGGATCCGACATGTACAATCATGCATTTGCGACCAAAGCGCTCGCCGAATCATACGGTCATGTGGATATTCCGGCCATCGAACCCGCGCTTCGCAAGGCAGTCGACCTGATTCTCAACGCGCAGAAGCGCAGCCGTTTTGGAGGCTGGCGCTACACTCCCTACAGCCGCGACGCGGATACCACGATCACCGGATGCCAGCTCGTCACGCTTTTTGCCGCGCGCAATGCAGGCCTATCCATCCCGGGTGAGTCGATCCGCAAGGCGCTCGATTATCTGGCAAACAACCGAGCCGCCGATGGCTCGTATGGTTACACCTCGATGTCAGGCGGCAAGCCGACGCTCACCGCGATCGGCTTGCTTTGCCAGTCATTGGCCAAAGAACCCGATTCCAAGGAGCAGCAGGCAAGTTTGGAGTTTTTGAAAAACCATCTTGATTACCGCGATCGTTATTATCCCTATTATTTCGAGTATTACATGTCGCAGGCATTGTTCCATGCGGACGATGCGGCGTGGAGGGCATGGAATGAACGCAATATCCGGTACCTTGCCGCGATCCAGGGCGCGGATGGGTCGTTTTCCGGCAATCAAGGACCATCCTTCAATACCGCAGGTGCGTTGCTTTCGCTGGCATTGAATTTCCGTTATCTTCCCATTTATGAAAAATGAGGGGATCTTGATTTGATGAATTGCGGATTGGTTTCCGTATTGGCGTGCGGCGGCATTGCGTGTGCGGATGTGTTGACGCTGACAAGCGGTGCGGAGCGGCTGAGTGGTGTG
Organism: uncultured Luteolibacter sp.; assembly: GCA_964639755.1. Taxonomy (GTDB): domain Bacteria; phylum Verrucomicrobiota; class Verrucomicrobiia; order Verrucomicrobiales; family Akkermansiaceae; genus Luteolibacter. The sequence continues at coordinate 9,980 of CAZXHZ010000014.1, read as the reverse complement.
ACGAGGTCGATTGATGGAGAGGGCGTGGTGGAGCTGGATAGCGAATTGTCGACAGCGCCGCTGCGCTTGCGCGGAGCCATGCTTGAAAAAGTCCAGTTTCCAGCTTCGGTGGGAATATCGTGCCATCCCGAGGTGGGCTTGACGCTGAGCAATGGCGACATGATTTCCTGTGAAATTGAGGGGATGAATGATCGGACGCTGGTCGTGAACTCTCCCACGCTGGGGAAGATAACGGTTGATCGTCGGCACTTGGATGCGGTGCAGTTTGGATACGGAAAGAACAAGGTGGTTTACAAAGGGCCGAAGGGTCTTGATGAATGGGAAATTGAAGGTGAGGAAGGGGAGTGCTGGCGCTTCGAAGGTGACGCCTTGGTTACGGAGGGCAGATCCATCGCGTGTCGGAAGATAGGTTTTCCCGATCGGTTTGTTCTGAAGTTCGAAATCGAATGGCATAGGCATGCGACGCCGAACTTCTGCATGTATTTTTCGGACCCGCTCAAATCAAAGTACGAACGGTGCGACCGCTATCTGCTGCAGTACGGTTCTTCCGGTCTTGAGATCAAGAGGGAGTCCGCAACCGGCAGGCGCTACACATCGATCGTTTTTATCAATCGCTTGCCAAACCAGTGTGAGGGGCGGCGGTTGAGTGTGGAGGTTCATGTTGATCGGCAGACTTCAAAACTTCGGTTGTTGTTGGATGGAAAGCCTTGGGGTGAGTTCATGGATCCTGTTTTTCCAACTCCATCCGGTGGAGGGTTGGCATTGGAGAACAGGGCAGTGGAGGCCGGGGCCTTGCGTGTCCGAGGAATCGAAGTCCTTGAGTGTGATGATACGCCGGAAAACTACCGGGCCGGGTATCATGAATTGCAGGATCGGGACGGTCTGATCACGCGGACGAAGGAGCGATGGAGCGGGAGCTTGGAGGGCATTTCGGCAGTGGGAGCCGAACCTTTGGTGTCCTTCAGAAATGGCATTGATGGCGAATTCGTCAAATTGCCGGCATCTGAAGTGTCGGTCATTTTGTTCGCGCGGCATGCTTTGAAGGGGCCCAGCTCACATTGGACCGATTCGGGATACCTGGTGACCCTCCGTGGCGGTTGCCTCCTTCAAGTTTCCTCCTGTAATTTTTCCGCGGATGTCGCAAGATTGCGACATCCCTTGCTAGGGGTCTTGCATTTGCGGCGGGATGACATTTGCATGATGGAAAAATTGGATTTGCAAACAACCAAACCGACCACCCAATGATGAGGTATCCGAACAAGTTCCAAGCGATCCAAGCAGTGTTGCTTGCAGTTGCGGCGGAGTTTGTGACGGCGGCTGCGAGTGATTCGGAAATTGTTTTTGCCAACGGTGACAGGCTCGCCGGTTCCTTGGAGTCATTTGCGGTGGATCATTTGGTTTGGAATTCTCCCGCGCTGGAAAAAGCCACACCTTTTCAATTGTCGAAAATCATGGATCTGCGCCTGCCTGGATCGCCGGTGGTGAATCCGGGTGCCTATGAAGTGATCCTGAACCTGACCAATGGTGATGTCGCCAAGGGAAGGATCGCAATGGTGAATGAAAAGGCGGTGGTGCTTGAAACGATTTTTGGCGGCCGCCTTGCATTCAACCGGGCCATGATCTCCGCAGCGCGCATCGAACAAAGCAAGCAGGTCGTTTATCGTGGTCCGTCGGGAATGGAGGGGTGGCATCATCTTGGTGAGAACGAGGTTTGGAGTTGCAGCCGATCGGCCCTGCACAGCTCCGGCTTGGGCGGGATTGGCCGCGACAATTTGTTGCCCGACGCATGTGCGATTGCCTTTGATGCCGAATGGAAGGGGGATGCTTGCAACCTGATGGTTGTGGTTTATGCCAATGATTCCGAGGTGGAGCCGGCCACTTCGGGATATGAGCTGACCATTCAGAGGGGTAACATCCGCCTGCGAAATTGTGCCACTCAAAATTTCATCGGTAGTGTGACTTCGCCGCTGCTTGGGATTGCCAACAAAGCCCGAATCGAAATTCGTGCAACTCGACTCTCCGGGACCTTTTGTCTTTTGATCAATGATCGGCTTGCGGAAGTGTGGACGGACCCTGACTGGAAGAAGATGTCCTTCGGCGACGGCTTGCGCTTTATTTCATTGAGCGAGCAGGCGCACAAGATATCCGCGATCCGCGTTGGCAGGTGGGATGGGGTGGTTGAGGGGTTGCCTGATGATCAGTCGGCGGAGGGGCCTCAGCCACCAAAGGCATTGTTTCAAAGTAGCTCTTCGGCAAAGGAAAATCCCAGAGAGGATGGCATGTACATGACGAATGGAGATTTTATGTCTGGTGAATTGAGTGCCGTTGAGGGTGATCAAGTCGGAGTCAAATCGAGCCTTGGTGAATTAAAGCTTCCGATCGAAAGATTGCGGGGTTTGGCGCTTAAGCCGGCAAATCCCGAGCGGGCCATCCGCCGGAATGGTGATATTCGTGTGTATTTTGTGGATGGCTCGCGTCTGGTGATGTGTCTCGATGGTGTGGAAGAGGGGAGATTGTTGGGGACGAGCCAGAATTTTGGTGAGGCTTTGTTTGGCTTGGATTTGATCGAGCGCATCGAATTCAACATTTATGATCCGGCGTTGGAGCGGAAGCGGATGTCTGAGCCATGGTAGGAGGGGGAAATTGCCCGCAGGAGGGTGAAATCCTCTTGCCTCCGGCCGGTCTCGAATTCACAGTGTCCGGCACCAAGGCGGCTTGGCGGAATTGGTAGACGCGCTCGACTCAAAATCGAGTTCCAACGAGTGTGGGTTCGAGTCCCACAGCCGCTACTTTCTTTTTTTGCCGGAGCTGTTGATCCCGAAACGAACAGAATGTCCCAACCGCGCACCATCGGAATCATCGCAGGCAGAGGAGTTTACCCCGCGACATTCATCGCAGCGGCCCGCCGGCAATCTCCGGGGTGCAAGCTCGTGGTTGCGGCGTTTCATGGTGAGACCGATCAGGAGCTGACGAATCAGGCGGATGCCGCCGAGTGGTTTCGTGTGGCGCAGCTGGGAAAAATGATTCGCTTCTTCCGCAGCCAAGGCGTGACCGAAGCGGTGATGATGGGCCAAATTTCGCCAAAGAATCTGTTTGATCTCCGGCCCGACTTGCGGGTGTTGATGATTTTGGCGCGGGTGAAGGAGCGAAATGCGGAAACGCTTTTTGGGGCGATTGCCGACGAGTTGGGCAAAGATGGAATCGAGGTGCTGTCGGCGACGACATTTCTTGAAGATCATCTGCCAGCGACGGGTCATGTTTGTGGTCCTGCGTTTGGAAAGCGCCAACTTTCCGATGCGCACTTTGGATTTCGCATCGCCAAGGAAACCAGCGCGCACGACATCGGGCAAAGCGTGGTGGTGCGTCACGGTACCGTGCTCGCGGTGGAGGCGTTCGAAGGGACGAATGCCTGCATCAAACGGGGCGGTGAGCTCGGGCGTGGCAAGGATGTGATGCTCGTGAAAGTTTCCAAACCGAATCAGGATTTTCGTTTCGATGTGCCGGTTGTCGGGCCACAAACTCTTGAAGCTTGTGTGGCGGCCGGCGTCAAAGGCATCACCATTGAAGCCGGGCGCACGCTGATATTGGAAAAAGAAAAAGTCGCCGAACTTTGTGCAAAATACCAAATCGGTATTCACGCGCTGGCCTGAGCGGGTTACCCGTTTTTTTGGCAGGCCTTTGAGTTCTCACATTTTCACCAGCCAATCGCGGAACGCACTTTTGTCGGCGCTCATCGGAATGGCGATTTTCTCGCGGTCGGCAAGGATCGCCAGGCGTTCTGGAATTTTCACGACGCCCCGGCCAAGTTCGGCCTCCATCACATCCGGAAACTTGGCGGGGTGCGCGGTTTCTAGCGTGATGGTGGCGCTGCAGGGGTGTTCGGCGCGCCATGCCTTCGCGGCGAGCCAGCCGACGGCACCATGGGGATCGATCTCGTAATCGTAAAGCGACTTCACCTCGCGGATCGCCGCGCGGGTCCGTTCGTCGTCGAACCACATGCCGCTGATGTGCGACTTCATTTTTTCCCATGAGCCGCCGAAGAGCGCCTGCATGCGAACGAAGTTCGAGGGGGCGCCCACATCCATCGCATTGGAAATCGTCGGCACGCTCGGGCGCGGCGTGTAAATGCCGCTACGCAGGAATTCCGGGACCACATCGTTGCGGTTGGTAGCGGCGACAAAGTGTTCGACCTCGAGGCCTAGCTGCATTGCAAGCAGGCCGGCGGTGAGGTTGCCGAAATTTCCGGAGGGAATGACGAAGACCGGCTTCACGCCTTCGGGCAGTTGTCTGCTACTATGAATGTAGTAGAAACTCTGAGGCACGAGGCGCGCGAGGTTGATCGAATTGGCCGAGGTGAGGTTGAGGTTCTCGGCGAGTTCGCGATCGAGAAAGGCGGATTTCACCAATGCCTGGCAATCGTCGAAGGTGCCATCGACTTCAAGGGCGGTGATGTTGCCGCCGAGCGCGGTGAGTTGTTTTTCCTGAAGGCCGGAAACCTTGCCCTTCGGGTAAAGGATCACCACACGGGTGCCAGGCACATCGTGGAAGGCCGAGGCCACGGCGCCACCGGTGTCGCCGGAGGTGGCGACCAGAACAGTGAGCATGCGGGGATCGTCGCGGGTGAGCCATGCCATGAGGCGGGCCATGAAGCGTGCGCCGAAGTCCTTGAAGGCGAGGGTGGGGCCGTGGAAGAGCTCGAGGATATGATCGCCGGGGCCGAGGGTGACGACGGGCGCATCGAAGCTGATCGTGCCATTGACGATTTCGCGCAGCGCGTCCTCCGGCACATCCTCGCCGAAGAAGGCTTCGGCAACGGCGAAGCCGATTTCCTGAAAGCTCATCGAGCGCCAGTGTGACCAGAAATCGGCGCCGAGCACCGGCAATTGATCGGGCATGTAGAGTCCGTTGTCGGCGGGTAGCGAGCGTAGGATGGCCTCCTTGAGGTCGACCTTGAGGTCCGGGTTGTTGGTCGAATGGTAGCGCACGGTGAGCGGGCAAAGCTTAGGCGAATGGCAGCCAGTGAGGCAAGCGCTCATCGGTGGGGCTGAGCGGCCTGCAGCGACCCTTTCGTATCTTCACAGCTCCTGTGCAATCGCCCTAAAGCCAAGAAAAAGTTCCTGCCAGCGACGCGCCAGAGGCAGGATGGTGTTTTTTTCCTGGTCGATGTACATGCGTATCGGCCTGATGCAGGAAGCGTATTCGGCGAGGAGGCTGCCGATTGCCGCTTCATATTCAGAATGGAAATTGGTTGTGAAAGTGTCGCGGGCTTCAGCAAGCCTTTGGTTGAAATCACTTACGATGGAACGACGGGAAAACCAGGCGGCCCATAATCCGCCAATGCCGAAGAGCGCGGCGAGTGAGCATAAAACGATGCCAAGCCATTGGATGCCCAATGCTCCGAAGGTGGAGCCGATGAAGGTGAGCGCCAGCGCGACGGCGACGAACGACTTGAGCGAGGTGTTCCTGCGGCGGAGCATTTTCTCAAGCGAGTTTCGAAACTTCAGATCGGCGGTGCTGCGTTTCGATGCGTTTTCGGCACGTTCGATAAAATGTTGCCGAGCCTGTATCAGCATTGTGTTTGCGTCCATCTTGAGGCTGCATGCGGACCCTAGCTCGTCCTTCGTTTTTGCGCAAAGTTGCCGATGATGCTCCATGCAGTTTGCGATGATGTCGTCACTGTCTTGCGCGGCGATATCCATCACGGCATTCAAAATTCGTTGGGTAAAAACGGATTGCATTTGGATGCCGACACGGCCGCCGGTGAAGAGTCGCGCGACAGATGCAAATGGCCCGAGGCGTTTTTTCAGAGTCTTTGCTGCCGCCATGGTTTCCAGATCGAAGACGGAGGCGAGTATTTCGATATGGCGGGGCAGACGTGCGCTGAAACTTCCGCGCATTGTGGAGAGTTCCCGTTCGATATCGCTCAAAAATTGCGCTTGATGGCGGATTTTTCGATTCAGGTTTTCGATTTGATCCTCAATTTTTCGCAGCGTTTGTTCGCCAGTTTCGATTGCAGCAATGACCTTGCGCTGCCAAGCGCCGGCTTCGAGCAATTTTGCCGTCACGCAGTCACGCAGAGCTGAAAGGCCTTGATCGTTTCGACTCGATGCATGGAATACTGGAACCTTGCGATCGAGTTTTTGGCTTGCGAGTGCTTCGATGAAGGTGATGGAGGATGAATCGGCATGATGGCCGACAAGCAGAATCAATTTTTCCAGATCTTGTAACCGCAAGCTTGCAAGGATATCCCATGGGATTGTGTCCAAGGAATGGCTTGGGATTTCAAAAAAGACGATGTCCGATTTTTGAACGGCCTTTGTGAATGTTTTTTGATGATGAGTTGATAGCGAGTGGATGCTGAATGCATCAATCAAAGCCCCATGTTTTTGGGGAAGTTCCCCTTTGCCTGGATTGTGGCGCAAGAGATCTTCGAGCAGTGTTTCGCTGTTGGATTTTTCCTCGCCAACGATCAAAAAACCGAACGCTTCGGTGGAAGCGCAAGCCTGCTCGTGAGCGAACAAATCCCCGTTTTCACAGGAGAGCTTTTCTGCGAGCTGATGCGCGCCCCTGGTGAGGTCATCGAGGCGCTCTCGAATCGCGGTTAGGCGCGGATTGAGGATCGAGTCATTCACGCTGCCGGCGTGATCAGGAGTTTGTGGGTGATGTGGTGGCATGGGCCGCGGAGGCCTCGGATTTCATGGCAATGAGCTGTGAGACGGTCACAAACTGGTAGCCGCGACGCAGCAGGGTGTCGATGGTTGTGGGGATCGCATCGATGGTTGGCGCGTGAATGTCGTGGGCAAGCAGGATGCCTCCATCGCTGGTGCCGTTGATCAGGCGTGAACTGACCACGCGCGCTCCCGGGCGTTTCCAATCGAGTGGATCCACCGACCAAAGAATGGTGGGGTAGCCAAATTCGGCGTGGACCAATTCGCGTTGGCGGGAAAGCAGGCCGCCATAGGGTGGCCGCATGGTTCGCATGGTGACACCGGAGGCTTGCGTCACGGCGTCGCGGCATCGGCGGAGTTCATCCAGCACTTGTGAGTCGCTCAATTTGCTGAGCAAGCGATGGGTTTGAGTGTGGTTGCCGATTTCGTGGCCTTCGGCAACGGTCTGGCGCAGAATTTGCGGGTAAAGGTTCACGCTGCGGCCGATCACATAAAAGGTCGCTTTGACATTTCGTTCGCGCAGGATGTTGAGGAGTCGCGGTGTGTTGGATGGATGCGGTCCATCGTCGAATGTGAGCGCGATGTATTTGCCGTTTACCGGTACTCGGGTGAAAGTGATTCCGGCGCTATTGCTGAAATTGGAATCAAGAGCGAGGTCGGGATTGCGGGGCACCGGGCCGTTTGAAGAGTAGTTGCTTTCCGGTGCGATTGGACTCGACACCCTACGTGCAATGGGTTTGTCCGAAAGTGGTGGTGCAGCTGTGCAACTGGCAGCAGAGGCGGCCAAGGCGATGAAGCTGCGGCGTGTGAATGGCGACATGGGCTGGTTTTGGATAAAGTATTCGGAATTCGGTTCCATGAATTGTCAGACAATGAACTGCAAAAAGTTGAACTCGGCCATGCCGAGTGTCACGCCCAGTTTTTCCTCAATCGCGTAAGTGGATCAATTCCATCGTTGCTGGCAGAGGCAGTTTTTTACGCATCATGCGCCAAGACCAAGCGCCGCGATATTTCCGCGTCTGCAGGCGATATCGCCGATTGTACTGATTTTTTGACCATTCCATCTCCCGGCATTGACGCGGGGCCGGGGTCCGGGTCAGATTTCGCAACCGCGCAGTGCGGTCAGACCATGGATTATCAAGCGAAAATCGCCCGCAACATCGCCTCGATCCCGCGCTCCGGGATCCGCGATTTTTTCGAGCTCGTGCAAGGGCGCGACGATGTCATTTCCCTTGGCGTCGGCGAGCCGGACTTTGTCACGCCATGGCACATCCGCGAGGCGGCGATCTATTCGCTGGAAAAAGGCCAGACGACCTACACCTCGAACCTTGGCCTGCTCTCGCTGCGCAAATCGATCTCAAAGTACGTCGGCGGCTTTTTCGATGTCGAGTACGATGCGGCGACCGAGATTCTCGTCACGGTCGGTGTTTCGGAGGCGATCGACATTGCGCTCCGTGCCTTGCTCAATCCCGGTGATGAGGTGATTTATCATGAGCCCTGCTATGTGTCGTACAGCCCGAGCATTGTCATGGCTCACGCGGTGCCGGTGCCGGTGGTGACAACCAAGGAGCATGGATTCTCGCTCAAGCCCGAGGCGGTGGCGGCGGCGATCACGCCAAAGACGCGCGTGATCATGCTTAATTTCCCGACCAACCCGACTGGTGCCTGCGCCGCGCGTGAGGACCTTGAGGGCATTGCGAAACTTGCGATTGAGCACGACCTGATCGTGATGACCGATGAGATCTACAGCGAGCTGCGTTACGATGATGAGAAACACCTTTCGATCGCTGCGTTGCCAGGGATGCGCGAGCGCACGATTTTGCTGCACGGATTTTCCAAGGCCTTTGCGATGACCGGCTTCCGCTTGGGATATGCCTGTGCGCCGCAGCCGATCATCGAGGCGATGATGAAGATCCACCAATACGCGATGCTCTGTGCTCCGATCATGAGCCAGAATGCCGCGATCGAGGCTTTGGAAAACGGTACGCCCGCGATGCTCGAAATGCGGCAGAGTTATCATCAGCGCCGTGATTTCCTTGTGCGCCGGCTCAACGAGATTGGTTTGGAATGCCATCTTCCGGGTGGGGCCTTCTATGTGTTTCCCGACATCCGTAGCACCGGACTCACCAGCAAGGAATTTGCATTCAAGTTGCTTGAGCAGGAAAGCGTGGCTTGCGTGCCAGGCGGTGCCTTTGGTCCTTCGGGCGAAGGCTTCCTGCGCTGTTGTTATGCGACAGCCTTCGAGGACATTCGCACCGCCACCGATCGCATCGAGCGCTTTGTGAGCCGACTGTGACATCCGATGAACGCGAAAAACCATGAGGCGGATTCCGAGCTTTTGACTCGGGCGCATGTGGTGCCCTTCGCGGTCTTCATGGGCTTCTTGTTTTTGCTGCAAGTTGTCGCATCGCTGGTCGGTTGGGATCACCCCGACGCACCATGGTGGCGTGAAGATCCCGCGCAGTGGGTCTACCCGTTGCAGACGCTTGTTGCGCTGGGTTTTCTGCTGCGATATTGGAAATGTTATCGCTTCGACTGGTCGCTCAAGTGGAACCTTGTTGCGGTGGCGTTTGGTGCGGTGGGCATCGGTTTTTGGCTGCTGCCAACGACGCTTTACGATGCGTGGGGCATGCAGGGTGAGGCCAGCGGATGGCTGAAGCATCTGGGTTTTGCGGCGAGGCACAAAGGTTTTGATCCTGGGATTTTCGAACATCCTGTGGCGTACTGGGCATCACTCACGATGCGTTTCCTGCGTGCGGTCGTGGTGGTGGCATTGGTTGAGGAAATATTTTGGCGCGGATTCGTCATGCGTTTCGTGCTCGATAGTGAAGGTGATTGTTGGAAACAATCGTTTGGCCTGGCTTCTTGGAAATCCTACTTTGTCGTCACCGGACTCTTCATGATGGCCCACGCGCCGATCGACTATGCCGGGGCCTTCGTTTATGGGACGCTCACTTACCTGCTCTGCATCTGGAGCAAAAATCTTGGCGCTTGCGTTGTCATGCACGCCGTCGCGAACTTGCTGATGGGCCTGTACATCATGGCCTACGGAAAATTCGGTCTTTGGTAGCCGACGGTCGCAAATTTCGGCACTGCGAACATCTTTTGCCTTGTCAAAAGTCCGCTTTCCAGCCGACCATCGCGGCCCGCGCCAAAAGTGCGGTGGTGAATGGGTAGATGCCCGAGTGGCTAAAGGGGGCAGACTGTAAATCTGCTGGCTAACGCCTACGCTGGTTCGAATCCAGCTCTGCCCACCATCTTCATAATCAATAGGTTATGAAAACAAAAGGTGCCAAAGTTGACGCCTTTTCC
>CAZXHZ010000013.1:0-8128 GCA_964639755.1 uncultured Luteolibacter sp. | reverse complement strand
AAAAAATGCCATTGAGGGCAATTTTTGCATGCACAAAGTCCATCCCACGGACCTCAAAAAATGCCCACCGGGACCCCATTTCCGCGCCCAACCGGGCGGGCGACCATCGACTCAAAGAAGCAATCGATGCCCGGCCTGACCACCAAATCGTCCAAGGCCTCAGTCGGCCGACTCCAGCGCCACACAAACCCTTCATCAGCCAATCGCAGCGGGTTCACTTTGGTTTCCATCTCACCGATAACACGCGGAACTGTTAGATTGGCCACCCCGGAGAAGAAGGCATCATATAACAGAAATTCCAAAGCGCGCAAAAAGTCTTCCATATGAATCCAGCTTTCACCCGCAGCTAGGGCCGAAATTTTTTCAGCTTCACCCTCCGGCACCAGCACTCTGCCAAGCCGCAGCGCCACCTTGCGGGTCCGCGGCTGAACCACTGCGCCAAAAAACACATCCTCCCAGGCAAGCGCCTCACGACTCATCGCGTCTTCACCGGGCTCGCCCGACCATTCGTCATGAAAGCGATTCTCGGCTTCGCCATACCAATCCACTGACGAGGCATTGAGCCACACCCGCGGTGCTACACGGCACCCGGCTGCCGCCCGACCCAAGGCACGCGTCGATTCCAGCCGCGCATGGGGATCATCACCATCGGCCAAATTCACCACGGCCTCCGCACCCTCCAACGCCATTGCCCATGCGCCCACATTTTTCCCATCCCATTCCAAATACATGCCATCGCCACCATCACACGCAATGCCCTCGCGCCGACGACCCACCGCCACGACCTCCCAACCAAGACGCGAAAAATGACGGCACGCATAGCGCCCCAAAACACCCTCCGCGCCCACCACCACAATCACCGGATTCATAAAATATTTCTGTTTGATTTCAGGATCTGAATTTCAAAAATTTCTGAAAAATCTGCTTTCTGGAGTCTATGCAGAATCATCCCAACAATTTCGCCGCCATCTGAATGGCAAATCCGTGCTTCATGACAGCCACGCGGTCCGCCATCCGCGAAGCAAACTCGACGAATTCCTCAAGCTGTCTCATCTGCTCATGAAAAACCCTCCCCTCCGGCGTCGTAATCCCGCGGCTCTCCTCCGCGCACTTGCGCAAAACCTCCAGTGCGGGATCAATCTCCCGCCGCTTGCGCTCCCGCGCGACCATCGTGAAAATCCTCCAAACATCCTTTTCCGCCTCAAAATATTCACGCCGCTCGCCCTTCCTCACCACCACACGCAGCAAGCCCCACGCGACCAATTCCTTGAGGTTCGCATGCGCGTTGCCGCGGCTGATCTCCAAAGCCTCCATCACCTCATCGGTCGACATCGGCTCAACCGCCGTCATCAACAAGGCATGAATCTGCGCCATCGTGCGGTTGATTCCCCACTGCGTGCCCATCGCACCCCACTGGGCAATGAATTCCTCACGCGCTTGCTCGAGGCGATTGTCGGCTTTGACTTTCATAATTTTCAATTATTTCCGAAAATTGAGAGCAAAGCAAGGGAAATGATCCGCGACACCACCCAAGCCTCAAAGCGCTCGACTTTCCCGCAGCTCCAAGATCATTTTTCCGTCCGTGAAGGATCGATTTTCAGGCCCCCGCCGCGAACACGGCAAACAGGCGCGCGAGAACCGTCATGTCCGCGATGCGGAGAAGCCCGAGAAAACCATGCCCGCTCTCGACGAGGATGAGCTGATGGCGCTGATCGCGGAACATGAGGTGCCGTTTGTACTGATTCTCGACTGCGTGCAAGACCCGCACAACCTCGGCGCAATCCTTCGCACGGCCGATGCCGCCGGCGTGCATGCGGTGGTCGCGCCCAAAGACAAAGCGGTCGGCATCACCGAGACCGTGCGCCGCATCTCTGTCGGCGCTGCCGATCATGTGCCTTTCGCACAGGTCACCAACCTCGCCCGCACGATGGAGAAACTCAAAGCCGCCGGACTCTGGCTCATCGGCACTTCGGATCATGCGAAATCAAAATCCATTTACGAACTCGATCTCAAAGGTCCGCTCGCACTGGTGATGGGCGCCGAAGAAAAAGGCATGCGCCGGCTCACCGAGGAGAATTGCGATTTCCTCGCGTCGATCCCGATGGCCGGCAAAGTCGAGTGTCTCAATGTTTCGGTGGCCACCGGTATCTGTTTGTTTGAGGCCGTGCGCCAGCGAGCTAAAGCGCCATCATGAACGAGCCTGTCCGCATCCTGTCCGATTTCCATCTCGGCCACAAGATTTCACGGATCAAAGAGGTATCCGCACTGCGTCCGCTAATCGCTGGGGCCGGCACGGTGATCTTTAACGGCGACACTTGGCAGGAACTCGCCGCGCCCTTTCGCCAGCAGGCGCGGAAAATGCTCGATGAACTGCAATGGCTCTGCGCCGAGGAGGCGGTCGATGCGATTTTTCTGCCAGGCAATCACGATCCATCATGGCCGGGCAAAGGTTGGATCGAATTGGCAAACGGCCGCATCGTCGTGAGTCACGGCGACAGCCTGCTCTTCGATGGCTCACCGTGGAAACGCGAGATCCTAACAAACCGCGAAAAAATCCTCGGCATGTGGCCACAATTTCCCAACGCATCGCGCGACCCTGTGCAGCGTCACGAGCTCGCCCGCCTCATCGCCCGCGAACTGTGCTCGGTCGAACATTCAACCGGACGCCACCTGATCCAACGCGCTTGGGATGCCATCATCCCACCGACTCGCGCCTTGCTCATGCTCGAGAGCTGGCTCAATCAAGCGCGCCACGGCGCCGCGTTCTGCGAACGCTATTTTCCCAATGCCGAAGTTCTCGTAATGGGCCATTTTCATCAGCGCGGCTGCTGGCAACATCGAGGCAAACTGATCATCAACACCGGCACATTCATGGAACCGGGCCGCGCCCAATGGGTGGAATGGAATCAAGGATGTCTTCGCCGCGGCAAAATCATCGAAGGCCCACAGCTTTATCAACTCGGCAACACGCTCGACTTTTGGCACATTCAATGAGTCGCCATCCGTGCGAAAACAAAACCACATTCCGATTTCATTTTTCTCCACTCAATGAGATGGGGTTTGTGAAAATCGAAACATTCAACATCTGATCATGCCCTGCCTCGATCTACCGCTTGCCGAGCTTCAAACCTACACCGGCACCAATCCACGCCCAACGGACTTCGACGGATACTGGAAGCGTGCGCTTGCAGAACTCGATGCCACGGACCCCAAGCCAGAATTAACTCTCTGGGATGGCATCCAGCCAAAAAACAGCGAGGTCTTCGATCTTACATTCACCGGCGTTGGTGGCGCCCGCATCTATGCCAAGTATGTGCGCCCGAAACATGCGACATCTCCCCACCCGGCGATCCTCGAATTTCACGGATACACCGGCCACAGCGGTGACTGGATGGACAAACTGCGTTTCTCCGGTGAAGGCGTGGCAGTGGCATCCATGGATTGCCGCGGTCAAGGCGGACGCAGCGAAGATCCCGGCGGCACCAAAGGAAACACCCACCATGGCCACATCATTCGCGGACTTTCGGAAGGCCCTGATAAACTTCTCTTCCGAAACATTTTTTTGGACACCGTCCAACTTGCACGCGTCGTCGCTTCGTTTGATGAAGTCGATCCATCGCGACTTGCCTGCACCGGAGGCTCCCAAGGTGGCGCCCTTTCGATCGCCTGCGCCGCTTTGGAACCGCGCATCCGCAGATGCGTTTCAATCTATCCATTCTTATCGGACTACATGCGCGTCTGGAACATGGATCTGGTGAAAGATGCCTACGCCGAACTCAAATCCTACATGCGGATGTTCGATCCTCTCGCAACCCATCGCGAAAAAATCTTCGAAACCCTCGGATACATTGATGTTCATCATCTCGCGCCACGTGTGCAGGCCGAAGTGGTGATGGCCCTGACCCTGCAGGACGCGATCTGCCCGCCTTCAACCCAATACGCCGTATTCAACAACCTGCGGTCCAAAAAAACCTCGGTCGTCTATCCCGACTTTGGCCACGAACACCTGCCGGGATTCGCCGATTCGGTTTTTCATTTTCTCACATTCACAGCTTAAAAGCCCCCCCAGCTTGTCGTGTTGCTTACATGCCGAATCATCGAAGCTGGTATCAAATTGGGGCGAAAAATCGAAAGTTTGCGAAGATTGGACAGTGAAATCTGTCAATTTGCTTAAAAATTGGCAATTTTTGGCTCAACAAAGTCCTGAAAAATCATATTTTCATAAAAATATGGTCGTTTTTGGTTGATCACCTTAGAGATTTGCCCCATCATCGCCCCCCAACCCCAATTTTATGAGCAAATCGACCATGGACGGTGCGCAGGCACTCATCAAGACCCTCGACGATCTCGGCATCGAGTACATTTTCGGGTATTCCGGCGGTGCCGCGATCCCGATTTTCGACGCTTTGGAGACGGTGAAGACCAAGATGAAATTCATCCTCGTGCGTCACGAGCAAGGTGCCGTGCACATGGCCGATGGCTATGCCCGCGCGACTGGTCGCCCTGCGGCGGTGCTCGTGACCTCCGGCCCCGGCGCCGGTAATACTGTTACCGGCCTCATGACCGCGATGATGGACTCCGTGCCGATGCTCGTCATTTGCGGTCAGACCGTGACCTGGATGCTCGGCAAGGACGCCTTCCAAGAGGCCGACATTTTCGGCATCACCATTCCAGTGGTGAAGCACAACTACCTTGTGAAGGAAACCAACGCGCTGCCGCGTATCGCCCGCGAGGCCTACCACATTTCGACCACCGGTCGCCCCGGTCCGGTGCTGATCGATGTGCCCAAGGATATTTCGCAAGGCCCCTTCACCGGCGACATGAATGCCCCGCTGCAACTTCCCGGATACCACCCGGAAGCCTCTAAGGAAATTTGCGCCAAGTCCGTGAAGCAAGCCGCCGACCTCATCGCCAAGGCCAAACGCCCGGTGATCCTTGCCGGCCAAGGTTGCATGATCGCGCGCGCCGACAAGGCGCTGCGTTATCTTGCCGAGACCCTCAAAGCACCGGTCACCACCACGCTGCTCGGCAAAGGTGTTTTCCCCGAGACTCATCCACTCTCGCTCGGCATGCTCGGCATGCACGGCACCGCCTACGCCAACAAGGCGATGATCGAGTGCGACCTGCTGCTCAATGTCGGCTCGCGTTTCGACGACCGCATCATCGGCCAACCCGCGAAGTTCTGCAAAGACGCCCAGATCATCCACATCGACATCGATCCCGCCGAGATGGGCAAGATGATCCAACCGAATGTGCAAATCGTCGGCGACGCGAAAGCCGCGCTGGCGGAGATCAATGAAAAGATCGGCCCGCTCGAAACATCCGAGTGGCTCAGCAAGCTCGATGGTTACAAAAAGAAATTTCCGCTCACTTATAAAAAACAAGGCGGCCTGCGCATGCAGCAGGTGATCGACGAGCTTTACGAACTCACCGAAGGCAAGGCGATCGTCTCGACCGATGTTGGCCAGCACCAGATGTGGGCCGCGCAATTTTACAAAAATCACGAGTCCTTTCACTGGCTCTCCTCCGGTGGTGCCGGCACGATGGGCTTCGGTTTCCCCGCAGCCATCGGCGCGCAACTCGCATGCCCGGACAAAACGGTCATCTCGATCTCCGGCGACGGCGGATTCCAAATGACCCTCTTCGAACTCGCCACTGCGCAGCTTCACAAACTTCCGATCAAGATTGTGGTCCTCAACAACCACTACCTCGGCATGGTGCGCCAATGGCAGGAGCTGTTCTACGAGGACCGCACCTCCGGCGTTGACCTCATCGGCAATCCCGATTTCTGCAAACTGGCCGCCGCCTACGGCATCCCGTCGGTTCACATCAAGCGCCCGGCCGATGTCACTCGCATGTTGGAAAAAGCCCTCGCCTACAACGACGGCCCGATCCTCATCCACGCCGAATGCGTCAAGACCGACAACGTTTTCCCGATGATCCCAGCCGGCGCGGCGCTCGAAGACATGATCACCGAAGCGCCCAAGCAGAAAATGGCCAAACCCGTCGGTTCCACATGATGAAATGACGAACGGCTTCGGTGTTTGGATTTTTGCGAAAAAATTCTTCAAACCCACCGAAACCAAACTTCCCGTTCTTCACCCGAATCCTCCAACCCGATACTTATTTTCTCATGCCCAACATCGTCACCACCGACACTCCGGTGCCAGCCCCGGTCATCGCCCGCGGCCCAAGCCACACGCTTTCGATCCTGGTCAACAACCAACCCGGCGTGCTCATGCGCATCTGCCAGGTGTTCTCGCGCCGCGGCTTCAACATCGACTCGCTCGTCGTTTCCGAAGGACGCAACGCGAACTTCTCGCGCATGACCATCGGCATCTCCGGCGACCCGCAAGGCCTCAGCCAGATCATCATGCAGGTCGGCAAGCTCATCGATGTGATCCATTGCTTCGAACACACCTCCGCCGATTCGGTCACCAAGGAAATGGTGCTCATCAAGATCCAATGCTCGCCCGAGGAACGCTCGATGGCCCTGCAGATCACCGAACACTTCGCCGGCAAAACCGTCGATCTCACGCCGACTTCGATGATCGTCATGATCAACGGCGACAGCCCGAAGGTCGATGCAGCCATCACGATGTTCTCACAGTTCAACATCATTGAAACCGTCCGCACCGGCAAGGTCGTGATGGCCCGCGGCGAGCAGCCGACTTGAGCCAAATCGCACACAACTCACTGCGTCAACCGCGCAAGATCCTTCTTCCCTGACGGAAGTATTCGATGCCTGACCAAATGGTAAGCAGCGCAGCCGGGATGCAGGCAATCGGCGGGGAGAACAGTGGCACTCGCAGCATCACCCAACCGAGCGCAAACATTTGAAGCACCGTGCAAAGCTTGCTCGTCCAATGCGGCGCCATTGCGACATGCCGGTGTTTTGACCAAAGCACGCAAATGCCGCCGAGGATCACCGCTTCGCGCAAAAACACCAGTGCCACATACCAGAGCGGCAAACGCCACCCGGCTTCGCCCCAATCAAAAGCGCCCGCCATCACGACGCCTGTGAGCATCAGGCCCTTGTCAGCGACGGGGTCGGTGAAGGCACCGAAATCGGATTTCTGATTGAAACGCCGAGCGATCCAACCATCGATGCCATCACTCGCGGCAGCGACGAGAAAAACCGCCAAGGCACACCATCGCAGCGATTCATTCGCTTGGCCTGCGGTCACCGATTGACCGTAGCGCCAGGCGAGCGCCGCAAACACCGGGATCAGCACGATCCGACTGACGGTGATTTTGCTGGCAAGCGTCATTACCCCACTCAAGCACGATCCGACCGCATGTGAAATGACAAATTCGCGCGCATCGTTTGGAATCAAGGCCATTCTTATCTGCCCTTCACCGCATCGATGATGATTTGATGAATGTCCTCAGCGCATTGAACGAAACTGCCGGCCCCAATCAGCACCGGGCGTTCGTCGGCAGGCACCTTGTCACGCCCGTGCGAGCCTTTCACGCATGAGGCATCAAGCGGGATCACATCGAGCAAGCACCGTAGGCCGATTTTTTTCTTCAGCAGAAATCCGGAGATTTTGAGTTTTGGAAAACGCAGCTTCGGATCGATGAAAAGTTCGCAGGGGTCGTAGCCGGGCTTGCGGTGGATGTCGATGGTGCGCGCGTAGTCGGGCGCGACTTCATCATCATTCCAAAAATAATAGGTGAACCACGCATCGGGTTTGGCGACCGCAATAAAATCGCCCGCGCGTTCGGTGGCGACACCATTGCCCCAAAGTTCGCGCGGCAACCTCACCTCATCGATGCCCGGCGTTTGATCGAGCAAGGCACGCACTTCATCGCGGATGCTTGGATCGTTCACATAAACATGCGCCACTTGATGATCGGCGATCGCAAAGGCACGCGAACCACCGCAGTCGAGCGTTTCGCGGCCGAGTTCATTTTTGAGCGAGAGCCAACCTTTTTGCCGAAACAATCGGTTCAGGTGCACCGGTTGACTCACCGGTGAAATGCCGTATTCCGAGAGCACGATCACGCGCACGCCGCGAGATTGATAGAACGCGATCAGGTCGCTCGCGACGCGATCGATTTTTTCCAACTCGCCGGGAATCTCTGCCGCATGTGGGCCAAGCTTTTGCAGCGAATAATCCAGATG
>CAZXHZ010000012.1:0-10260 GCA_964639755.1 uncultured Luteolibacter sp. | reverse complement strand
GGGAAGCCACCTGGCTTCATGATGCGAGGGCCGTTTTGCGCGACAGCCACGGGTGGATTCCCATGGCTGCCGTGCGGAGAGTGTCAGTGGCGAAGTCCGAGGCCTTGGATGACCTGCTGGTATTTTTCCTCGGAGCCGTTTTTGATGAAGTCGAGCAACTTGCGGCGGCGCGAAACCATGGTCAGAAGACCGCGGCGGGACGAGAAGTCCTTCTTGTTCGCGTTGAGGTGCTCGGTGAGGTGATGAATGCGCTGGGTGAGCAGTGCAACCTGATAAGGTGCGCTGCCGGTGTCGCCTTCGTGGAGTTGATAATCCTTGGTGTTGATTTCTTTGGTGCTCATGGTCGTAGGGGATGGATCCAGCCGTGGCCAGGTCGTCCTTGCTTGGTTGGGGGGCGGATGAAAGGGGGGCGCGGAGCTGAATGCAAGACAATTGCGAGGGCTGCGGGCGGATTTTTTGAAATTTTTCCCCGCTCAGCCCGCCTGCGAATGGCAGTGGCGGCGGGATTTTGCCAGCAGGCCGAGGATCAAAATCAGTCCGGCGGCCGCGGCGGCTGTCGAGAGCGCGGGGTGAATGCCGAGGGCCATGAGCGCGTAGGCGGCGCAGCTGGCGAGGGCGGCATAGGCAGCGAAGGGCAGCTGCGAGGTCACATGGTCAATGGTGCGGCAGCCGCTGGCGAGAGCGCTGACGATGGTGGTGTCGGAAAAGGGGCTGCAGTGATCGCCGAGGGTGGCGCCGCCAAACACCGCGCCTATGACCATCGCTGCGAGTTGGCGGGTTTCCTGAGGCGGGAGGTTGGCGGCCTGCGCGGCGCTGAGCAGGGCGGGCAAAGCCAGCGGCATCAGCAAGCCCATCGTGCCCCACGAAGAACCGGTGGTGAAAGCCATCGACGAACCGAGCAGGAAAATTACCAGCGGAAACCACGCGACCGGGATGCCTTGCTGGAAGAGTTCCGCAATGTGACGCGTGGTCCCGAGCGCCTCAAACATGCTGCCCAGCGACCAGGCAAAGATCAGGATCACCAAGGCCGGCAGCAGCGAGCCGGCCCCGTGCACCGCCGCCTCGGCCGCCTCATGCCGCCGCTTCGAAGGAAAACAAACCATCGCCGCGATCCACCCCGCGAGGCTGCCCAGCACCAACGCGTGCGGACCTGTTTCGCTGCTGAAGGCACGGGTCCATCCGCCAACGCTGAAGATCGCGCCAATTTCCCCCGCCAGTAACGGGAACGAAAGCAGAATACCGCTGACGAGCACCGCGAGTGGCACGATCACCGAAGCCAATGATGGCAACTCCACCGCAGACCTGTTTTCTCCATCGGCTGTGTAAGGCGTGAATCTTCGCATTGCCGCCGGTTGGTAGCCCAGCCCGATCGCCAAGGGCACGAGCAAGAGCGTGAGCAAGCAGTAGGCATTCGCCGGCACCGAAGAAAAAAACATCGCGTATGGCTCGACTTTGAATGGCGCGGACTTGAGTCCTTGCTCGATGAGGCTCAACTGCGTCGCGATCCAAGTGGAAATGAATGCGATGCAAGCTACCGGCGAACCGGTCGAATCGACCACCCATGAAAGCCGCTCGCGCGAAACGCCGGCTCGATCGGCCAAGGGTCGCGCAATGCGCCCGGTCAGCAGGCTGCTCGCAAGACCGTCGAAAAAACACAGAAGCCCGATGCCATACGCGCCGAAGAGCAAACGCTTTTCCCCGGAGCTGCTTGTGCCAAGTGCCTTGCGCAGCATCGCCTCAAAGCCGCCCGACCGCTCAAGGATGCCGGCAAAGGAACCAAGAATCAGCGTGAAGACCAAAGCGCCAATCCGCCACGAACCTTGCATTGCGGGAAACACATGACCCTCGAGCGCAAGCCGCAGCGCCTTGATCGGATCGCCCGCGCACAAAAGCAACGCAGCTGCCGCCACACCAAGCATCAGTCCAATCGCCGCTTCGTGCAGAAGGATGATGGATCCGATGGCGACCACTGCGGGCCAGATCGCGCGAAAAAGTGATTCCTCATCCAGTCGTGTCACGGCAAAGGTCATTGCAAGCAAGGCGGCAACGGCACAGGTGCGCGATTTGTTCATGACAAAAATTTTGCACGCCGGAGTGGGCATGAGCGAGCATTGAAATCACGCTTGATCTTGGTCTTGGCGGTTTTGACCAAGGGCTAGGATTTTTCTTGCGGGTTGGCAAAAAGCCCTTTTTATCATAAGGCAGATCGGATGTGCGGGCGCCACAGCGGCGGCCAGTTCGCAGCGGATCTTGTTGTTTTTATATACTGAAATACCCCCATGTCATCGGTCAATTCTTCTGTATCATCTCCATCCACCATTGTTGGTGAGGCCCTTCCCAACATGCCTTGGCAGGAGCGTCCCGCCAATCATCCGCATCCTGTTTGGCGTGATTCGCGCAATCCGATCATCGGGCGCAGCCCTTTTCCTGCCTGCAATTCCGTATTCAACAGTGCGGTAGTGCCATTCAAGGGCGGATTTGCCGGAGTGTTTCGATGCGACTCGATTGCCCGCGAGATGCAATTGCATGTGGGATTTTCCGCCGATGGTTTGGATTGGAAATTTGAGCCCGAGCGCATCCGTTTCATTTGCGATGATCCCGAAATCGCCAACTGGGAATATGGTTATGATCCGCGCGTTCTTTGGATCGAGGACCGTTGGTATGTCACCTGGTGCAACGGCTATCACGGCCCGACCATAGGCATGGCCTGGACCAAAGATTTCAAGTCCTTCCATCAAATGGAAAACAGCTATCTGGTTTTCAATCGCAATGGGGTTTTGTTCCCGCGCAAGATCGGCGGCAAATACTTCATGTTGAATCGCCCGAGCGACAACGGCCACACGCCGTTCGGGGACATTTACATGTCACAAAGCCCCGACCTCATCCATTGGGGCTGCCACCGTTTCGTGATGGGGGCCAACGAGGGTTGGCAGCATTTGAAAATCGGCGCCGGCACCGTGCCGATAGAGACCGCCGAGGGCTGGTTGATTTTTTATCATGGAGTGCTGCAATCCTGTAATGGCTTTGTTTATTCGTGGAGCGCCGCTTTGTTGGATTTGGATCAACCTTGGAAAGTAATCCACCGGGCCAAACCTTATTTGCTCAATCCCCGTGAATCTTATGAATGCGTCGGCGATGTGCCGAATGTTACTTTCCCCACCGCCGCCTTGGTGGATGCCCCGAGCGGACGGATCGCGATTTATTACGGCTGCGCCGATACGGTGACAGGTCTGGCTTACTGCCAAGTCGACGAAATTTTGGCCTGGCTGAAATCCAACTCGATGGAGTGACATCAAGGTATGCGCGCAAGCAAGATCAACCGAGCTGTTTCCCAGATCGCGATCGCCTCCAAAGCCGGTGTGGCCCGCACCACCGTGTCCCTTGCCCTTCGTGGCGGCAAAGGTCTCAATGCGAAGACGATCGACCGCGTGATGTCCGCCGCCGAGTCCTTGGGTTATCGTCCGAACAATTTGGTTCATGCCATTCGCAACGGCAAAAGCGGACTCGTCGGAGTCATGGTGCCGCCGCATGACTCATACTGGGCAGACATCCTTCATGGCATCCATGACGTGTTGGTGGACAACAATCATGTCCCTTTGATGCTTTGGCCAAAACACCGGCAGCCCGCGCCAGACCACGATGCCGAGATGCGCCAGATCAACCGCCTGATCGATTGGCGTGTCGATGGTGCGGTGCTTTGGCCTTGGTATGCCGATTTGTACGACAGCCTCGCCAATGAATTCAGCAAACGCGATCTGCCGTTGGTCACCGTAGACTCCATCTTGCCATCTTCATTCAGCGCCGATGCCGTGCTTTCCAACGAACGCCAGGGGGCGGAACTTGTTGCGGCGCATTTGTTGGGGCTTGGTCACCGCCAGATCCTGCATTTTGCGGGCCCTCAAGCGGAGGCCTGGTCGCGCGACCGCCGCGCAGCCTTTGAAGAGGTGATTTCCCGAGAATCGAACGCCGTTCTTCATACGGTCGAATTGTCACTGACCACTCCGCGCCAAGATCTCATCCGGGACACGATGCGGTCTTTGCCACAGGTCACGGCCGTATTTGCGGCTACCGATGAAATTGCCGGTGAGGTTTATCAAATTGCCGCCGAACTTGGCATGGTCATTCCCACGCAGCTTTCGGTTGTGGGCTATGGCGATTTGGAAACTTCGTCCTTCCTGGATCCCGCCCTTAGCAGCGTCCGCCAGCGCCCCTATCGGATCGGCAAGAAAGTCGCCGCATTTTTGCTCGAACGCATGGCCGATGGTGGCGCGGATCTTCCGGCCCGCATCGAGCGTCTTCCCGTCGACTTTGTGTGCCGCGCTTCAACCGCACCGCGATCCTGATGAGCAGATCCACCAACAAGCCCGAGGCAAGCTTTCGTGAAAAAGCACTGTGGGGGCTTGGCGGCTTTGGCGAAAACATGGCCAACGGCGCCCTGACATCGCTGGCGAATGCGATTTATCAGATCGGTTATGGTCTCAATCCCGTGGTCATTGGCTGGGTACTGGCTTCTTCGCGCATATTCGACGCCATCACCGATCCTTGGATGGGCAATCTGACCGACAATACCCGCAGTCGATGGGGAAGGCGGAAGCCATATGTGGTGCTTGGTGCGGTGATGTTGGCGTTTTCTTTCGCATTGCTTTGGCTGCCACCAGCCGGCTTGGGCCCAACCGGAATTGCCATCTACCTTTGTTTTGCCGCGTTTCTTTTCTACCTTTCGTTCACTGTTTTCGTCATTCCATATTCGGCACTCGGCTTGGAAATGGTCACCGATTACGGGGCCCGCACGCGCCTTTTTGTTTTTCGATTGGTTCCTTCATTTGTCGCATCCCTGCTGATGCCCACACTGTATGCCGTGGCCCGCAGCGATCTGTTCGGCAACAACGAGCTGCTGGGCATGCGCTATGTGGGCGTGTTTATTGCCGTTGTGATTTTGCTCACCGCGCTGCCGGCCGGCCTGTTTTGTCGCGAGCGCTACGACCATCGCGTTCAGGAAAAAATACGACTGCTCCAGGCGATTCGCGAAACCTTCCGCAACCGCGCTTTTGTGATCCTGATCGGAGCGGTGCTGTTTACATTCATTGGTTTGTTTTGCGCCATCATCGTTTACAGCAATGTCAATATCTACTATATTTGTAGTGGCGAGAAGCATCGTGCGGGAATTGTCGGAATGCATGTGGGCATCATCAAGGGTGTCGGCGAGCTGCTGGCCTTGCCGGTCATCATGTGGCTGTCTTCGCGATATCAGAAACATAAGCTCGCTGCGGCAGGGCTCGTCATTTCGTCCGCTGGATCCCTGCTGTCGTTGATTTTTTTCACACCGCAAAATCCTTATCTCCTGTTGATTGCCTATCTGCCCGCGAATCTTGGGCTTTGCGCATGTTGGCTTTTGAACGGCTCGATGATGGCCGATGTTTGCGATTCCGACGAGCTTGCCACCGGCCGTCGCCGGGAGGGCATGTTCAGCGCGGTATTCTCGATTTCCTACAAGGGAGGAATTGCCCTTGGCGCGTTGTTTGGAAGCTATCTTCTTTATTGGTCGGGCGCTCGCGGCGAGGCCGACGCGGCCGCCGGTGTTGTCCATGTCGCGCCTGATGTCATCAACCACATCCGCTGGGCATACGCATTGCCTTCCGCAATTTGCTTTGCCGGCGCCGCATGGCTGATGTGGCGTTATCCTCTTACCCGCGAACGCATGGCTGAAATTCGCGATACGCTTGAAGATCGGACCGCGTATTGATCCGACGTCCAGCCGACCAGTGAAGTCTCAGCAACGCGTGGTTTTTGGCTCTGATCATTTTGAAACAAAAAATTTTTCCGCAATTCAGCATGCACCCCCGCCGCTCAGGCCGGATAAGATGACGATAAGCATGTTTTCTGCTCGTAGAGCCCGACTTGAGGTGCTTTGAATCGCGCGCTGACGCGTCTGTTCATTTTCCATGACTGCATCTTCACCAACTCCATCGGGTCAATCGCCCCGCCTTGCTGTGACCACCCTTGCGGCGCTTGGCGTCGTCTATGGTGACATCGGAACCAGCCCGCTTTACGCGTTCCGCGAATGTTTCCATGGCGTGCACGGCGTGGCCGTCGATCCGCGCAACCTCACAGGAGCCGCGTCGCTTATTGTTTGGTCGCTCTTGTTGGTCGTGTCGGTAAAATATCTTTTTGTCGTGCTCAAATTGGACAACCGCGGTGAAGGAGGAATTCTTGCCTTGTCGGCATTGATCCGTGGCGCGGTGAAGGCGCTCGGCGGCAAGGATCCGCGGCGAGTGATGCTTTTCGGGTTGGCGGGCGCGGCGTTGATTTATGCCGATGGCATGCTGACACCGGCAATCTCGGTGCTCAGTGCGGTGGAGGGCTTGGCGGTGAGTGCACCGATGCTTTCGCATTGGGCTGTGCCGCTGGCGGTGTTGATTCTTGGGGGCTTGTTTGCGATCCAGCAATTTGGCACCGGCCATGTAGGCAAACTGTTCGGCCCGGTGGTGGTGACATGGTTTCTCGTGCTTGGCATCCTCGGTGCAGCGGCGGTGGTTTCGCAACCGCAGGTGCTGGTGGCCTTGAGCCCGTATGAGGGCGTTCGGTTTTTGTGCCAGGAGTGGAAGCATGCTTTCCCCTTGCTCGCGGCAGTGTTTCTTGCAGTGACCGGTGGCGAAGCGCTGTACGCCGATCTCGGGCATTTCGGCACGAAGCCGATCCGTGTCGGTTGGTTTTCACTGGTGCTGCCCGCGCTGGCGCTCAACTACCTTGGTCAGGCTGCCTTGCTCACGGCCGACCCGTCGGCGATTCGCAATCCGTTCTTCCTGCTGGCTCCCGAGTCGTTGCGTTTTCCGCTGACCCTGCTCGCGACGGCGGCGGCGATCGTTGCCAGCCAGGCCTTGATCTCGGGTGCGTTTTCGCTCACCACGCAGGCGATCCAGCTGGGTTGTTTGCCGCGCTTTCGCGTGCGATACACCTCCGAGCATTCCATCGGTCAGGTTTATGTGCCGGCGGTGAACTGGCTGCTTGCGGCGTCCTGCATTTTGTTGGTCGTCGAGTTTCAAACTTCCTCTGCGTTGGCTGGCGCTTACGGCATTGCGATCGCGCTGACGATGGCGATCACTTCGATTCTTTTCTATTCCGCAGCGCGTACCGAGTGGTTGTGGTCGCCTTTCAAAGCGGGACTTCTCACCGGGATTTTCCTCGTGGTTGATGGTGCGTTTCTCGTTTCCAATTCGCTCAAGATCGTGCACGGCGGCTGGGTTCCGCTGATTGTCGGCGGTGTCATCATGGTCTTGATGATGACATGGATGTGGGGACGCAAGAGACTCTATGCGCGCATTTCGCGTGAAGCTTTGCCGGTCGAGGATTTGTTGCATGATCTTGAAAAGGGCCGCATTCATCGTGTTTCCGGCACGGCGATTTACATGAGCGGCAAAGGCGCACAGGTGCCCAATGCTTTGCTCCACAACCTCAAGCACAACCAAGTGCTGCACGAACGCGTCATCCTGCTGCATGTGATGACGCTCGATCAACCTCGTGCGAGCCGCGAGGAAATGCTCGAGCACCAGGAGCTCGGCGAAGGCTTGCACCGCGTGATCCTCAAGTTCGGTTTTGCCGAAACACCCGATGTGCCCAAGGCTCTCAAGGAATTGCTGCCCGAGCATGTGCGCTTCCAGCCGGGCAAGGCGACCTACTTCCTCGGCAGCGAAGGTTACGGTGTTGGCAAGAACGCCACGCTCATCGACCGCGTGCGGCTTTCGCTCTTCGCCGTCATGGCGCGCAACGCATCGCCGGCCACCGCGTACTTCCAACTTCCGCCCGGCCGCGTCGTCGAGCTCGGCGCGCAGATCACGCTGTGAGTTGGTTCGTGGGCATTGATCAACCGAAGCGACCGCTGATGTAATCCTCGGTGCGCTTGCAGGCCGGGTTGGTGAACATCTTGGTCGTTTCCCCAAACTCGATCATTTCGCCCATGTAGAAAAATGCCGTCTTGTCGGAAACGCGCGAGGCCTGGTGCATGTTGTGGGTCACCACGACGAAGGTGTAATCTTTCTTGAGGCTCCAGATCAGCTCTTCGACCTTCGCGGTGGCGATCGGGTCGAGCGCGCTGCAAGGTTCATCCATCAGCACGACGAGCGGCTTCACGGCGATGGTTCGGGCGATGCAGAGGCGTTGTTGCTGACCTCCGGAGAGGCCGAGCGCGGATTCGTTGAGGCGGTCCTTCACTTCGTCCCACAGGGCTGCAGCGCGGAGGCTTTCCTCGACGGATTGCTCGATCACCGCCTTGTTGCGGATCCCGCGCATGCGCAGGCCGAAGGCGACATTTTCGAAAATGCTGCGCGGGAAAGGATTCGATTTTTGGAACACCATGCCGACATCGCGGCGGAGCTTCACCACATCGACCGACGGATCGTGGATCTCGATGTCCTCGACGAGGATTTTGCCGGCGGTGACGCGCGCGCCGACGATTTCGTCGTTCATGCGATTGATGCAGCGCAGCAGGGTCGATTTGCCGCAGCCGGAGGGGCCGATGAAGGCGGTGACGGCATTGCGGTCGAGATCGAGCGTGATGTTTTTGAGCGCCTCGGAGGAGCCGTAGCTGAAACTGAGGTTCTGAATTTGCACGGCGCATTTGCCGCCGGCCTTTGGGCTGCTGGCGGCCTGTGAGATGCTGGCGGCGGTTTTCTCCGGGGATTCTTGCATGGGATTGGTGGTCGCGTTCATCCGAAGCTGCCGGTGATGTAGGCCTCGGTTTGTGGGTCCGAGGGGTTTTCGAAAATTTTCATCGTGGGGCCGACTTCCACGAGTTTGCCGAGGTACATGAATGCCGTCTGGTCCGAGCAGCGTGCGGCTTGCGCCATGTTGTGCGTGACAATGACGATGGTGAATTTTTTCTTCAGCTCCGAGATCAGCTCTTCGATGCGCAGCGTCGCGAGCGGGTCGAGCGCGGCGCAGGGCTCGTCCATGAGCAGGATTTCAGGTTCGGTGGCGATCGCTCGTGCGATGCAGAGGCGTTGTTGCTGGCCGCCGGAAAGCCCGAATGCCGAAGTGTGGAGGCGGTCGCCGACTTCATCCCAAAGCGCGGCATTGCGTAGGGATTTTTCGACCGCGTCGTCGAGGTCCGAGCGATTTGTCATTCCCGCGATGCGCAGGCCGTAGGCAACATTTTCGTAAATCGATTTGGCGAAGGGATTGTACTTTTGGAACACCATGCCGACGCGGCGGCGGAGTTCCTGGATGTTGATGTCCTTGCGATAGATGTCGATGCCGTGGACCTTGATCGTGCCGGCGGTGACATGCGCGGTAGAGATGCGGTCGTTGATGCGGTTGATGCAGCGGATGAGGGTCGACTTGCCGCAACCCGAGGGACCGATGAACGCGGTGACCTTGCGCGCGGGCATGTCGAGGCTGACGTCGTGCAGCGCCGGTTTTGAGCCGTAGGCAAATGATAGGTTCTGGATCTGGACGGCGGTCGACATGGACGGGTGGGTATCCGATGCGGGTGAATTTACCATTTGAGTTTCTTGCGCATTTTCGCACGAAGGATCATCGAGCCGAAGGAGAGCATGGCGACGAGGATCAGGAAAACGAGGACTGAGCCGAATTGCGCGCGTTGGGTGTATTCCGAGCTCGGGATGCGTGCAGCGAGCGTGTAGATGTGGTAGGGCAGGGCCTGGACTTGCGAGGAGAGGATGTCAAAGGGGTTGGCGAGTCCTTCCCATGGGAAGTCATCCTTGGCCGCAACTGCGGCGGTGAACATGATCGGTGCGGTCTCGCCGGCGACTCGGGTGATGGCCAGCAGCGAGGATGTCAGGATGCCCGGTAGCGAGAAAGGCAGGACGCATTTGCGGATCGTTTGCCAACGAGTGCCGCCCATCGCGAGCGAGGCATCGCGAAACCCTTGGGGCACCGCGCGCAGTGATTCTTCCGAGGCGGTGATGACCACCGGCAGGATCATGCAAGCAAGTGTTGCGCAGCCGGCCATGAGCGATGAGTTCCAACCTTGGAAGCTGAGCGCCCAGCCTTCGATGAAAAGCGGCAGCACCAGCAGCGAGCGGTCAACCGGCGAGGCGGTGATGACCGGCGCGGCCAGCACGAAGACCGAAAACCCGAAGAGGCCGAAGACGATCGAGGGAATGCCGGCGAGGTTGAGGATCGCGAGCCGCACGGCATGGATGAAGGGGCTTTGTTTTGCGTACTCCGCGAGATAGATCGCAGCGCAAACGCCGAAGAACAGCGCGAGAATGATCGAGCCGCAGGTCAGCAGCGCGGTGCCGA
>CAZXHZ010000011.1:0-8834 GCA_964639755.1 uncultured Luteolibacter sp. | reverse complement strand
AGTGCTTGGCGAGCCTTCATGAAGTTGGCGTTGCCCATCACCGTGTTGATTTCGCCGTTGTGGGCGATGAAGCGGTTCGGGTGAGCGCGCGACCAACTTGGGAAAGTGTTGGTCGAGAAACGGGTATGCATCAGCGCGAGAGCCGACTCGAAATCCGGGTCGTGGAGGTCGGGGAAATACTCGGCGAGTTGGCAGGGCGTGAGCATGCCCTTATAGACCATCGTGCGGGCCGAAAGGTTAGTGACATAGTGGTAGTCACCGCCGGGGAAGGAGTTCGACTTATTGCCGTGAACATCGCTGAACTTGTTCGGCATTTCGTTGTTGCGGATCCATGTCGCGACGCGTTTGCGGATCACATAGAGTTTGCGTTCGAAGTCGATCGCGCTGGTGATGTCCGGGCTTTTCTCGATGAAGACCTGCTTGATGAGTGGCTCGTAGCGGCCGGAGGTTTTGCCGAGAATTTCGCTGCGGACAGGGACCGTGCGCCAACCGATGAGTTTTTGGCCTTCCTCGTGGATGACATGTTCGAACACCTGCATGGCGGCTTCGCGCTCGCTGGGTTCGGGGGAAATGAAAACGAGTCCCGAGCCGTAAGAGCCTTCGGGTGGAAGCTCGATGCCCTTTTTTGCCATTTCCTTGCGCAGGAATTTGTCGGGCATCTGGACGAAAATGCCAGCGCCGTCACCGGTGGCGGGATCCGAACCGCTGGCGCCGCGGTGGTCCATCTGCGCGTTCATCGTGAGCGTCTTGACGATGATGTCATGCGAACGCTTGCCTTTCAGGTGGGCGATGAATCCGACGCCGCAGGCATCCTTCTCATGCGAAGGGTGCCAGAGTCCTTGTGGTTGGGGCCAGCCAAGCGGGGATTTCTGCGGGACGGACATGAGTCGTGGAGTCTTGGGGTGTGGGATTGAGGGCTAGATGGTTGGTTTGCCGGTTTGGACGGCCGTTTTTTGCCGTTGAATCAAGCGTTTGGCATGCCATTTGAGCGAGAAACGGCGTGTTGGCGCGAGGGTAGAGGCGAAACGGCCGGAAATCTGTTGTTGTGAGGGGGTCTTGTCAAGGCTGTGCGCGATCGATTGTTTGGCAAAATGAAATTCCATGATCGCGTGGGATTGGGGTAGGTGATTTAGCGGGTTTTTAGGTTCTTTTGGCGGATTTTCCGCAGGATTGATCCAGAACCATGAAGGCGGTCCCGGCACCGTGTTCATTGATGAGAAAACGGTCGGCTTCGTCACGGCATTCGGCGTGGGATTGGAGAAATTTGGTGAAGCTGAAAAGTTGCGATGTGCCAGTCCAGGGGCGAGTCCAAGCGATCAGATCGGTGAAATTGACATCGGCCGTGAGGTCGCGGTGGCCTGGGTGTTGGTAAATTTCCGGGCCGCCGATCATTTGCTGAAAATAATAACCGCGGATCGTGCCATTCGGGCGGCGGTGGTAAATTTTTTCGGCCTGGCTACCGTAATCGATCGTGAGCATGCGCCCGGATTCCCAAAGCGGCATCCATTCGTTTAGCCAGTGATGATAGGATTCGTGGACTTCGATCCACTGGCCGACAGGGTGCGGTTGATGAAATGATGAGGATGCCGGTAGAGTGGAAATTTTCTCCAAGGATTCAATCGCGCCGCGATTGCTTGGGATTTTAACCATCAGTTCCTGCCAGCCTTCGGCGGTGCTTTGAAACCGGCGGACTGCGAAGGCATCGACCAGTTCGTTGGAAAAAATCACGGCGCGGCCGTGGCAGGCGGCGAGGGCCTCAGCGGGCGAGCGGTGCCAGCGGGCTTTGGAGCCGAGGCTTTCGCGTTGGATGCGGATGAGTGGCTCGGAGGTTTCGACGAGGTGGAGTCGGGTGTTCCAACGGGTCAGCCACGGCAGGTGTTTCAGTACGGCGGCGGCGAGCGTGCCGTTGCCGGGGCCGATTTCGATCAGATCGCAGCAGCCGAATTCGCGCATGGCGGCGGCGGCCCAGCGGGCGATGGCGCGGGCGGGTATCGAGGAGATGATGGGTGCGGTGGTGAAATCGCCGCGGCGGCCGATGCCATGGATGTGCTTGGCGTAGTATCCATGTTCCGGGTCGTGCAGCGCCCGGTGCATGAATTCCTCGAAGCGGATGGTATCTTCCATGAAAAAACAAACAGCCGCGGTCCCGAAGGAGCGCGGCTGTGGGTGAAATCTGTTATTGGTGGGGTGGATCAAGCCTTGGCCGCGGTCCGCGCTTTGCGGATGATGCTGTTGACGGTCTCGGAGGGTTTGGCTCCGACCGAAAGCCATTTGTCGGCGCTGGTGAGATCGATGGTGAAGTTGGTGCCTTCCTTGAGCGGATCGTAGGTGCCGATTTGCTCAATGTAGCGGCCATCGCGACGCTTGCGGCTGTCGACGGCTACGATTTTGTAATAAGGGCGGTCTTTGGTGCCCTTGCGGTTGAGGCGGAGAGATACGGCCATGGTCGGTTGCGGTTGCGGTTGCCCGGGAGCGGGCGGGCGGGGAGATTGGATAGTCTGGCTTAAGTTGCCAAGCGGAATCTTGACCGAATGCGGAAATTTTTGTGCGGGTGGGCTTGGTTTCAGCCGTTGGGGATGGCGGATTCTTGGGTTTCGGGCTTGGCGATGAGGGTTGATACGTGCTGTTCGAGGAGTTGGAGGATTTCGGGATCCTCGACTTTTCCGCCCTCGGCAGTGGTGATGTAGAGGGTGTCCATCGCGACGCCTTTTTCGGTGCAGATGCGGGCGTGGGCGGTGTTGAGGCCGTAGTGGTTGATCGTGTGGAAGAGGTCGTGCAGGAGGCCGATGCGGTCGAGCGCTTGGATCTCGAGGGTGGTGCAGGTTGGGTGGAGTTCGTTGCTCAGGAATGCGCGGACCGGTACGGGGATGTCTTGATCGGTGCGGTCCTTGAGGAAATTTGCGCGGCGGCGCAGGTAGCGTTCAGGTTCGTATTGGGTTGAGGCGAGGATGGTCTCGAAGGTTTCGAGGATGCGCTTGCGGGTGGCAGTGGAGGTAAGCGCTTCGAAGTTGGTGGTGCAGACGCGGAAGATGTTCACGACGATGCCGTCGGTGCGTGTGAAGAGGTCGGCTGAGAGAATGTTGATTTGTTCCGAGGCGAGCGCGCAGCAGATTTTTTCGAGCAAAAGCGGGCGGTCGCGGGTGGCGAGCACGAGTTCTGAGTAACCTTGCTCAGTATGGTCGATCCATTTGATGCACGAAGCGATGGCGGATGTGGTTTCATCCTCGCGTTGGAGGAAGTGGCGCACCGTGCGGATCTGGGTGACGATGTCGGATGCTTGACGGAAATGGAATGCGGATGCCGGCATGCGTTCGAAGTGGTGGTTCACATCGGGCTGGTAGTCGTCTCGCATCAGCGCGCTCACTTCCTTGCGCAGGGCGAGGCGGTCGTCATCGAGTTTGCGCGAATATTTTTCACGGCCGTCCTCGAGGAAATTGCGCGTGGCAGTGTGGAGCTGCAGCATGAGGCTTTCCTTCCAACCGGTCCAAGCATCGGGTGATGTGCCGTTCGAGTCGGCGAAGGTGAAGAGGAAAAGCGCGTCGAGGTTGGACGGGTTTTTGACGATGGCGGCGAACTCGGCGATGACCTCTGGGTCGTCGAGATTGCGGGTGGTGGCAAAGCGCCAGAAGGTCAGATGGTTGTCGACCAAAAACATGATGAGCGATCGCCGCGCGCCGTGGATTTGCAGGCGGTTGCAGAGTCGCGATGCGAGCATGGCCGAGCCGTCGATGTGTTCGCGGACATTTTCTGCGCGGCCGGTGTCATGGAGGATTACGGCAAGGTAGAGCGCGTAGGGATCGGTAATTTCGTGAAAAAGACGACGATAGATTCGGCGGCTTGGATTATCCTCGGCGATGAGTTGATCGAGTTGTTCGACGCAGCGCAGCGTGTGTTCGTCGGCGGTGTAGCGGTGGAAAAATTCGTGTTGGACGAGGCAGTCGAGCGCGCCGAATTCCGGCAGGTAACGGCCGAGAAATCCGATGCGGTGCATGAGGCGCAGGACGCGCGCGACATCACCTTTGCGTTCGAGGATGGCTTGGAATGTTTCGCGGTTGGTTTTCGAGCAACGGAAGGCGCGGTCGATGTCGTCCCAGTGTTGCGCGATGAGTCGGCGGATCTGCGGGCTGAGCTTGAGGTTGCGAAGTTGGCAATGCTGGAAAAGCCGCATGAGCCGATGAGGGTCCTCACGAAAAATTTCGCCATGGGCGGGGAAAAGCCGGCCGTCGCGGGCGACGAAGCCGTCGAATTCCTCGCGGCTTTTTTTGCGGAAGGTGAGGAACGAACGGATGCCGGAATCCGCGCGCGAATCCTGCTCGAGTTGGAAGGCCTCCATCAGCGAGGTCGTGTGCTGATAGATGTGGCGGGTGTGGCGGTAATAATCCCGCATGAATGCCTCGGTGCTGCGCAGAATGTTGCGTTGCGGGTAGTTGAAGGCGGTGGCGACGACGCCTTGGAGCTGCAGGGTGAGTTGATCGGTGGCTTTGCGGCAGTGGTAGTGCAGCTCGTTGCGAACGCGGTGGATGAAATCGTAGGCGGCTTCGAGTTCGCGGAATGCGGCGGCGGTGAGCAGCTTGCATTCCACGAGGTCCTCGAGCCTGCTGCTGCCGCGCTTCACGCGTGCGACCCATTGGATGCTTTGGTAATCGCGAAGGCCGCCGCAGCTTTCCTTCACATTCGGTTCCTGCAGGAAGACCGTGTGTGAGTATTTTTCATGACGGCTGCGCATGTCCTGGCGGCGCAGTTCGAAGAAGGCCGCCTGGCCTTTGTCGATACATTCCTTGGCGAATCGCGTTTGGAATTTTTTGAACAACTCGGTGTCGCCGCAGACCAGGCGTGCATCCATGAGCGAGGTTTTATTTTCCTGATCGAGCCTTGCTTGTTCGATGCATTCGGGGATCGAGCGGCAGGCGTGGCCGACTTTGAATCCCATGTCCCAAAGGAGATAGAGGATGTCCTGCACGAGATCCTGCAGCGCTTGCGGCAATCTGTTGGATGCTCGAGGCAGGAGGAAAAGGATATCAATGTCCGAGCGTGGGTTGAGCAAACTGCGACCGTAGCCGCCGGTGGCGACGAGGGAGATCGGCAGCTTGTTGCCGCTTTTAAGTGAGTTGATCGAAGTTTTGAGAATCGCACTGAGGATCGTGTCGATGAGGCTCGCGCGGTTGAGTGCGATCTCAAGACCACCAGCGCCTGCGCGATGGTGCATGAGGATGCGTTCTTCCTCGATGTTGAGAAAGCGTTTGAAGAGCGCGATGCGTTCGGTGGCGGTGAGTTGACCTTCGAGGGCGGGCTTGAGGGTTTCCGCCGCGTGGCTTTCGAGGGACTTGAGATAATCGGACATCGGGTTGGTGGTGCGAATGGCGTGCGGTGAGGATCAGGCCTTGCGGGCCATTGGCTCGCCCATGCGGGCGTAGAGTTCGGTCTGGTTGGAGGAATGCTCGAGCAGGTCGACATCGAGCTTCACCGCGCCGGGTTCGAAGATCGTGATGGTCGAGGATCCGCCGAAGGAAAAATAGCCTTTTTCCGCGCCTTTTTCCACCGATGTGCCGGGCTTGAAGGTCTGGTGGATTTTGCCCACGCAGGTGGCGCCGATTTCCAAAAGCAGGACCGTGCCGAGGTCGGGTGTTTCGAGTTGGGTGATGCTGCGTTTGTTGGTCCAGAGGTAGGAAAGTTGTTCGCGCAGCGCAATGGGCGAGACGGAAAACAGCGGGCCTTGGATCGTGTGGGTCGCCGATGGAATGCCGGCGCAGGGGAAATGGTAGCGATGGTAGTCGACCGGGCAGAGCCGCGAAAGCACCAGCGCGCCATCGGCGAAGCGGGCGGCGAGTTTTTCATCGCTCAAGAGTGCGGTGAGATCGAATTTCTGACCCTTCACAAAAACGCTATCGATTGATGAGGCGCGTTCGAAGCCGAGGTGGCGGCCATCGGCGGGAAAGACGATGCGCGAAGGATCGGGCTCGATCGGGCGCGCGGCGGGCTTGAGCTTGCGGTAGAAAAATTCGTTGAAGCTCGCGAAGGACTCCGGCGGGTCGGCGAACTCAGTGACATCAACACCGTAACGTTGGATGAACGGTGCGATGCGCGCGGCGGACTTGGGGGCATTCATGCGCCGGCCGTACCATGCTGAGAAAAACGGGCGTTTCACAAATGCGTGCAGGGCGATCGCGCCGAGCGGGCTGCCATAGGTCCAGCGCAGGAATCCCTCGCCGTAGACCTGCTCGGTCTCGAGGGATTGCGTGCTGCGGTTGTAATATCGGATGGGGGCCACGCCGCTGTATGTAAGGCCTCGCAGGCCAATCCGCAAGGATCGCGGCAGGGCATGAATAATGTGTTGGGAAATGCCGCCGAATCGCTGTAGTTTTTCAACCTATGCCGAACGCGGGCAATCAACAAAACAGGCAAATCGTCTGGGCGGCGGGCATTTTGATCGGCCTTGGCTTGGTGGTATCCGCGACCTTGCTCTTTGGTCGCAAGTTGCCGGGGCTGTGGGGCGAGTGGGCCTCGACCTTGATCGGTGTGATGACGACGCCATTTCTGATGGAGGCC
Organism: uncultured Luteolibacter sp.; assembly: GCA_964639755.1. Classification (GTDB taxonomy): domain Bacteria; phylum Verrucomicrobiota; class Verrucomicrobiia; order Verrucomicrobiales; family Akkermansiaceae; genus Luteolibacter. The sequence continues at coordinate 2,288 of CAZXHZ010000011.1, read as the reverse complement.
TCGTTTGTGCTGATCGGCATTTCGATCGTTGCGGTGGTGAATCATGTGGCGGCCCTGCGGTCGGGCGATGAATGGGTGAATCCCGAGGTCTTTGAATCGGTTGAGCGAGATCAAAACAAATGAGCGAGGAGATCCATGGTGCCGCCGGCGGTGATGTTGATGACGAGATGCTGCTATCGGCGGTTGATGTTGGCAGGTTTGTCCGAATCGCGGGCAAGGATCCCGAAGGCTTGGTGCGGATGATGAATGAGTATCTCGACGAGACGCGCACCATTTCGGCCATGTGGCCAAACTTGTTGCAGGCCGGCAAGGAGAGAGAAGTTTCCGAGCAACTTCACATGTGCAAGGGAGGTGCGGCGATCTTCGGGTTTTCGCGCGTCATGACCTTGATCGCTGATCTTGAAAAGGGATCGCTCGATCCGGCATCCTATGATGCGCAGGCATTCGAGCGCGAGCTCGCCTTGGCGGAGCGCGCGATTGCGGCACTCGCGGGAGGGCGACTCACATGAAGCCAAGCGTGCAGTCGCCGGAGAAAGAGCTGCGCTTCACCAGATCGGGCCAAGCGGTGATTTTCTGGTTGCTCGCTGCGATACTTGCTGGCACGGCGGCGACGCTTGGTTTGACCTCGCTTTATCGCGACATCAACCCTAATGTGCCGCATCCGGCTTGGATGCTTTTGCCGCTTTTTGCTGTCATTTTTTTGCTCCGCTTGGCTGTGCGCATGACGCGCCATGCCTACTTGATCCTAACGCCGATGGGTGTGGAAATTTTTCCGCTCTGGCGACCGGAGCAGGGCATGCGCTTGGTGCTTTGGCAGGAGATCGACGCGGTGGAATTCGATGATCGCATGACGCGGATGACGCTTCATTTCGATGCTGCCAAAACTTCCGGCGTGCATGTGACATTGCGGCCGATCCGCGCGTGCTTGCGTGCAGTGCTCGCGAAAGCGGTGATGGGGAGGGTGGGGGCGCAAAGCGCCATCAAAGCATCGGATCGCTGAAAATCATTGTCCGCGTGCAAGGTGCCGATGCATAAGAGGCGCATGCGTCCGCACTCGCGTCAGATTCTTGTGGTTGAAGAAACCTTTGGCCGCAATGGCTGGCACTGTGAGCTGGTTGAGGGTCGCGATGTGTTGCGTGCCGGATTTGAGGCGCATCACACGAGGGTGGATCTCATCGCGCAGGCATTTCCCGAACTCAATGCCTTGAGCATCGTTTCCGAGGTGCCGATGGAGCTTGGTGCGGGGCATCTGCCATCGGCGCTTGAGTTGCTTGCGCGCGCCAACAAGCCGCTCACGCTGGGCGGATTCGAATATGATCTCGATCGCGGCATGCTGGTTTTTCGCATCACCAATCTTTTCGAAAGGGAGAGGTACGATTCGGACATCATCAGCTCGATGGTGCACTGCGCGATTGCCGAGCTTGATCGGATCGTGCCCTATGTCGCGCTCGTGAGAAGCACGGCGGTGGCTCTTCTGCCGGATCTCGACATCAAGCGCCTCTTGATGCGCGAGGATGTGATCCCGCCGGTGCCGGGTGATGAGGAAGAGGAGTATTGAGGAAGAGGAGTATTGAGGAAGAGTTCAATTTCCTGCTTTCAAGGAGTGTGGGTTTGTTCAGGATGAATTTCTATGATGCGACGCAAGGACATCGTGAACACTCGGTTCCAGACTCTGGAGGTGTGGAAGTCCGACACTGCGGCAGAATTTCGAGTCGCAGGGGCGGTCCATGCATTTTATCACCGTGAGCGATTTCTAACCGGCTTGGCCTGGGATATGATTGCGGCATCGGCCTTGATGGGAGTGGCGCATCCGCCGCGATCGGTGTTGATGTTGGGTTTGGCCGGTGGCACGGCGTTTCGCGTGTTGCGGCATTTGTTGCCGGATTGCGAATTGGTGGCGGTGGATATCGATGCAGAGATTGTCGAGCTGGCGCGAAAGCACATGGAATTGGATGCCCTGGGCATCGAGGTCGTGCATGCCGATGCGTACGGGTGGTTGGCGAAGAATCGGCGGAAATTTGATGTGGTGGTTGATGACATTTACCTTGCGGGAAAAACCGATGTCTTTCGCCCGCAGTCGTGGGATGGGGTGTTGATGGGGCATCTGCGCCGGGCGATGGCACCGGGCGCGGTCTTGGCGGTGAATTTGGTGACGGGGGTGGGTCACCGCGCGATGCAGGTGGCGACGCGGCGGGTTTTGCGCGAAGAATTTGGCGATGTGCGTACGATCCGATCGGAGGAGGCGATGAACGAGGTCCTGGTGGCAGGTGAGGAAGTCGCTGGGCGGC
>CAZXHZ010000010.1:0-27732 GCA_964639755.1 uncultured Luteolibacter sp. | reverse complement strand
GCCTCAAAAACCCGCTGCGTGAAGTCCAGCATTTCACCCGACTCCGGCACCGCTTGGAAAATCGCCACCAGCAACTGCGACGATGATTCACGCTCGTAATTTTGCAGACGCTTATCGATCGCGGCAAAGGCCGCCGGCCCAAGCCAGCGCGCCTCATCATGAACATATTGCGGTGAAGGACTTGCGGGAGTCTCCGCGCGTGCGGCTGGCGCGGCAAGCATCAGGCCGAGGCAGGCGAACCAAAAACAAAGAACCCGCCCGCATGCATGGCGCGCGAATATCATTTTGCCTCGCCGGATTGGCCACCGAAGTCGAATTTCACATCAGGCGCTTTTTCCGCACCGCTCTCGGCTTGGAAGTACGGCCTGGGGTGAAAGCCGAGCATGCCCGCAAAAAACACGGCGGGCACTTTGCGAATGCTCGTGTTGAAATCCTTCACCACTTCGTTGAAGCGACCGCGCTCGACCGCGATGCGGTTTTCAGTGCCTTCCAACTGCGCCTGCAAATCACGGAATCCGGCACTTGCCTTAAGATCGGGATAATTTTCGGAAACCACCAGCAAGCGTTGCAAAGCGCTGCCAAAGGCACCCTGCGCCTTTTGAAATTCCTCTAACTGCTGTGCGGTCTCCGGAGCCTTGCTCGCATCGATCGTCATACGTCCGACCGATGCGCGGGCATTGACGACATTTTCAAGAGTCGTCTTTTCGAAATCCGCCGAGCCTTGCACGGTCTTGACCAAGTTCGGCACGAGATCCGCGCGACGCTGGTACTGGTTGGAAACCTGCGCCCATGCCGCATCAACGCCCTGCTGTTTGCCGACGAGGCCGTTGTAAGTGGAAATTCCGCCAAAAACGAGTGCTCCGGCGACTGCAACGAGTAACAGTAGAAATTTATTCACGATTTCGCTATCTAACAGATCATTCGTTTAATGTCGAATCATTTTCACCCCGCACGAACGCGTTCATTCGTGGCGCAGCGCTTCGATCGGATCAAGCGACGCTGCCCGGCGAGCCGGCATAAAACCGAAGATGACACCAATCACCGCAGAAAACACAAAAGCGATAAGATTGATTTTCGGATCAAACACAAACGGTGCACCCACCACTTTCGCAAGACTGTGGGAAAGACCATAAGCAACCAAAACGCCCGCCAGACCGCCAACCCACGAAAGTGTCATCGCTTCGACGAGAAACTGCAGCATCACATCACGGGCACGAGCACCGATTGCAAGACGGATGCCGATCTCTCGCGTTCTTTCGGTTACCGAAGCCAGCATCACATTCATGATTCCGACCCCTCCGACCAGCAGGCTGACCCCCGCCACGATGCCAAGCAGCATGGTCATCACCTTTGTGCTGGCACTCATCGTCTCAGCTATCTGACGCGTATCAAAAACGGAGAAATTGTTCTCCTCGTTTTCAGAAAGATGCCGCCGCTCGCGCATCAGCATCGCAACATCGGCAAGAATGCCTTCACTGGGATAGCCATCCATGACCGAAATCATGATCTGGTTGATGTTCTGCGGTGGAGGCATTCCCGACAGACGGCGCTGCATCGTCGAAACGGGAATGATGATATTATCGTCCAAATCATCCCCAAAGCCCCCCTGCCCTTTTACCGCCGTGACGCCAATGACCGTCAACGATGTTTTTTGAAGGCGTATCTTTTGGCCTATGGCCGGCTGATCACCGAAGAGCTCCTTGCGGATCGTCTCACCAATCACACAAACGGCGGCAGCTTCACGAAGATCCTCATCGTCGAAGAAGAGACCTTCACTGATCTTCCAGTTTGCAATTTCAAAATACTCCGGCGTCGTTCCCTGCAAATCCGTATTGCGGACATTTTCCATGAAAACTGCCGGCACATTGCTAGTCACCATGGGAGCCGTAGCCCGCACGCCATTGACCTGCTCTGCTACCGCCCGAACATCGGACATGTTGAAAAGTGGCACGCCTCGCTGATTCCAGCCCTGCCCGGGCCGCAAAATCATCAGATTGCTTCCAAGTTTGGATATCTGGGACTTCACCGTTTCGGTAGCGCCGCGACCAAGGGTCACCATGGTCACGACTGCAGCCACGCCGATTACCACGCCAATCACAGTGAGAAAAGCGCGCATCATGTTTCTGCGGATTTCTCGAAAGGCGAGTATGAAAGCGTTGAAAAACATGATATCAGAAAGTCAGGCTTAAATGTTTCAAGGATGCATCCATGTTCTGTGAATCATGCGGATTTCGAATCGCTGGATTTCAAATTTCATCTTACGCCATTTGCGGTGTCGCTGCCGATCAATCCGTCCTTCACGCGGATCAACCTTTTTGCACAAGTCGCAACATCGTCTTCGTGCGTCACCATGATGATCGAGATGTTGCGCTCCGAGTTCAGCCTTTGAAAAAGATCCATTATTTCCACCGTGGTCTTGGAATCGAGGTTGCCTGTGGGCTCATCCGCAAACAGCGTATCCGGATTTGTGACAATTGCCCGAGCGATCGCAACTCGCTGCTGCTGCCCCCCGGAAAGCTCGGTGGGCGTGTTGCGGGCCTTGTCGGCGATACCAACACCTGCAAGCGCCTCACGGGCCAACTTGTGGCGCTCCTTTGCAGGCACACCGAGGTAAAGCAATGGCAGTTCAACATTTTCCAACGCCGAGGTTCTCGCCAAGAGATTGAACCCCTGAAATACGAAGCCGAGAGCATGACGACGAATCAAAGAGCGTTGGTCTTTGCTAAGAGATTCGATCGCAATGTCTTTGAAAAGATACGATCCCGAAGTGGGAGTATCCAGGCAGCCCAAGATGTTCATGAGAGTCGATTTGCCCGATCCGCTCGGGCCCATGATCGCCACAAACTCTCCACGATGAATGGTGAGGTTTACCCCACACAGCGCCTGAAACGCAGCATCTCCACGCCCGTAGGTTTTGGTGATGGCCTGTAATTCGATCAGCCTTTCCTCATTCATGACTGAGTTTCCGGTAATGCGCTGACGATAACAGGAATACCCTCACGAAGACCCTCTCCCGTCACTTCGGTGAATCGACCATTACTTAGCCCGATGACTACCGGACATTTGACGGGTTTGTCATCCAGCAACAACCAAATGCACGGTTGGTCATCGCGCTCTGGTCTTTTAGGAACAGGTGCACCCTGCCCCCAGCGGCGACCGACACTCGGTGAAAGCATTTGAACCAGCGTGCGCTTTTGCTTCTGTCCGGTCTCATTCAAAAAATCTTCAACGGACTCCGGATCAAACCTGAGGGCCGCGTTTGGAACCAAAAGAACCTGCTTGGACTGCGCCAAAGCAATATCAGCAGTTGCCGTCATGCCAGGACGCAGACTCAGATCCTCGTTATCGACTCCAAGATCCACATTGTAGGTAACCACATTGTTGGTGATAAGCGAACCAAAAGCCACGCGCTGTATCGATGCGTTATAAGTGCGCGTCGGCCATGCATCGACCCTGAAAATCGCCGGCTGACCTTTTGCCACGCGACCGATGTCCGACTCGGCAACCGAAACCACAAGATCCATTTTTTTAAGATCTTCCGCGATCAGGAAAAGAACCGGCGCGGTAAATGAAGCAGCAACTGTCTGCCCCACATCAATCGAACGGGTTAATACAATGCCATCAACCGGCGAGCGGATGACGCTTTTTGAAAGATCCCTTTCGATCGAACGTAAGCCTGCTTCCGCCTCGCTGACTGCGGCCTTCGCGCTTTCGAGTTCGGCTTTTGAACGTTCCACCGAGGCCTTGGCGGCATCCATCTGGGACTTGGAGGGTGTCTTGCCTTGGCTAATCCGTAAAAGCTCATCCAAGCGGGAAAACGATGCGGAGCTCTCATTGAGATTGGCCTCCGCAAGAGTCACACGGGACTTCGCGGAAAGCAACAATGCACGGTTACGCTCGGTTTGCTGGATTAGCTTCGAAGTGTCGAGCTCGGCAAGAGGCTGGCCTTTTTTTACCGTGTCGTTGATGTCGACCAAGACTTCCGCGATCGTGCCGGAAAGTTCGCTACCGATCGTGACTTGATTCGTCGGAGCAAGGTTACCAGTGGCAGTGATGGTGACATCGATGTCTCCGCGTTCGATCATTTCGGTTTTGTAAACCGGGCCTGCGTTCCCTGATTCATTGTGGATGAACTTCCAGTAGAGCCATCCTGACAAAACGAGCGTCAAAGCAGGAAGCAGACCTTTCCACAAAGGATGGGCAGGGCGCGATCCGATGATGATTTTCGGCAGTTTGTCGGGTTGCTTTTCAGCTTGCATGATTGATCAATCTTAATGTCAGGACCAGCCACCACCAAGCGCCTTGTAGAGGTCGATATATGCGATAATGTGTTCAGTGCGTGAGGCGAGCAGATTGTCTTCGAGACCCAACAGGGTGCGCTGCGCATCGAGCACTGTGAGCAGGTCGGTGACACCTGCTTCATAGCGCTGTTTGGCAAGCCCCGCCGCCTCGCGGGCGGAGATCACAGCTTTTTCGAGTGTCGCAAGGCGTTCGCCCGAGCGGCGACAAGCGATGAGAGCATCCTCAACTTCGGAAAGCGCTGTCAGCACCGAAGCCCGGTAATTCTGCAGTGAACGATCCAGAGCCGCACCGCGTGCTTCAATCTCGGCACGAATGCGACCCGCATCGAAGATCGGGCCTGTGATGCCTGCAATGAGATCGGCGGCGGCTTTTTCAGGACGGAAAATTTTCTCCGCATCGAGCGAATCGATTCCGATCGAACCATTCAGATTGAGCGACGGATAGCGCCTTGCTTTTGAGGCATTGAGCTCGGCGATCGCGGCCGAAACAAGCCAGCCCGATTCGCGCACATCGGGCCGCTGGCGAATCGTATCGGCCGGGATGCCGATGGCGAGATTTCGCGCCGGAGTTGGAATTCGGCCACGGTCGTTGCCAAGCGATGCATCGAACGCGCCTGGCTCGCGGCCACAAAGCAGCGCAAGCTGATTGCGTCGTTGAGCGATCACCTGCTCAAGCGTCGGGATCGCGGCCCGCGCTTGTTCAAGGCTGGTGCTTGCTTGATCCGCCTCAAGCGAATCCGCCTCGCCCGACACTTGCCGCCACGATGCGAGTCGTGCGGTTTCCTCACGACTCTTCACAATGTCGCGCAGCACAAAGAGCCGTTCTTCATCTATCCGCAACCGCGTGTATGCGATTGCGATTTCTGCCGCGAGCGATGCCTGAACCGAACGAAGATTTTCTTCGGTCGCTGCGAATGTGGCCGCGGCGGATTTCGCTAGCTTGCGATTTTTGCCAAACCAATCGACCTCCCATGAGGCATTGAGCGCTGCACGGCCTGAAGAACTGGAAGACCAGTTGCCATCCGCGCGGTCGGCTTCGCCGAAGCCGCGAACTGATCCACCCAGTGATGGCATCAATTCCGCCACTGCCTCATCGCGCCGCGCTCGCGCCTCACGCACCCGTGCGCTGGCAGCGGCAATGCCGGGATTGCCGGCAAGCCCCGCCGCGATGAGCATGGACATTTGCGGATCGTCAAATCGCGACCACCAGCGCGCCAAATCTTTCTGCGGCGAAGCGATTGGAAAGCCTGCTCCATGGATCCATGCCTTGGGTGGCTCCGTTCCGGCGCCGGGTGTTCCATCGGCGCAACCGACCACCATGCATGCAGCCAAAATCACAACCAAGCTCGCGACATTGCCACAGCAAAAAACGCTCAGGCCCGTGGCTGAGTGGCGGCATCGAAAATGTGAATTCAACGGCAAAGCGGTTTGATGTTAGAAATCGAGATAAATTTCGGTGCGACGATTGACCTTGCGACCCTCGGGATCGTCAACGCCGCTCTCGGTCACATTCGGCCTTCGCGGTTGGCTCGAGCCCTTGGCGACCGTGACAATTTGACCACCGGAAACGCCGGCTTGAATCAGCAAATCACGCACCACCGTTGCACGACGGGCCGAGAGCTTGTCATTGTAAGCGCCAGTTCCCAACGCATCCGTATGACCGCTCAGCGTGATTTTTTTTGACGGATCGGAACAGAGGATTTTTGAAACAATCTCAAGCTGCCTCATGGTTCGGTTGTTTACCTCTTCCTTATCAAACTCAAAATAAAGTGCGAGCGTATCTCCCCCCTCCGGATTCTTTACCAATGGAGAATAATACAAATCACCACCGGCAAAGCGATTCGCATAATCCGCGAGAAGTTGATCAAGGTTGATCTCACTAACTGACCATTTCCCGTCATCTATGGACTTTTTAACCGTGATGGAAAAACCCGCTTCCCGTGATCCGTCCGCAGGCACTACGGCCACAAGGTAACCCGCAACTTCCGATCGTTGAAACATTGCCCTGATCGGTTTCAATTTGCGCAAAGCATACTTGCCTTCCTCAAAAATGATGCACAAACCGGCGATCTTAGCGTTGTTGACAGTTTTGGGATCCACAAACACACGGGCCAACTCGAATTGCTGACGCAGCACCGCCTGCAAAAATCCATCTGCCACATCAAGAGAATCGGCAGCCACATTTTGCAACGACTGAACACCGTCGATCGGCGGCAATATGATTTTCTCCACCGACCACAAAGCTCTTTCTTGCTTGAGATCCAAAACAATGCGGTTGCGGTTCATATCTCGGCCCACAAGCCCGATTGCCCAACGCGAGCGCTTATTCAGTTCCAGTTCGCCAATCTCACGAAATTCAAGAGGCTGCTTGAGTCGCGACATCGAAGAAAGCAAAGCAATGCACAAGTTGCGACCCGCATCATCAAGGCACTTTTCTCCGACAAGCTTGGTCAAAGCCGGCATGTTGCCTGATTGAATTGCCGCAGCAACCCGTTTGACCAATTCCGCTGAATTCGCATCACTCGCCGCCACATTCTCATCGTCTGCATTTTTTTGTGATATCTGCGGCTTTGCTTCGGAAACTTCACCCTCAAGGTCAGTAGGCGTTACAGGTTTCAAAGATGCCGGCGACGCATTGTGCGCTTTTTCCGTAATAACGCCGCCGCCGGAGAAAAAAAGCACTACAGCCAAGACGGTGAGCGCCCCGGCCAATCCTAAAAACAGGTACTGAAGCCTCATGACGAAATAATAAAACCGACTAGATATACGGTGGCCTCCGGATGTAAATTGCAGTTTTTTGAACTATTTTCCGGGCGGAGCGGATTGATCAGCGGAGCTCTCTGAGATTTTCGCCTGAAGTTTCACAATCGAGCCGCCGCGCCAAATCTCGATGACCACAGTATGGCCGACACGGGCGCCTTGGATCAAACCAAACAACTGGTTGGACGACTGAATGGATTTTCCATCAAGTGAGACAATCACATCCCATTGTTGAAGCCCCGCACGGTCGGCAGGCGAACCGGGAACGACCCCGGTCACCAAGGCACCATTCTCGCCTCCGTAATCGAGATTGGAACGAAGCATCAGATCAAGATCCCGCATCTGCACACCAAGAAACCCGCGGATCGGCCGGCCTCGCTCAAGAATCTGTTCGATGGCATCGCGCACATCATTCGAGGGAATCGAAAATCCCACGCCTTGGAATCCGGGGTTCTGGCGGTCGGGCGAGAAAATCGCGACATTGATGCCAATGATCTCGCCGCGCAGATTCACCAGTGGCCCCCCGGAATTGCCAGGGTTGATCGCCGCATCGGTTTGGAAAAGATCGCGCTGGTTGTCGGAAATCGAGCGTTCCTTGGCCGAAATGATTCCCTGCGTGACAGTCTCGCCTAGACCAAAAGGATTGCCCACTGCGAAGACCAGCTGCCCAACTTGCGCTTGCGATGAGTCGCCAAGCTTAAGCGGTTGAAAGGGACCATCGCCATCAATCTTCAACACTGCGATGTCGAGCAGGCGGTCCTCACCGATTAGATGCGCGGTGTAGGACTTTCCGCCATGCAGCGAAATGCGGAATTTTTGCTGACCTGCGACCACATGATGATTGGTCACAACATGGCCTTCCTTCGAAACGATCACACCCGAACCCTGCCCCTGCGTCGGCATGCGCCTTTCGAAAACCCGTCCCCAAAAATCAGCCAGACGCTCGGTGCGAATGCCTTGGGTATCGATGCTCACCACCGAGGGCACTACCGCACGGGTGAGATTCGCGTATTCGGCGTTTAACCTCGAAAGCAATTCAACATTGCCGACATCCAATGGCGGCAGCTCGGGGAGTGTGAATTTTTCGGCATGATATCCATCATGCTTTTTTGGAAACACCCGCATAAAACTAGGGAAGCCTTTTTCATCGCCACTACGACGCAGGACGGAAACTGCTCCATAGGCGATAAAAAAAATAGCGATCAGGGCAAGCGGTCTGCGGATCGAGGAAAATACGGAAGAGCTCATGGCTGCGCGACAAATAGCCGGATTGTCTTTATCTTCCAAGCTCCGAAAAGCCGCTACTGCTGCCGAATCAGTGGTCGAGTTTGAGCTTTTTCAATTTGGGCTCGATCACAAAAACGCAATACGGGTTCTTGTGTTTGTTTTGGAAGTAATAGTCCTGATGATTGTCCGGCGCCGGATAAAACGCGGACGCGGCGCTGATCTCGGTCACCACCGGATCGTCAAACTTCGCAGCGACCGCAGCTTTGGCAGCCTCGGCAGCCTTTTTCTGCTCCTCTGAATGATAAAAAATAACCGAGCGATACTGAGTGCCGACATCATTGTCCTGGCGGTTGAGCGTCGTGGGGTCGTGCAATTTCCAGAACCAATCGAGCAGCACGGGATAGCTGATTTTTTTCGAATCGAAAACCACCCGCACAACTTCGGCGTGGCCACTATCGCCACTGCAAACATCCTCGTATGTGGGATTGGGCACATGTCCGCCCATGAAACCGGAGGTCACTGAAAAAACACCATCGAGCTGCTTCAATGCTGCCTCGATGCACCAATAACAACCCGCGCCGAGAGTTGCAATTTCGGCATTCTCTGGAACTGACGACAACGCGGCAGAATGATTGTTCATCGGTTTTTTGTCGGGTTGGCAGGAGGCCAGCAGCGGCAGCATGCCTAGCAAGGCCATCCAGCAGGACTTGATCACAGATAATTTCAAGATGGATGCAATTACGCACAACTCGCAGATTTTACCACTCGATTCCAACGCCCTCTTCGGGTACCAGCACTTGTTCGCTGATACCAAGACGATCGGCCTCAGCCAGCAGGCGCTCTACCGGCTCGCCATGAGGTTCATTGCCAAGCGGAAAAGTGCCGTAGTGCATCGGGATAAGCAATTTCGCGTTGAGATCGATGAAGGCGCGCGCGGCCTCCTCCGGGTTCATGTGCACATCGCGTCCGCTCGGTGATTCGTAGGCGCCGATCGGCATCAACGCGATGTCGATGTTCTGCTTGGCCCCGATTTCGGCAAAGCCGCCGAAGTATGCGCTATCACCACAATGAAACACGCTTTTGCCGCCGGCGCGCACGATGTAGCCACCGTAATCACGATGCGTGTCGTGAATGAAGCGCGCCCCCCAGTGATGCGACGGTGTATGAATGATTTCGAGTTGGTCGAATTGCAACTGATCCCAAACGCCCACTTCATAAGTTGCAGGGAATCCGAGTTTTTTCACCAACGAGCCGCTGCCTTGCGGCACCACGATTCCTTCGCGTGCCTGCAGGATTTTGAGGCTCGGCTTGTGGAGGTGATCGAAATGTGCGTGAGTCACCAGCACGAGATCCACCTCCGGCACGCCGTGCAAATCAAGCCCGGGTTGACGATGCCGTTTCACCGGACCGTGCCACTTTGCCCAGTTCGGATCGACTATCACCGAATGCCCTGCAAACTGCAGAAAAAATGACGCGTGCCCGATCCATGTGACGCGTACCTTGCCCTCCTCCGGCGGCGCCAATACCGGCTCGAGCACATTGCCAGCGCGGCGGCGAAACATCCCGGGCACGACGCGATGGCGCAAAAATTTTAGATTGCGCACCGGCCAGCCCTTTTGCGGCAGCAAACCGGAATAACGCGCGCCCGGCGGAGTAAAAGATGGATCCTGCTCTTTATTCATTCGCCCAAACCCTTTGCATAAACCTCCTCACCGTTGAACACGATCACCATCGGGCGACAACACACTTCGCAATCGTAATCCACTTCCGCCGGCTGTTCCTCCAGCGGCGGGACCGCCACCTCGAAAAATTCAAAGCATGTCGGACAAGTGACCTCTGCGAAGTCCATGCTCCGAGCCTCGCACAAAAATCACATCGCGCCAATGCCCGATGTGGGCGCCGAATGGGTGAATTTGAGGAATATGCACTTGCAGGGCGGTCGCAAGCCCCCGGATGCTCCCGCATGATTTCGCATACGGAGGTTCTGCTTTCCGCCATGCCGGTGTACATCCTCATCCTGATGGGTGCGGTCTTTCGACGGATCGGAGTGATTGCCAAGGAGCACATTGACGCAAGCACGCGGCTTGTTTACTCGGTCCTGGTACCCAGTTTCATTCTCGATAAAATTTTGGGCAGTCAATCCATCAAGAGCGGCTCCATCATTTTCAGCTCCATGGCGCTTGGTTTCGGCATGATCGTGGTGGGTATTTTCATCAGTCATGGATTTGGAAAAATCATCGGGCTTGAGAAAGGAAATGGCAGGCGCACCTTTGCATTGGCCTGCGGTTGCCAAAACTTCGGCTTCAATGCCGCGCCGGTGGTCGAAATTCTCTGGGGAAGCAGCGCACTCGCCGTGCTCTTTGTACACAACATCGGCGTCGAGCTCGCGATCTGGTCGGTTGGCGTGCTGGTGATGAACGAACATGGCGGCATTCCATGGCGAAGAGTCATCAATGGACCGCTGATCGCTGTTCTCGCCGGTGTGTTGTTGGTGGCGACTGATCTCGATGTGCATTGCACAGGACCAGCACGCAAGGCGCTTTCAATGGCAGGTGCGGGTGCGTTTCCGATCGGCATCATGATCACTGGGGCAGCAATCATGGATCTGGCGCATACCGAGAAACCCATGCTGAAAGTCGCGCTCGGATCGGTGATCGTGCGACTCATGCTGGTGCCTGCGGTGTTTTTGGTCTTGGCAAAATTTCTGCCGATCGCCGACGGCCTCCGCCAGATACTCGTCGTGCAGGCGGCCATGCCCGCGGCGATGAGCCCGATCATTCTCGCGAGAATGTATGGTGGCCGACCCGCCATCGCGGTGCAGGCAGTAGTCTTCACGACCGCGGCAAGTCTCATCACGCTGCCGTGGGTGATCAGCCTCGGCTGCCGTTGGATTGGCTTGAAACCGCTGTTGCCATGAGCGGCCACTTACCGCTTGAATGCCTTCGATGAGAGCCATCGGCGCACGCAAATTTCTTCCCGCCTCAAACCCCACATGCTTGGTCGAATTCGAGGCACAAGACCCCAGCCCCGACCCGGGCGATCTGATCGTTCGCATTCATGCCTGCGCGGTGAATCCGGTCGACACCAAGATCCGCAAATCACTCGGCGAAACAATTCAGGAACCACCGCGAATTCTCGGCTGGGACGCGGCAGGAACGGTGATCAAAATTGGCAGCGATGTCCGCGATTTCAAGATCGGCGACGAGGTCTTTTATTCCGGCGACCTCACACGCCCCGGCTGCAACGCCGAGCTGCAAGCAGTCGATGCCCGACTCGCCGCACACAAACCGCGCAACTGGTCATTTGAAGAAGCCGCGGCGCTACCGTTGGCCGGCATCACCGCATGGGAGTTGCTCTTTGAGCGCGTGGGTGTGAGCCCCGATGGCAAGGATCGCGGCAAGGCGATTTTGATCATCAATGGCGCGGGCGGTGTCGGCTCGGCGCTTATTTCCCTCGCCCGTGATGCCGGGCTCACCGTCATCGCCACCGCCTCGCGACCAGAAACCATCGCATGGTGCCAGCAACTCGGCGCGCATCATGTGATCAACCATCGCGAAGACATGATCGCCCAATCCGAAGCCTTGGGTTTCGCCTCGTATCCATTCATCGCGAACCTGCATCAGCCTGAAATCCACTGGTCGGCGACCTCACAACTCATCGCACCTTTCGGCACGCTTGGGCTCATCGTCGAACCGCGCGAGAAACTCCACCTCGGCGATCCGCTCAAAGCGAAGTGCGTGCGCATCGCATGGGAATTTATGGCCGCTCGGGCAAAATTCCAATCGCCCGACATGCACGAACAAGGCCGCATCCTCGCCACACTCGCCGCGCGCTGCGACGCAGGGAAATTTCCAAAAATCCACACCCGCGTGTTTGATTCCCTGAGCGTAGAAAACCTTCGCACCGCTCACATCGCGATGGAACAAGGCGAAGCCCATGGCAAATGGATCTTCAATTGCGCGTCCTTCCGATAAGAACAAAACCCACCGCCAAAACGCCATGAGCGTGCACACCGAAACATTTTCCGTTCACACCCACGGCAAGGGTACGAACGAAATCACCAGTCAGATTGCCGCCATCGTCTCACGCGCGGCGATACGCAACGGCACAGTCACGGTCTTCGTGCGCCACACCAGCGCCAGTCTCGTGATCATGGAAAATGCCGATCCCTCAGCACGCCGCGATCTCGAATTGTTTTTTGAAAAACTCGTGCCGGAAAACACACCGTGGTTCATTCACACGCTCGAAGGACCCGACGACATGCCGAGCCACATTCGCATGGCACTCACCCGCACGAGTGAGGTCATTCCGATCATCGACGGACGCATGACCCTCGGCACATGGCAAGGCATCTTTCTCTTCGAACACCGCAACCACCCGCACACCCGCCAAATCGCCGTCAGCGTGATGGGTGAGTGATGGCAATCAACTCACGCAATTTCTCACCAATCACCTCCGCCGCTTTGCGCACGCTGATCGCGCGGCCCGCTTCGTTTTCAAGACAACTCATGACCACTCCACCGATGCCGCAGGGCGTGATCGCAAAAAATGGCGGCAATGAATCGCGTGTGATGTTGATCGCAAAGCCATGCATGCTGATCCATTTGCGCACGCCGACACCAATCGATGCGAGCTTGCGATCGCCCACCCACACACCGGTGAGGCCTTCGCGCCTTTGCGCGTCCACACCAAAGGCCTGACACGCAAGAATGAGCGCTTCTTCAAGCAAACGCAAATGCGCGTGAAGATCCCTGCCGCGCGGGTTGAGATCGAGCACCGGATAACCCACCAACTGGCCCGGACCGTGATAAGTCGCCTGACCCCCACGATTGGTTTCATGCACACGGCACGAAAGGTTTTCCACATCGCGCAGCGAACTGCGGTCCTTTAATCGGCCGATCGTGTAAACCGGTTCATGCTCGAGCAAAAAAACCGCATCGCCTGCCGCACCCGCCAGCAGCGCATCGACCCTTGATTCTTGCAGACGCAAGCCATCCTCGTAGGAAACAGGATCGGGCAGATGGATGATTTCAAGCATCGATGGACTGGCGGTTGATGTGCTGATGATGGACTTCGCGATGGCGCTTGGAAAGAACCACCGCGCTCAGACGAGGCGGCGGTCGAGCAGTTTCGCTTTGAGCGGATCCGAAGCCTGCAGGTGGGCAATGCCGATCGCAAGCGCGTCGGCCGCATCGGAGGGCGGCGTTTCGGCAAGCCCGAGCAAGGCTCGCACCATGAAGGCGACCTGCGATTTGTCGGCATTGCCATTACCGACGACCGCGCTTTTCACCTTCTTCGGCGAATATTCGTAAACTGGCAATCCATGATCGGCCGCCGCGATCAATGCCGCCGCACGCGCCGCACCCATCGAGATCGCGGTCTGATGCGATTGCACATAAATGATACCCTCGACCGCGACTTCATCGGGCTGAAATTTTTCAATGAGGTTGGCAAGATGACTGCGCACCGCCGCCAGTGCCGCCGACTGCGACAAGGACTTGGGGATGGAAATCACATCGTAGCAGAGCACCACCGGACTGCGGGCCTCACCCTCAAGCAAAGCATAGCCGGTATTGCGAACGGCTGGATCGATGGCGAGCACGCGCATGGGCAAATTATATGGCCAAACCCCTCAGTCCCGGCGAGCGGTTTCTGGTTTTGGAATTCAAAGTGAGAAACTTTTAAGATCCCTCATGGTGGCTGGATCATTGTGACCCAGCCTCATCCGCGCGGACCTTTGGAACAAAGGCCCCTGCATGCCTCAGCGCCTTTTCTTTCCACCGACCGGCTTGCGGCGCACGGGCTTGGGCGGTGAATCATCGAGCAGGGCAGTGTAAATGTAATCAAAGCCCTCGAGTTTCTTGCGCGAGATTTTCTGATCGATAAAAACCTCAACGGATTTCGCGTAATCCAGCTCATCGGCGGTGAGGATGGTGAAGGCATCGCCCTCGGCTTCGGCGCGACCGGTGCGGCCGATTCGGTGCACATAGTCCTCGGCATTTTCCGGCACGCGGTAGTTGATCACATGCGACACGCCCGAGATGTCGATGCCACGCGCCGCAACATCGGTGGCGACGAGGATTTCAAAATCACCGCTTTTGAATCCGGCAAGCGCCTTCATGCGGTCGACCTGATTGATGTCCGAATGCATCGCCGCAACTTTCGGCTGGCCGGTCGACTTGATCATCGAAGTGACATCATCGGCCTCCTTGCGGGTGCGCGTGAAAATCATCACCGAGTGATAATCCGTTTCCTTGAGCAAAGCGAGCAGGAGCTCGTCGCGTTGATCCATTGCCACAGGGTAAAAGGCATGCGTCACGGTCGAGGCCACCGCGCGGCGCGCGATTTCCACGCTCATCGGATCGGTGAGACACCACTGCGCGAAGGTCTGGATCGCCGCCGGCATGGTAGCCGAGAAAAACAGCGTTTGGCGGCCTTCCCAAGGGCAGAGGTTCACGATCTTTCGCACCTGCGGCAGGAAGCCCATGTCGAGCATGCGATCGACTTCATCGAGGATGAGGATCTTGACCTCACCAAAGCGCATCGAAGTGCGATAGAAATGATCGATCAGGCGGCCCGGTGTTGCGACAACGATATCGGCGCCAGCTTCGAGCTCTTCAGTCTGTTTTCCAAGTCCCACGCCACCGTAAAGCAAGGCCACTTTGAGGCCGGTGTGCTTGCCGTATTTTTCAAACGATTCGGCGACTTGATGCGCGAGTTCGCGTGTGGGTTCTAACACGAGGATCTGCGGCTTGCCCATGCGGGTCACTTTCGACAAGGAGGGCAAAGCAAACGCCGCGGTCTTGCCGGTGCCGGTCTGCGAGGCGCCGATGACATCACGGCCTTCGAGGATGACCGGAATGGCCTGGGCCTGAATCGGCGTCGGTGTGTTGTAACCGGACTCCTTGATGGCTTCCAGAACGGCTGCGGAGAGCCCAAGTGTTTCAAATCCCATGAGGGCGCTTAAGTATGGGCCGAAGCCGCAGCGGTCAAGGGGCGATTCACCTTTTGTAAGATGCCCGCAAACCTTTGAAATGCGCACATCGCATGCGATTTGTCCCAAGACTCGCTTGAATCAGCGGATCCAGCGGTCCATGCTCCACCGCGTGATCCCCAACATTCTCGCCGAACGCTACGCCTCATCCGAAATCCAATCCATTTGGTCCGCCGAGGGCCGCATCATCCTCGAGCGCGAGTTCTGGATCGCCGTGATGAAGGCCCAGCGCGATCTTGGCCTCGACATCCCTGCCGAAGCGATCGCCGCCTACGAAAAGGTGAAGGACCAGATTGACACCCAATCGATCATGGAACGCGAAAGGGTCACCCGCCACGATGTGAAGGCACGCATCGAGGAGTTCAACGGCCTCGCCGGCCACGAGCAGGTGCACAAGGGCATGACCTCGCGCGACCTCACCGAAAATGTCGAGCAACTGCAGGTTTACAAATCGCTGCTGGTGATTCGCGACAAGTCGGTTACCGCTCTCGCCCGACTCGCGCAGCGCGCAAAACAATGGGACGAGCTCGTGCTCACCGCCCGCACCCACAATGTCGCGGCGCAACCAACCACCCTCGGCAAACGCGTCGCAATGTTTGGCGAAGAACTCGCCTCATCATTTGAGGCACTCGAAAGCCACATCGCCAGCTACGCAGTGCGCGGATTGAAAGGCGCGGTCGGCACGCAGATGGATCAACTCTCGCTGTTTGAAGGCGATGCCTCGAAGGTCGCCAAACTCGAGTCGCAAGTCGTTGCCCACCTCGGCATGCCCGCGGTCTGGAAAAATGTCGGCCAAGTTTACCCGCGCTCACTCGATTTCCGCAGCATCTCGGTGCTGGCAGATCTCTGCTCGGGCCCCTCATCATTCTGCCGCACGCTTCGCCTCATGGCCGGTCACGAAACCGCCAGCGAAGGATTCGCCCCTGGCCAAACTGGCTCGAGCGCGATGCCGCACAAAATGAACTCGCGCTCCTGCGAACGGGTTAACGGCTTCCACGCGATCCTCAAAGGCCACCTCGCCATGGCATCCGCTCTCGCCGGCGATCAATGGAACGAAGGTGATGTTTCCTGCTCGGTCGTGCGCCGCGTGATGCTGCCCGATGCCTTCTTCGCCATCGATGGCATGTTCGAAACTTTCCTCACCATCCTCGATCAAATGGACGCCTACCCGGCGGTCATCGCCGCGGAAACCGCCCACTACCTCCCCTTCCTCATGACCACCACGATCATGATGGAAGCGGTCAAAGCCGGCGTCGGACGCGAAACCGCACACAAGGCGATCAAGGAACACGCGCTCGCCACCGTCGCCGACCTCCGCAATGGAAAAATCGATCGCAACAATCTCGTCGATCGCCTCGCAGGCGACTCACGCATCGGCCTCCAACGCGCCACACTCGATGCCATCCTCGCCCAAGGCGACCGCGAATCCGGTGCCGCCAAATCCCAAGTCGCCGCCTTTGCCGCCGCCGTGGAAAAAATCACCAAGGCTCACCCCAAAGCCGCGAGCTACAAGCCGGGATCAATTCTTTGATGGTCATCAGAGGATGAGTGATTGGTGATTTGTGCTTGGGGATGAGAACAAAGAAGCCGCATCTTCGTCGTTGCTGGAGCATCCCGCTCCAAGATCCACCAAGGGTATGGCGATGCGGCCCCGCGGCGCGGACTCTCCTCTCCTCTTGAACCTAAACACTTGAACCTTGAAACTCACTTCACTGTCGGCTTCAAAGCAAACAAACCCTGACTCGCCGCGTAGGCGTCACTCACCTTGATCGTCTTAAACTCATGGCCCGCACCCCATGAATCGGAAAAGATCAGCCGCCCCGTGCTGTCATTGTAACCGATGATGATTCTCATGTGGCCACCCGTAGTTTGCGGTTTCAAATCCGGCTCTTCGGGAAATCGCCCAAGCTCTAGCGCCCACAGCAAAGGAACGCCGTCGTCAATGAAATCATGAATGCCTTTCATGAACTTGCGTTCATCCACCGGCTTGCCCACGAAATATTCCCCCTTCTTGACCTCGACCTCGACCAATGCGTTTTCGGACATCATGGCCATCACGACCAAGCGGGTTTTGAAACGATAATCAATGCGGTCGAGTTCCTTGGCCATCGACAGGGAATTCGTGCCTTTGCCTGGATCGGATTCCGCCACCTGCGCGATCTGGTGCATGTCCGCGCCAATGCCATAATACTCAAAAATCCGCTGCGTCGAAGCCGGCAGACAGTAGCCCTTGTTTCCTTGGTCGACCATCGGCAGGTTGCGGATAAAAACATTTCCCTTGTCGTCGCGTGCGACATTTCCCGGCAAATCGCTAAGCCTTGCCGCGGCGGCACCATGGCCGCTCTTCATGCTCGCCGCCAAAGCACCCTCCGCATCCGGTCGCGCAATCCTCAATCGGAGAAACTCGCGTGCCGAACCACTCAACGCGCCCTCATTGGTTTCCAACATCGCCAGACCGATGGGCGAAGACCAGCTGTACCCCTCGGTCAAAAGACCCTGCTGACGATTCGCAGCACAAACCGTCGGCTTGGTATTCAGCTTCGCACCGATCGCCTTGCCAGAAAGCAGATGGCGGTTTTTGAAATCAGCCTCACCAATCTCACCCGCATCGCCACGATTGAAAATCGAGAGCGTCACCATGTTGAGTCTGTCACCGGAAAAATCCACCACCACTTCCTCAACCGGAACCGCCCCATCGAAAGCGGTAATCTCGATCGTCGCATTCGAATAAAGTGCCCGACTCAACTTGGCGCGGCTATGATCGCTGGTGATCCATTTGAAAAGCCCTGGACGGATACCATTGAAATGATTTTCAAACTGTTCCGGCTTCAGCCCCCAGCAATGTGGCGGGTTTAGCAACAAGTCAACTTTGGCAACCAAAGCGGGTTCCGCGCAGAGCATTGATCCAGCAAGAAACATCCCCATGCATGCGAGTAAAACTTTTTTGATTATCATTAAAAACATCGGCGTGAACAAGGTGGTTGCAATCCCTGCCGCAAGAGTGAAAAAAATGCAACTCTGCGGACGTTTGCCAGATTGAGAAAAAAAACATCAGGAAAACCACACCGCCATCAATTTCCCGTGAGATTTGCACAGGGCCGTGACATAGCAAATTTAAGTATTCATTATATTTACGCAAAGTCGAACGAAGTGCTCAATTCATCTTGTCACCATTGGCCGCTTGAGCTTGAGTAAGGCTCTAAAGAGAACGAATTACCGTCATATGCAAACCCCTCCTCAAGCACCACCCGACCTCGCTTTCCGCTTCGAAGACTGGATGCGGCAATTCATCAATCGAGAGTTCGAAGCACTGAGCACGCGCTTTCTTGAAATTCTCGAGCATTTTCAAAGCATCAAAATAACCGAAGTTAACGATCAAGATCAGTACTACATCGACTCTCTTGTAAAATGCTTCCTCGCGATTTTTACGGAGCAGGATTTTGTGATACCCGATCAGCACACTCACCGTTTCGTCGCTTGCAATCACACTCTGATGAATCTCGTTGCCATCAGCGGGTTTCGCACCACCGATGTTCACTTGTCCATTGTCATGCCGCAGCAAAACAATCTGGTCAAAATCCTCACACTTCTCAACGCCCGTTGCGAAACCCAAGTTGACCGCAAGCTCATCTTCGACGCACACCCTGAAATCTCATCGTTTTGGTACTCCCACTACGCCTGCGCCTACTATGGCGCTTTGCAGTGCGAAATCGGTTATAAAAATCTGCGCGAACACTTCAGTTTCAAACACCCAAATCTCGAAATCAACACAGCAATTCAAGAAGCCTATTTCGGATCCACCTATGCAGGCGATAATCTTGATCAGATCGTAAAACCGGTGGTCAACCGCTCCGCACGCAAGGCGCTCGCCTCCATGCCTCGAATCAAAAACAAGCCGGACCGGAAAAAAATCGCTGTGATAAGTGGTCTTTGGTCTCCCGGAACATCGGTCTACCGAACCTATTACGAATGCATCAAAGCCTTAAAGGATCGCTACCACTTGACCTTTATCGGGGTTCAAGGCCGGGAAAGCGATCCATCCATTTTCGACGAAACCCGCAGCATTGGCGTGCATCAAAACGGAGGAGCGGACTTTTCCCCCGTTCAGGATAACGATTTCAAGGTGGCCCTCTTCCCCGACATTGGCATGACCGATATTTCGATCTTCCTGGCCAACATGCAAATCGCTCCTATCCAGATCGGACTCACCGGCCATCCTGTCAGCACATTTGGCTCAAAAGCAAATTACTTCATCAGCGGAGCCGCGGTGGAAATCAAAGACACGCCGGAGAAACATTACTCGGAACGCCTCGTGCTTCTTCCTGGCATGGGTATGGTGCACAATGTACCGCGCTATTCCTTCAAAGGCCTCAAGAAACCTGCCGCGCCCGGATCCGAGCTTGTAATCAATGCTCTCTGCTGGAGCCAAAAGATCAATCACCGCTTCGTGCAGGCCCTTGCCAAACTCGTCTCCCGCTGCGAACGGCCAATCAAGTTCCGCTTTTTTGTCGGCAATTCGCTGGATCGTGCCAACGACCGCATACCGTTCACTCGCGATCTTGCGGCACAACTCGGCGCGGAACATGTCGAGGTCATGCATCCTCTGGATTACGAAAAATACATGAGCACCATCGAAAGTGGTGACATCACCATCGACTCACACCATTTCGGAGGCAGTAACACGGTTTCCGACAGCCTCTTCTGCCGCGTACCGACCGTCACTTGGAACAGCGACAAATGGTATGGCCGCATCGGCTCCGAAATGCTCCGCCTGATAGGACTCGAAGAGTGCGCCGCGAATTCCGAAGAGGAATTCATCTCCATCACCAGCAAACTTGTGAATGACGATGATTATCGCAATCAAATACGCGATCGAGTCCTCGCTGCAGACCTCGAAAACACCATCTACGCCAAGGACGAAGCCAAGAACTTCGCAAAGGCCATCGATTGCATCATCGAACATCATGAAAAGTGGAATGCAGCCAATGTCTCCTGCGTGCACATTGGCGAAACATTGACCCAAAGATGAGATGACATTCCAATCCCCGAAGTTTCACTCCATTCGGAAAAAAGCAAGTTGATCAATGATTTCGAAAATTTGATGTGATGCCCCATGCAGCTCCCAAGGGATACAAGCGACCATAGTGTCACCGACTCGACTCCGAGCGGGGGCTCATCGCATTCACGCCATGAACCAAAGCTGAGCGTGGTCATTCCCACCTACAACGAAAAGGCCCGCCTTCCGCGGACGCTAAATGAGATTACAACCTGGTTGCGTCAACGATTTCCACAAGACTTCGAGATTATCATTGTGGACGACAACAGCCCGGACGGAACAGGCGACATCGTTCATGAGTTCGCCAAAGAAAACCCGGAAACGCGGTTGCTCACCCAACCTGGAAATCTTGGCAAAGGTGCGGCTGTGAGACGCGGCTGCATGCAGTCACAGGGAAAATATGTGTTGTTTATCGACGCGGATCACTCAACCCCGATCGAATCTTTGGACCAGTTCATGCCGCATGTTGAATCAGGAAGGGCCGGTGCCGTTGTGGGAGTGCGCACCTATCAGGAGGACGAAGACCGGGGGCGAAGAATCATAGGTTTGATTGCGCAACTGATAGCCCACCTCATTGTATTCAAACGGGCCGTGGTCGACAGTCAGTGCGGATTCAAACTTTTCACCAAGGATGTGGTGACACGAATCTTTCCCCTCGCGCGCGTGAATGGTGGCATGCTGGATGCGGAATTGTTCTACCTTTTGCACAAATTCAACATATCCTGCAAATATGTGCCGGTATTATGGGCCAACAAACCGGGATCGCGCATCAATGTGTGGTTGTGCATGCTTCGTGATCCCATCGACATGATGCGTATCAGGCTGCGCGATTCACTCGGTTGCTACAACCGGCCAGTGCCAAATAACCGTCAACCCTGGGCCTGAATTAAAAGCAATGCATCACAAATCCAACGAAGATTGGTCATTGATTCACGATCCTAACGCTTCCTGGCGAAAAAAAATCGTGGGAGAAATAAGCGACATCTTCATCATTCCCAGATATGTGAAGTTTTTCAAATCCAAGTTTGAAAACGATCGCGGGCTTTCTTTTTTTGAAATCGGTTCAGGCAATGGAGACATCAGCACCGCGATACTTTCATCAAACAAAGGTGAAATCGGCAGTTACACCGTCTCCGAATATTTTCCCGAAGGCGTTGAATGGCTGAAAAAGCGTGGATTTGATGCGGTTGTTGCTGATGCGGAAAATTTACCGCTGGCAGACTCCTCTGTCGATGTCTCGCTTGAATTCGATGTCATGCATCATGTAAACAATCAGCGAATGATGGCGCGGGAAATGATGCGCGTCGCACGCGGTCGCTGCCTTCTCACGGAATCCAACGGCTTGAGCATATTTCGCAGATTGAAGGAACTCACGCCAGCCCATCGTGCTGCAGGTGAAAAGTCTTTCACGCCAAGCCGTTGGCGCAGCTTCTTTGAGAATCATGAGGGTTATGAATTAACTAGATTCGAGATATTTCCTTTTCTTTTTCCATTCAAAGTTCCGTCGATTTTCCTTGGCGCGCTGCTATGGTGGAATCGCGCAGTTGAAAAAATTCCTTTCATTCGTTGGCAATGCTCAAGTGTCGCCATCTACATCACTTACAAAAAAACAAACTCCAATCCGTGAAACCATCGGACGCAGGATTCTTGCCAAAATTGGAAAGCGCGGAATGGCATGCCGCTTACGCGGAATCCGGAATGCGGCGCGGCCGCAAAAAAACCATGCCTGAAAAACTGGGCCGCCTCGGCCTTGTCGATTCGCCGCGCAATATCTCGCTATTGGATTTGTGCTGCGGCCATGGTGAGGCTCTTGGCGTGATGCATGAGCTCGGGTTTCAAAATCTGCACGGACTCGACATCACGGTGACCCGCGAACTCGTTGAGGATTCTCGATTTCAGATTCAGCAGGGTGACGCTACAGCAACGCCTTATGAAAATTCCAGTTTCGATTGGGTGACATGCATTCATTCCATGCATCACTTTGCCTCTGCGGATCAAGTCAGGCACTTTGCCGACGAAGCATGGCGCATCCTCAAGCCTGGTGGCCGTCTATCCATCATCGATTTCCCCGCCTCTCCGCAAATCCTCTCCGCTTTTTGGTTTTTCCGCCATTTCCAATGGGCGGAAGTCACTCCCTACATGCGGCACTTTGGAAAAATTGTGCGCGAGGAATGGCACTTTCTAAAAGACTATCTGCCACAATGGCCGCAAGTGGAAGAGTGCCTTTGGCATGGGCGTTTTGAAGTGGAGCGGGAATCCCGAAGTTTGTTCTACTTTTATCTCACACTTAGAAAACCGGTATGATCCTCTTGTTCACAGGTGCCCCTGGTTGGCTTGCGTCATCGTTTCTTCCGCAACTGATTGCTGAAGGGTCAGCTGTCCAAGAAATCAGGCTTCTGGTGCATCCCGATGCCAAGCCACCCAAGCTGGAGCCAGTTCGAATCAACGGCCCTCATGTAAAAATCGTACGAGGAAGCCTCGAGGATTCCGCATCACTGCAAAGTGCGGTTGAAGGTTGTTCGCATGTTTTTCATGCTGCTGCCCTGCTTCATCCACACCGCACACGCGATCTCTATGTGGTCAATACCGAAGGCACACGCTCCCTTTCACAAGCGGCTTCCAAAGCGGGTGTGACACGCTTCGTCATGATTAGCTCCAATGCAGCAGCGGGACGCTCCAAATCGGCCGATGTTCTCCTGACCGAGTCGATGCCGGCACGCCCGGAATCCCATTACGGCCGGAGCAAATTACTCGCCGAGGAAGCTTTGTTTGAGCATTCATCCATGCAAAACATCGTCCTGCGGCCCTGCATGTTTTATGGCCCCCCCGTGCCTTCGCGGCACATCGAGATTTACCGGAGGATTTGCAACAGCGTAATGCCCCTTGTTGGCGGAGGCGGTCATGCCCGCAGCCTCACACATGTGGATAACCTCGCACAGGCAAGCCACCTTGCGCTCTTCCACCCATCGGCAAATGGTGTCTATTACATTGCTGATGAGGAAACCTACACGACCCGCCAAATTGTTGAATCCATGGCAGAAGCTTTGGGGGTAGCACCGCGTTTCTTGCATTTGCCGGCAGCTTTTGCGAAGATTTCTTTTCAAACGGACCTCATGTTGTCCCGTATGGGTTTTTATTGGAAAACACTCCACCTGCTCGGAGAATCCGATTGGCATGTGGGCGTCAGTTCCCAGCGAGCCCAACAAGAACTTGGATACAAACCACAAATCGGCCTTTCGGATGGCATGAAACAAGCCATTCAATGGTGTCGCGATCATAACAAAATTCCATAACCAAAACATCATGATCATTACTCGCTCCCCTTTGCGCATTTCTCTTGGCGGCGGCGGCACCGATTTGCCTTCTTATTACCAAGATCATGGAGGCTTTCTGATCTCAGCCGCCATCGACAAATATGTCTACATAACCCTGCACCGAGCATTTTCCAAAGGATTCATTCTCAAGTATTCCCAGCTCGAGAATGTCTCGTCCGTGAATGAGATTCAACATCCCATCATTCGTGAGGCTCTGCGGCTTGCAGGCGCGGATGTTGACGCGCTCGAGATTTCATCAATGGCGGACATCCCGGCGGGAACGGGTTTGGGTTCTTCCGGCAGCTTTACCACCGCCTTGCTAAAGGCTCTGCACACCCGAAACCGGACGATTCTCTCTGTTGAGGAGTTGGCCGAACAGGCATGCCATATCGAAATCGAACGCCTGCGCGAACCAATCGGCAAACAGGATCAATACATATCCACCGTTGGAGGAATCACGGCCTTTACTTTCCACAAGGATGGACGGGTGGAACACCGCCCTGTCAAATTGACCGACGAAACGCTGCATAATCTGGAGGATAACTGCATGCTGTTTTTCACGGGATTTTCGCGAAGCGCCGGTCAAATTCTTCGAGATCAGCACGATCGCTCTCTTACTGCCGATGCGAAAATGATCGAAAATCTCCATTACACCAAGGAACTTGGTTACCGCAGTCTTGCGGCTCTTGAAGACGGCGATCTGATCGCCTTCGCCCGCCTCATGGACGAACACTGGCTTCGCAAGCGCGAGCGCTCGCCGGGCATGTCAAACAGCAAGATTGACGAATGGTACGAGATCGCACGATCCCACGGAGCTCTCGGCGGCAAACTGATCGGAGCCGGCGGTGGCGGATTTCTGCTTTTTTATGCATCTGACAAAAGTCGTCTGCGCCATGCGATGATCAACCATGGCCTGCAAGAAGTCCGATTCCGTTTCGATTTTGAGGGGACTAAAATCGTACACGCACAGCCGTGACCAAACATGATTCTTTCCGAATCACAACAACCCTGTGTGGCAATTATTGCCGGTGGCCTTGCCACCAGGCTGGGGTCGATTGCCACCCATACTCCCAAGCTGCTTCTCGAAGTGGCTGGAAAACCTTTTTTTGAGAATCAACTTGAGCTGCTGCAGGCTGCGGGTTTAACGCGTATCGTCCTATGCACTGGACACCTTGGAGATGTCATTCAAAAACGCTATCGAGATGGATCAAACTTCGGTGTTTCGATTTCCTATTCCTTCGACGGCCAGGCGCTTTTGGGCACCGGTGGCGCACTGCGCAAAGCATTGCCGTTTCTCGGGAGCGTCTGCTATGTTCTTTACGGTGACAGTTATCTTCCGATGGATTACCAAGCCGCTTATGAGGCGTATAAAGCATCCGGAAAATCCGCATTAATGACCATTTATGCCAATGAAGGACGATATGACCGCAGCAATGTGCATGCGGAAACGGGTCGCATCATCTCCTATGACAAAAATCATCCCACCTCGCGGATGAAGCATATCGACTATGGCTTGTCCATTTTTTCAGCCGAGGCAATCATGCGCATGCCTGCAAACTCGCCCTACGACCTTGCGGATTTGCAACATATGCTTGCCGAAGAAGGACAACTTGCGGCTTTTGAAGTGCAAGAACGGTTTTATGAAATAGGCACTCCCGCCGGCATCACTGAACTGGAAACATATCTTTCCTCAAAAACGACCGACAAACGATAATGGACGCCACATCATTTTCTCTGGGCTACCTTTCCGAGACCATTGCCATCGCGAATGCGATTGATCCCGCTACTTGCGAAAAATGCGTTCGCGAACTTGCGGCAGTGAGAACCGCTGGAGGACGCCTTTTCATTCTCGGCGTTGGTGGCAGCGCGGCCAATGCGGCACATGCCGTAAATGATTTCCGCAAACTTTGCGGCTTCGAGGCATACAGCCCCACCGACAATATCTCGGAACTCACAGCCCGTACGAATGACGAAGGATGGGAGACGACATTCTCGGCATGGTTGCGCGGCAGTCGATTGAACCCGAATGACGGCCTGTTGGTTCTTTCCGTTGGAGGCGGTTCTGTCGAACCACCCGTATCAAAAAATCTGGTCGCCGCTCTCGAACTGGCTCGTGATATCGGGGCACGCATCATAGGCATTGTAGGGCGCGATGGCGGGGTGACTTCCAAGCTGGCAACAGCATGTATCGTGATCCCCACTGCAAATCCAGACCATGTCACGCCACATAGCGAAGCGTTTCAGGCTGTGATATGGCATCTGTTTGTCAGCCATCCGCTCCTCAAACAAATGCCAACAAAGTGGTAAACCTGCTATCTCATCCAAGTTTTCATGGGTAAAAATTACAATGCGCTTCGACCTGCCGTTTTCTTTGATAGGGATGGCACGCTCAATGCCACCCACATGAACGCAAACGGCGTACCGTGCCCTCCTCCCACTCTGGATCACTTTGTCCTGCTTCCCGGTGCGGCGGAAGCCTGCAAGTCTCTGCATCAAGAGGGCTTTCTGATTGTCGTTGCAACCAACCAGCCCGACATCGGTCGAGGCGTTCAATCTCTTGCGGAAGTTGAAGCCATGCATGACCAACTCCTCAAGCTCATACCGCAAATTTCCCGCATTGAAATCAGCTATGACCCATCCGATAGCGATTCGGCCCATCGTCGCAAACCTGCGCCAGGCATGCTGCTCGATGCAGCAGACGCTCTTGGCATTGACCTCAGTCTCTCATGGATGATCGGTGACCGCTGGCGGGACATTGAGTGCGGTCACCGCGCAGGCACCCGCACTATCCTTGTTGGAAATGGTTATGGTGAGCATTTTCCGACACCTCCGAATCATGTGGTTGCCAGCGCGGCCGAGGCGGCAAAACTCATCATATCATCGCCATCAACCCAAACGATCAACCTTTGATGAAATCTTTAGCCCAACTCAAAGTTGCAATCTACGCCGACGGCGCAGATCTTGTGGGTATTGATGAATTGAGCCGCAAGCCCTACATCAAGGGCATCACAACCAATCCGACTCTGATGCGGCAGGCGGGCATCGCCGATTATCTGGAATTTGCAAAAGACCTCTTGGCTCGCGTGACCAACAAGCCCGTATCGCTCGAGGTTTTTGCGGATGAACTGCATGAAATGCGAAGACAGGCACTTGTGTTGGCGGAACTGGGATCGAATGTGTTTGTGAAACTTCCTATTACCAACACCCGGGCTGAAAGCACACTGCCTATCGCTCGAGACCTTTCACGCCAAGGAGTCCAACTCAATCTCACTGCCTTGCTGACGTTGGAGCAGGTAAAAGCAACAGCGGAAGCCTTGGATCCGGAAACGGCAGCCATTGTATCGGTTTTTGCGGGAAGGATAGCAGATAGCGGAATTGATCCACAACCCATCATGCGAGAAGCCAAGGCTTTGCTCGCAAAACGCCCAAAAGCTTTGCTGCTTTGGGCAAGTGTCCGCGAAGTCTTAAACATCATGCAGGCGGAGATGTGCGGTTGTGATATTGTGACGGTGACACACGACATCCTTGCCAAAGCCGAACGCATGCTGGGTATCGATCATATTTCCCTTTCCCTTGATACCGTCCGCATGTTTGCAAAGGATGCGGCGGCGGCTGGTTACAAGCTGTGAAGGATCGGTTGAATCATTCACATTTCCATTCATGAAATCCATATCTCTTTTGCGGGCCAATTCTACTGCTACCCATTCGTTTCCTTCCCTCAGCCGTCGATCGTATGCCGCCCCGCTGACCTGCACCATCATCGCCCTGATTGTCTGGTGGTGCGTCTATGGTGATTATGGAGCCACATGGGATGAAACGCCCCACATCATTTATGGCAAGGCGGTTTACACCTACTTCACCACGGGACAAAGCTTCAGAGAATTCAGCGGATCCTTAATACCAAAAACCGAATTTTATTCCCCGGCAGCGGATTTCATTTGTGCGGCAATCGCCAAAATTTTTTCCATGGATGATTTTGCGGCCAAGCATGCGTTTTTGGGGCTTTTGTGGGCGTCTATGTTTTGGCCCGTGTGTCGACTTGGCTGGCATTTGCGTGGTCCGGCCGCGGCGTGGCTTGCC
>CAZXHZ010000009.1:0-17093 GCA_964639755.1 uncultured Luteolibacter sp. | reverse complement strand
TGGACCCGACAAAAACACCGCGGCCGTCTCGATTGACGAGGCAGAACGCGGCACCCCGGGCAGGTTTTGGGGAAGAGCGGGCGGACCTTAACAAAGCCGACCACTCTGTCAAAAAAAAACTCCGTGAAAAGAAAAATTGTTCGGATTCCTTGAAAGACAAGGATTAGCCGGGCATTTCGTTTGCTTCGGAAACCTGAAACGACAACCTCCGAATGCTGAGGCAGGCCCCTGTTTGACTATCAGCGTCAACGATCGCTCCACAGATGCGGACCCTGCCTTTGGCGATCGGAAAGCGAGTCGGCATACCGGTTTTGAAGCGCCAGACGACCGAATCAATCGTCCGGCCGAGCACTGAATCCTCGGGGCCACACATCCCTGCATCGGTCAGAAAGCCGGTCCCACCCGGAAAAATCGTCTCATCGGCCGTCTGCACATGGGTGTGAGTGCCAATCACAGCGCTCACCTTGCCATCGAGGTGGCGGCCCATGGCGATTTTCTCGCTGGTCGTCTCCGCATGGAAATCGACGATGATTGGCCCAACGCCGACTTCGCGCAGCCTCAAAGCCTCGTTTTCCATAGCGATAAAAGGGTTTTCGAGCGCTGGTTGCATGAAGGTGCGGCCCTGGGCCTGCATCACGGCGACGCGGCCTTTAGCGCATTCGAGCACGACACTGCCGTTGCCAGGCGTGCCGTCTGGGTAGTTGATCGGTCGCAAGAGCCGTGGCTCGGTCGGGAAATACGGAACAATGTCCTGCTGGTCCCAGACATGGTCGCCGGTGGTGATGACTGCAGCCCCAGCACGCAGCAGGTCGATGGCAATTTTTGGTGTGATGCCTTTTCCGCCAGCGGCGTTTTCGCCGTTGACGATGATAAAATCGAGCGATTCCGTTTGCTTGAGAATCGGAAGCTGTTCGATCACGGCCTTTCTTCCAGGTTCGCCGACGATGTCGCCAAGAAATAGAATGCGAATGGTGGCCATGTTGAAATTCAGGATGGTGGGCGGGCTTCCTGACGAGCATTGATGGTCAGCCACCAAACGACAAACCAATTTCATAGATGAATTCCATGCTCAAGCGGTCGACAGCCTTGCTCATGCCTTTATTGCTGATGGCGGGCCTGTACCTGTGGTGGATGAATCGGGCACCTAAGCCCGACGTTCCCATGCCTCCGGCAAAGCCCCCCACCCTCTCAACCCTAGGGCGCATGCCCGATTGGAAATTGCTCGATGCGTACCAAAACACGATCACGCGCGGTGAATTCGAACGCATGCTCACCACGGTTTTCGTGACCGGTGGCGCCTGGCGTGAATTTATTGAAATCGACAACCACGAGGCCCGCATCCGCACGGCCGACGGCGAAACCGCCGAAGTGTTTGTGCTGCATTTCGCGGATGAAGGCTCTGCCAAAAAACCTGCGAATTGGTGGCGCACGCCGGAAGAATTGCCGCCCGCACCCAAAGGTAAACCACTCGATGGACTGCACACCGCCATCGATCCTGGCCATATCGGCGGCGAATGGGCGCAAATCGAAGAACGATGCTTCGATGCCGGAGATGGTCATGCCGTGCGCGAAGGCGATCTCACGCTGCAGGTCGCAATGCGCTTGAAACCGAAACTCGAATCGCTCGGCGCACGCGTTTCATTGGTCCGCAAAAATGCCAAACCTGTAACGCAGTGGCGTCCCGAGGCGCTGATCGAAACCGCGCGCGAAGCGAATGAAAATTCCGCCGCATCCGATTCACCAGTCACCCTGCGCAAACTCGCGGATCGCCTTTTCTATCGCACCGCAGAAATCCACGCGCGCGCCGATCTCGTCAACCGGTCACTCAAGCCCGATCTCGTATTATGCCTGCATTTCAATGCCGAAGCATGGGGCAATCCGAATCAACCAAGGCTCATTGAGCAAAGCCATTTTCACATGCTGCTCAATGGCGCTTATTCGGACGACGAACTGCGCCTTGCCGACCAGCGGTTTGCAATGTTGGACAAACTGCTAAGCCGCAGTCATGACGAGGAATTTAAAATCGGCGTGACAATCGCCAATGTTTTTGCACAGACCAGCGGACTGCCTCCTTATGCATACCCTGAAGGCTCGAAAAACGCGCTGCCCGTGAAGGGACACCCCTATCTCTGGACACGCAATCTCCTTGCCAATCGACTCTACCGCTGCCCGGTTATTTTCATGGAACCGTACGTGATGAATTCCAAGACCGATCACGCACGCATCAAACTTGGCCATTACGAAGGTATGCGCGACATTAACGGAACACCGCGCATCTCCATCATTTGCGAATATGCCCAAAGTCTCACCGAGGGTTTGATCCAGGCATATGCGGCAAGACGCCAAAGCATCGCGCCGAGCGCCCGATGATTTTCAGCGCGAATGTTGGATCGCTTCGCAGATGGCCGGAAAAATTTGGCGCTTGCGGCTCACAACGCCCGGTGCATGGAAGAGCGCTTCGTCAATTCTTTCAAAAGGCATTTTAGACAGTGTTGCCTCCTGCCCCACCGCAAGAATCATGCTGTGATGCAATGCCACATCGGTGACAGCCAAAACAGCCAAATCATAACCGCGGGATTCCTGTAATTTCCTGAGCGTCCCTTCGAGTTCATCACGCCGTGCGGCGAAACCATGAAGATCCCGCTCCTCAACCTGTGAAATGCTGATGGTAAGACCTTGTTCTACGAACTCCTTGCGGTCGGCGTTGAGAATTTCTTCCGGCGATCCATTGGCGATCAATGATCCCTGCGCGAAAAATTCCTCGGTGAACTTCGCCGGATCAACGCCAGCCACTCCGCTCAGCCAAGTCAGCATTTCACGGTCGAGTGAGGTTGTCGTCGGCGAAGTAAGGCATAGCGTGTCGGACACGATACCCGCGCAGAGACACATCGCCACACCAGGCGACGGCTGCAAGCTGCGGTGGAAATACTTGCGCCCCACCAGTGTGCATGTCGAGCCGACAGGTTCATTAAGGTAACGGATGGGCTCGCGCGAAACCAGATCGCCGGCTAGACGGTGGTGATCGATTACCTCGGTGATCTCCGCTTCCTCAACACCATTGACCGCCTGCGCGTACTCGTTGTGATCGACCAGTGCGAGTCGGATTCGCGGCGGATCAACGAGATCCGATTTGGAAAGCACGCCGGTCATCCTGCCCGTGGCGGGATCGACCACCGGGAAAAGATCCTGATCGGTCGCGGAAAGTCTCTTGCGCAGACGCGAAACAGGTTCGCCCGGTTGGATGGTGTCGAACTTTGTCTCCATCACATGACGTACGGTGCGCGAACAACGGATCAGCGTCGAAGCGCTCGCCGTGTCCTGATCACAGCGGAGCACAAAAACTCCGCGTGATGCCGCAAATTCACTGATCTCCGGTGAAACCGGATTCCCACCAGTCACAAGCAGAGCTCTTGACCCATGATCGATGGCGTATCGCTGAACAATGGGACGATCACCGCAAATGACTAGAAAACGGCCGATATTTCCATCCCTTTTTGCCTGCTCGAGCCGCTTCTCCACCGTGCCTTGCGATGATGCGCCTACCAGCAGGATGAGGTCTTCCTCGCAAACCGGAAGAGGATCCTTCGCGCCAAGACTTTCTGCCTGCAAAGTTTCTGCGAGATGGGCCAATGAGGCGTGCACCGTGCGAACGCTCAGCCCCTCGGTATCGGCGGGCAGCAACAAACGCAGCAGATCGAAGTAGCGCAAAATTCCGCAAAGCTCCCCGCTTTCATCCTCCACCGGAACGCAACGAACCTGTGCGTGCAGCATGCGGCGATAAGCAGTGAGGAAGGTGTCGGTAGCCGAAACTTTGATCACATCACGACGACTGATCATGTCCGCATTGGTGCGCACATCGGTCAGCAATATCGGCAGCTCCATTTTGGCCCTCTCGAGCACCCACTTTGTGCGTTGGGAAATTTCTCCGCAGCGGGCGGGCGTCGCACTGGTTTCCTCGCCCGAAGCACGAAGCAATGCGGCATACCCGATGGCCGAGCAAATCGCATCGGTATCGGGATTCTTGTGACCAATGACAAAAAACGGAGGCATGGAGGTCGATGCGGGTTTGGGTAATTGGGAATGTTTTTAGTCGCCTGAAAGATCACATCCTCTCAGGACAACGGATGCCAAGCAAGCCAAGACCTGAGGCGAGAATTCTACCCGTAAGTTCGCAAAGGGCAAGCCGGCTCGAGCGGATCGGCTCTTCCGATTTGATGACAGGGCAAGCCTCGAAGAACGAATGAAAGGCACGGGCAAGCTCGAGCAGGTAATTTGCCAGAAGATTCGGGCGGAAATCATCAAGCACCGCGGGCAACACCTCACCAAAGCGCGCATGTAGCCTTGCAAGGTGAACCTCCTCGTTTGCGTTCAGCACGATCTCGGCGGAAGCCGCATCAAAGGCCGTGTCGAGCTTGCGGAAAATCGAGCGGATGCGGACCGAAGAATACTGCAGGTATGGCGCCGTGTCTCCCTGCAAGGCCAGCATGCGGTCCCACGCAAACACATAATCAGTGAGGCGGTTCTGCGAAAGCTCGGCAAACTTGACCGCGCCAATGCCAACGATCGAGGCAATCTCCGCAGCCTCCTCGCCCTTGAGCTCGGGGTTTTTTTCGCCAATCAGTTTCACCGCTCGCTCAACTGCCTCGGTCAGCACATCAGTGAGCTGCACATTGTCACCCGAACGGGTCTTCATGAGCTTGCGGTCCTCGCCAAGGATCGAACCAAACGCCACATGGCGGAAATCGGCCGATACACCCCAACGCTGCGCGGCCGCAAATATCTGGCGGAAGTGCAGCTGCTGCGGCACGCCGACGACATACCAAATCTGATCGGCCTTCCACTCGTCGATGCGGAAACGGATCGTTGCGAGATCGGTAGTCGCGTAAAGGAACCCGCCATCGGCCTTGCGGATAATCGCGGGATTGTCGGTCCAGCCTTCCTCCCTGTGGACCATGAAAGGATCTTCCTCACGCTTGCCACGGCCGTCGGAAAATATGCAAACCGCACCGTTGCTCTCACGCGCGATGCCTTTGGCGAGAAACTCGTCGACCAAGCCAGCGAGGCGATCGTTGTAATAGCTCTCGCCAAGCCAGAAATCAAATTTCACATCAAGCGTGTCATAAATCCGCTGAAGACCGCGTTTGGAAACATCGATGCACTGATGCCAAATTTCGAGATTGCCCGGATCACCCGCCTGGAGCTTCACCAACTCGCCTTTGCAAGTCTCGAGCACCGCGGGATCGTCCTTGGTGGAGGCATTCACCTCGCGATAAATGCGCAGCAATTCGGCGATCGGATCAGACTCGAGTGCATCTTTGTCGAGCAGCGTCTTCCATCCGTGAAGGATCATGCCAAACTGCGTACCCCAGTCGCCAATGTGGTTGTCGGCAATGACCTTGTATCCAAGAAAACGCGCGATACGGCAGAGCGAATCGCCGATGATCGTCGAGCGGATGTGGCCGACGTGCATCGGCTTGGCAACATTGGGCGCGGAGAAATCAACCACCACCGTACGACCCGCACCGATGTCAGGCGCGCCAAGGCGATCGTCATTCAACAACGCTTTTGCTCTCGCAGCGAAAGCTTCCGGCAAAATTCGGAAGTTGATGAAACCAGGTCCGGCGATGTCCGCAGTGGCCAAACCCGCGAGATCAAGGTGGCCGATGATTTCCTCGGCCAAGGCACGCGGGTTTTTGCCCTTCTGTTTTGCAAGGACCATCGCGGCATTGGTCTGATAATCGCCAAAGCGCAGATCCGCTGCGGCCGTCACGCTCGCGGTGACCGGCTCGCCAAGTGTCGTGTTCAATGCCGCGGCTAGCCGCGCCTCAAGCTGCTGGAGAATCGTCATGTGTTCAAGGGAAAGGGAAATCCGCCTTAGGACGCGGGCGGCTCCACACGGGACGACTTTGAACCTAAAATGGCAAGGATTTCATCGCAATCATTTGCTCCAATGATCCCTCGACTGATGTCTTGGCCGTTGAACATCTTGGCGATGGCAGCCAAAGTCTTGAGGTGAAGCTGATGGTTCTTGCGTGGCACCACAAACAAAACGATCACATGCACCGGCGCATGATCAATGGCTTCGAAATCAATGCCCACCTTCGAGCGCCCCAATACCGCCACAACTTTTTCCAAGTCATCAGAAAACGCATGGGGAATCGCCACCCCGCCACCAATGCCGGTGCTGATCAATTGTTCACGCGTCCTGAGTGCCTCCAGCGTCGCCTCGCGGCCGTCCAAAGGAAGCAACTTGCAGGTCACGAGCCTGTCTACAAGCTCGGTGATTGCCCCCCAGTGCTCCACCGCCTCAAGGTCGGCGATGATCTGTTTCGGGCTGAGCAGTTTCACCAATTTCATTCGAATTTCCGCGTGGAAAATTCACCACGCATGAATGCTGTCACTAGCTTCACGACCCGTGCCTTGCAAGATCATTCCACGATCTCGATTGCATGTCTCCTGTTCGATCACTGGATCGGCGCCATCAACCTTGCGACGCGACAGGCAGCCCTGAACAAAAATGGCTTTGCCGAAAAATCCTCGACCCTCGCCTCAGTGCTCGTCTGGAAATCCGCCTCCAGCATCCGCGCCACCTCATTGACAAATGCCGGATCTGGCGAAAACCCGCTGATCTCAAAATTGAGACGGAACGAGCGGTTGTCGAGATTCGCGCTGCCGACGGCCGCAAGGCGGTGATCGACGAGTATGACCTTCTGGTGGAGAAACCCGCGGCCATATCGGAAAATCCTGATGCCGTAGGGGATCGATTGATCGAAGTAAGAAAACGCCGAGAGCCATACCAGCAAGTGGTCGGCGCGCTCCGGAATGAGAATGCGCACATCCACGCCCCGGATCGCTGCCGCCTGCAGCGCAGTAAGAACACCTTCGTCCGGGACAAAATACGGCGATGCGATCCATAATCTCTGCCGCGAGGTGTTGGCCGCCTCCGCCACGACCAACTGCCATGAATCCGCCGGATCCGCAGGGCCGGTCGGGATCACAGCAGCCACCTGATCAGCCTCCTCAAACCGGGTTTCCCATCGAAGCTCGGGAACCGTGTTGGCCGCCCAGAACCAATCCTCCAGAAACACCAACTGCACAGCCTGCACCACCGGCCCGCGCATTTCCAAATGCGTATCGCGCCAGCCGCCAAAGCGCGCATCGCGCCCGAGATACTCGTCACCCACATTCAGTCCGCCAATCAACGCAACCTCGCCGTCCGCCACCACGATCTTGCGATGATTGCGGAAATTCAATTGCAGGCGCGACCACCAAAAACGATTGACCCCGAACGACCGACACTCGACGCCCGCCGCCTTGAGCTCGCGCAGGTAACGGTTTGGCAATTTGTAAGAACCAAATTCATCAAAAAGAAAAAACACCCTCACGCCCGCGCGGGCACGCTCGATCAATGCCCGCTGAAAACGGATTCCAAGCGTATCGCTCTTCACAATGAAGAAATTCACGCACAGATAATTTTTGGCCGAACGGATCTTTTCAAAAATACTTTCGAAAGTTTCCTCGCCATCAATCAGCAACTTCAAACGGTTGCCACGCGTAAAGGGCAGACCTCCCAAAATTCTCGCGGCCCTCTCAAAAGCGTCATCGTCAGGAATGTCGACCTCGTAGCGTCGCAGTCGCCCGATCATGTCGGCAGCCAACGTCGCAAGC
Organism: uncultured Luteolibacter sp.; assembly: GCA_964639755.1. Lineage (GTDB taxonomy): Bacteria > Verrucomicrobiota > Verrucomicrobiia > Verrucomicrobiales > Akkermansiaceae > Luteolibacter. The sequence goes on along the minus strand of CAZXHZ010000009.1, from coordinate 9,425 downwards.
CTGCTGTCCTTGATTCGCCGGCCACCAACCTCACTGGAAAAACGCCTGCGACCGAGCAGCCAATAAAGGGGTATCGCCACAAACGGTACCATCAGCAAGGAAAGCACCCACGCGATCGCGCCCTGCGAAGTGCGCACATGCATCAACGCATGCACCATGTGCATCACACCCACGCCATAGAACAACACCAAGACGACCCAATGCCACCAAACATCGACATTCGGCACATTAAAGAACATGCCTACAAGTTAACACGATCGCACACCGACACAAGTGCTCGCGCGCCTGTGCCTCAGAAAGAAAACACCTCGCCCGCCTTGAAGAAGCGCTTAAGCTCAGAGGCGGCAGCCTCATGTGAGTCGGAAGCATGGCACACATTGGTCATCATACCTTCGCCAAAGTCTCCGCGAATCGTACCTACGGGAGCCGCTTGGGAATTGGTCGGGCCAAGCAGGTCACGCACGCGGGCAATGACATTCTCGCCTTCCAGCGCCATCGCGATCACAGGCGTACGACTCATGAAAGCGACAATTTCAGGAAAGAACGGCTTGTCGGCCACATGAGCATAATGTTCCCGAAGAATTGCGTCATCGAGCTGCATCATCTTGATGCCGCGAATCACAAATCCCTCATCCTGGAAACGAGCAAGCACCTTGCCAGTCAGGTTTTTCTCAATCGCGTCAGGTTTGAAAAGAATCAGGGTGGTTTCAAGTGCCATGCCCGACGCAGTAGGCCCGGATCCGCCGATGTGCAAGCGCATTCGACTCCCGACCGATCAGGCTTTTTTATTCAAATGCCCGCGGATCCGTTGGATCAAATCCTCCACCGAACCATCCTTATACAAAAGATCCATCGCCCCTTGCCGAATCATGGATTGGCGGAACTCTTCATTTACATCCATCGAAAGACCGATCACCGCAATATTCGGCATTTTCCTCCGAATGATGCCGGTGGCCTCCAACCCAGACATCACCGGCATATTGAAATCCATCACGATGATATCAGGCGTCAGTTGGCGGGCCAGATCGACCGCCTCCCTGCCGTTTGCGGCCTGCCCAACGATCTCAAAATCCGACTCATCCTGAAACACCCTCATCAGGCCCTGACGTACCATCGAATGATCATCGGCCAAAATCACGCGGAAGCGCGGCAAGCCATCTTGGGCCTCGGGCGGAATTTTCATGGTGAATGATTTAGCTACAACTTCATTCTGCGCTTCATTCTGCGCTTCATTCTGCGCCTTATTCCAACCGAGCGCTTTCTCGCAGCAATTGCCATTGGCACAACAATTGAGAGCCTTCGCTGGGAAACGCAGCGTGAAACATGCTCCTTGCCCTGGTGCCGACTCGATCAGCATCACACCGCCCAGCAACTCCACCCGCTCACGCACACTGAACAAACCGAATCCAATTCTCCCCACATCTTGCGAACACAACGACTCAACATCAAAACCCACACCCTGATCCCTGATTGAAATGTTCACAAACGCATTGTCGTCACAAGCCATCACTAGACGCGCGGACTTACCCCCCGAGTGCTTGACCGAATTGAAGACAATTTCCCTCACACATTGAAACAGCGTGATGCTGATGTCCTCGTCGGGTATCAGCGAGTCATCCGCGCAAACCTCGAGATTAAACCCATACTTTTCATCGAACCAACCGCTCAACCAACCAAGTCCCGCGAAAAGACCCGATTGATGCAGGACCATGGGACATAGCTCACTTGAAAGCGTGCGAGTTATCTCGACAGATTCCGCCAACATCGACTCGATGTTCTCCAAATCACCGAAAAAACCGGGCAAGGCCATTTCTCGGGATTTGGTCTTGACCACTCCGAGATTCAGCAAAACCGCCACCAGAATTTGCTGCAGCTGATCATGCACCAATCCCGCAATCCGTCGCCGCTCCCTCTCTTCTGCAAGAGTAAGCTCACGCGCCAACCGCCTGAGTCTACCGGTTCTTTTGTGGATACTTGATTCCAACTCGACTCGAGTTCTTCTCAATTCATCCTGCGTGCGACTCAGCTCGCTCATGTCAGTCGCGGAGATATGACACAAAGGATCGTTTTCGTGGTGATAAATCGAAAGACTCGCGGTGACCATGCGCTCCGAGGAGCCATGGAAAGCAAACTCTATCGGCAGCGTATTTCCGGATTCAAAAGCCGAATTCAACAAAAAGGAAAACGCTTTCAAATGAGCGACTGAAACAAAATCCGAAATATTGCGACCAAGCGCTTCGCTGTGATCCATGCCAATCATCTGCGCAGCCTTGATGTTCAGTTTTTTGATCAACCCGTCCTTGTTTACCGAAAAACATCCGATTGGAGCGTAATCATAAAGCTCGACGAATTGTTGCAAATCTTTAGCCATTCTGGCGTTTTCCTTCTGCAACTCAGCCTGCCGCAGCCGCAATTCGTCAACTCTCCTCGTCCGTTTGGGCGAAGGCGCGCCACCTTCGGCTGTCGCCAAAAATTCACACGCTTCACTTTTAACAGTGTTCGATTTTTTGAATTTTGTTTTCCGATTCATAATGATTTAACATTTGACCGTTTAATCCACTCTTCGGTGAAATTGCTGACAAACTTTTGACAGTAATTTCTTCTACAAATTCATCGTATTCGTTTATTAACAAGCGAAACGAATTTGTCGATGTTTATTTTACACGACCCAAAAATAGCGCAGCCAAAATCTCAATAAAGCCGCCAAAGCGCAGCCATCATGCCCCATGCGTCGCGCAGGAACTTTATCTTGCTCGACTCTTTTTCCACCCAGCTGACGGCGATTTCACGCCAATCACAACCCGACCTCGCAAGTCGGATCAAAAGCTCAGAATCGAAGGCAAACCCATTTTCCGAAAGGCCATCGGCAACGCGCCGGTAGTCTGCTCCCCGTAAAATCTTCACTCCGCATTGAGGGTCGGAACTGCAAAGGTCGAACCATGTCCGCACGATCCAGCGATAGGCGTAATGAACAAGTCTTCGCCGTTTGCTCATCGAAATCTTGGTAGAGGCCGTTTTTCTGCGAACTCCCAACACCGATCTGCCGGAATCCACCGCAGCTTGCAGCAAGCCCATGAGATCATTTGCAGAAACACTGCCATCGGCATCCACAAACGCATACCACCCGGCATCGGGCATTAGTGTCCAAGCCTCGCGAATGATGGATCCCTTGCCTCGATGAGCATCTGCTTGATGCAAAAAAACATTGGGGAAAATTCGAAAAAAATCACCGGCCATGGCCACAAGTCGGTCTTGCTCAACTGGATCCGAACCATCATCGGCAATCACCCAACGCACTGACAGCGGCGACGCCGCAAGGGTCTTTGCCAAATCCGCACCGAAGCCTTGCAGACGCGCAGAGTCGTTCCATACGGGAGTCACCAACACGATTTGGTTGCTGGCATGTGGCACGCCTTCATCTAAATTGACATTGCATCGAATTGAAATCTTTATTGGCATCCGGCAGATAGCCAATGCCCATGACTTGCAAAGTCGTTTTATGCTGGGTCGCGGTCCTTGTGGCAGCGACCTTCCTGCGTTTCGACGGACTGGGCGAGCGCCCGATCCACGCCGACGAGGCAACCGGTGCCCGCATCGCCGCCTATCGCATGGAAAACGGCGGCACGGGCTTTGATCCGACGCATTATCACGGTCCAACGCAAAGTCTCTTTGCGATGACAATCTGCCATTGGCGCGGCGAAAACTCATGGCGAGAGATGACCAAAGGCACACTGCGCATCCTTCCAGCCATCGCCGGCTCGCTGCTTGTCCTGCTGCCATTTTTTTGGCGCAAACGCATCGGCGATGCCAGCGCGCTCCTCGCGGCGGCACTTTTGGCATGCTCGCCGTTGCTGATTTATTACAGCCGAATGTTCATCCACGAAATGCTGCTCACGCTTTTTGGCCTCGCAGCCATGCTCTCACTTGCTTATCGGACGCCTGCAATCTTCACCGGCGCATTCGTCGGCCTGATGTTTGCCACCAAGGAAACTTTTCTCATCAGCCTCATGGCATGGTCGGCAGCAGGATTTTTCCTGCTGTTTGAAAACGGCGTACCGCATCGAGCATCACTCCATGCGCTATGGGTCCAACATCGTGCTTCCTTCGCGCTGGCTGCATCAAGCGCACTACTCACCGCCGCATTTTTCTACACCGATGCCTTTCGCGAACCGCGCGGCATGCTCGATTCCATCCGCACATTTTTCATCTATGAAACCTCTGCAGGACATGAAAAGCCATTCGGCTATTACTTGCGACTTCTTGCTTTGCCATCCAAGTCCGGCGGCACATGGTGGTTTGGCACACCCGTGATTTTGCTCGCCGTTGTCGCATGCATGTATGCTTTTGGCAAAAATCCCCCTGCTCAAACGCGGCCAATCCGTTTCATCGCCATCAGCGCGATCCTGCAGGTATTGGCCTACAGCCTCATCCCCTACAAAACCCCGTGGCTCGCTTGCTTGCCATGGGCGCAAGTCTGTGTGCTCGCCGGATTTTCAATCGTCGAATTCAAAAATCAAAAAGCCTTGATGAAGACATTGATCATCACGATCTGCACTTTCGCCATGGTGACACAAACCATGCAATCTCGCCAGGCCATGGGTCGTCTTGCATCAGACGAACGCAATCCATTCGCATATGTTCCGACACGCCGTGACATCGAGGAGCTCGAACCATGGCTCAAGAAGCTCCAAGCCATCGCCCCCAACAAATCGATCGAACCCATCGCGGTCATTGGCAGCGGATACTGGCCTCTACCGTGGATTTTGCGATCGTTTGAAAATACCGGTTATTGGCAAAGCGCACCCCCCAATCTTTCTTCAATGCCTGTCGTCATCGCTATGCCCGAACAAGCCGATGCGGTGAACAAAGAGCTGGAGTCATCGCATCAAATGCTGCCCCGTGGCTTGCGAGCCGGTGTTCCAGTGATGCTTTTTATCAAACGTGAAATCTGGCAACGCTGGATGCAGGACGACCCGCGATGAACCAGCCGCACTCCATCAACAACGCCAGGAATTTCACGCACGATGCGATGAACACAACTTTCAACCTGCACTTTCGTGGGCTGGATGAAAGTACCGCACGCGACATGGCGCGCGAATGCTTCGAGCAGATCGACTGGCTCGAAGCGCACCTCAGCCGTTTCATCGACGGTAGCGATGTCTGGCGCATCAACCGCATGCAAAGCGGCGAAACGCTTTTCCTCAACGAAGCCTGCCACCAATGCCTGCTGCTGGCACTCGAGGCGCATGCGCTGACCGGCGGACTTTTCGACATCACCCTTGGCGCCGTCATCCAACACATGAAGACGAAACCGGAGGAAATGCCACCTGCGCTTGCCGGCATGCTCGCGGTTCATCCGGACACGCCAGCCATTAGCTGCCTGGAAGCGGGCCGTGAGATTGATCTCGGCGGAATCGGCAAGGGCTTCGCGCTGGACCAACTCCGCAAGCTGCTCAACGAGTGGGGCGTCAACGACGCGTTGCTCAGCGCAGGTGCGAGCTCGATCCTCGCCATCGGCCCCCACCCATGGCCCGTCAACATTTGCGGATCAACGGAATCTCTGCGCATCGAAATTCGAAATCAGGCCCTCAGCGCATCGGGCATCACCATCCAAGGCGAACACATCTTTCACCCGCATGGTTCGAATGCGATGCCCAAAGACCGCTGCACACGCGTTTGGATTGGAGCGCCCGATGCAACAAGCGCCGAAGTCTGGTCGACTGCGCTCATGCTGGTCGACGCATCAAGCATCGCATCTGCCATCGAATCGAATTCCAGCCTGCAATTCATCCATGTCGAACGAGGCGGGCATATTGAAAAAATCCGCTGACGCGGGATCAGTCATTTCGACTTTTTGCCAACCACATACCGACGCCAGCGAGCAGGACGACAACAGCCACCACCAACCATTTCGGCATTTTTTCCTCGGTTTCGAGATTGGCGTACTTGCCCGATGACGAAAATGGCGCGGTCGGCGAAACGCTAGAACTTTCAGCTTTGGCAAGTGGCGTGAGGTCGCTGACAACAAGTTGCGGTTTGCCCACTTCACTTCTCAAGGCCGCGACCTGCGAAGGGTCGACAGGGGATGCGGAATTTCCAAACGATTGGCGTACATAGGTAAGCACCGCCGCGATCTGCGCGTCATTTTGGTAAGCCATCGGGGCCATGCCTGCGGGAAAGTCATAATCACGACCTTTGACCGTGATCAGCCCGCGCAAACCGCGAAGCTGAATGCGAATCAGATTTTCAACTGGTCCTGCCACCCATTCCGATCCCGCGAGCGGCGGCGCGGCGGCGGTCCCCTCTCCTTCTTTGCCATGACAGGCCGCGCACATCATGAACTGAGCCCGCCCCTTCTCCATCAATGCGGAATCCGCTTCCACCGCACAGGCCAGCGGACCAAGGATTACACACATGCAAAAAAACAGCGGCATCGAAATTTTCATCAGGAAAGGGAAAATATACATCGGTTGATTTTTCTGCATTGGGGGGTAGGTCAATCATCCAACTGAAGCAAGAATTTTCCATAAAGCCACCATGGCCGCATAAACAAGAACCATCGCGGCAAGTGTTCCGGCAATGCGATCACTCCATGTGGGATTCGGACGCGCGGCCGATGCTGATTTCGGAAAAACAATCAACGCATAAACCACACCTGCCAGTACACCTCCCAAGTGCGCGGCATTGTCAATAAAACGAAAGCCTACAAGACCGATCAAACCTGTGAGCAAAATGCCAATCAACAACCTGTGGCGCGCTTTGCTCGGAACAAGCCGGCCATGATGCCACTCAAATATCATCAGAAAACCGAGCCAACCCATCAAACCGCCTGATGCACCGACCGACGGAAGATCGACAAATCGCAGCGAACATTCTCCGCCCATCCATGCCGAAAAAAGAAACACCAGAATCAGATGGGGCCAGCCGGCGATGACCTCCAGACGCCGCCCGAGATAAATCAAAGCGGCAGAATTCATCATGAAGTGAATGAGATTCCCATGCATGAGGGGCGCCGTCAGAAGGCGCCACCAATCGCGATGCATCGGATCCTTTAACAGGCCCGCCGCCAAAATCGAATTGCCAGGTAAAAGCTGCGCCACGCCCACAATTGCGATGATAATCAGTAAAAACCGAGTCGCCGGAGCCCTCTGCATTTCCAGCCATGTTTCAAATCTCAAAACCGGAACAGCCTCAGAAAAATCACCCCCGGTCCAACGATCCATATCTCCCACACGCTTTCGCGCTTGGAACCAAGGGATGAATCCGAAAATCAACCACATCAAAAGTGCAACCCCGATCGATACCGAACTGAACAATGCGAGAACCGTATTTTGAATCCGCAGCAATGCATCACTAGGCGGCGCAAGCAACCACGCCTGATAAAATAGATAACCGAACAGGCCGGTCGCCATAAAACTGAACCAGCGAAGTTTGTCTTTGGCATCATTGAAATCAAGCAACGCGGCACGGCGTCTCGAGGTAAGCACGGCCGCCGCAGCTTGGGGAAGTTCATCAGGCAGAATCATGTGACCACCTGCAGGACTCCACACCAATACCAACCCCGGGCTTTGATCCTCGCGAATTGCCGAAATCAATGCATCACCAGACTCGCAAGGGTGAAGTCCCAGCTTGTAATCCATCCAACCCCAACCAGGCGGAGCAACCGGGAAGGCATCCTGACGAGCCCAAACCGGTTGTTCGGGCATTTGTTCATCAAGCGCCGTCACGTCATAAAAACGTTACGGTTGAGCGGATTTTTCTGAGGATTCCGACTTATTCTCCGTAGGGGTGACGGGCTCGGCAGGATTTGCTGGAGTTTGAGTCGCAGGAGATGTTTCGAGAACCTTGGGTGCGATATTTTCAGTAACGTTTTGTTTGGCCTCAATTTTCGGACCCGTCATGGTCGTTTTCTGATTCTTTTTTCCAATCAGGACCGCAAGTGTGAGACTCAACAGGAAAAACAATGAACCAAGATAAACGGTGGCTCGTTGCAACACATTGGTGGTGCGAGCCCCGAAAACCTGATCGGTCACGCCACCGCCAAAGGCTGCACCAAGACCTTCCTGTTTCGGCCGCTGCATCAAAATAAGCAGGGTCATCAGAAGGCAAACAATTACGAAAATCACCAGCAGAAGGTTGATACTGATGGAGAGCCAGTCGATCGCGGCAAGAGTCATGGGGCGGGAATATGGGGGCCGCTTCAGGGCTTGTAAAGCGGCGAGTTAATGCCAAATCAGGCCGATTTCGTCAGCGCAACCCCCATTTTCCATCACGCGCAACGACCACCCCACGGCAAAATGAATGGCATTTTCCAAGAATTTGCCGTTGATTGTGTCGAATCTCATGAAAATGAAAGCATCAGCCATGAACCTGCTCCGTTTTTTCACTTCACTCGCCGCCGCGCTGATGCCAGCCGCCGCCGAACCCTCGCTCACCATTTACAATCAGAACTTCGCGGTCGTTCGCGACACGGTGCCGCTGGATCTCAAAGCGGGAATCACTGAAGCCCGTTTCTCCGGCATGACCGCCCAAGCGGAAACCGACTCGGTGATCCTGCGCGACCCTGCGGGCAAAGTGAAATTTCAAATCCTCGAGCAAGCCTACCGCAACGACCCGGTTTCATCCGGCCTCATGCTGCAACTCAATGAAGGCAAAACGATCGGCTTCGAAATCCGCGAACCCAACAAGCCCGACCGCACCGTGCAGGGAAAAATCATCCGCAGCGGCTACAATCCAGGCGGAGAAGCCAGCCAGCCGATCATTGAGGTAAATGGAAATCTCCGTTTCTCCCTACCCGGCGAGCCGGTATTCCCTGCGCTCGGTGATGACACGATCCTCAATCCGACGCTCACATGGACGATCAACTCCGCAGAGCCTGCCAGTTTCGGCGCCGAGATCGCTTACGTCACAGGCGGCCTGAACTGGCAGTCCGACTACAACATCGTAGCAAATGAAAAGGGAGATTTGATCGACATCGTCGGCTGGGTGACTTTCAAAAACCAAAGCGGCACCGCATTCAATCAAGCAAAGGTCAAGCTGATGGCGGGCGATGTAAACAAGCTGCAAGCGCAGCAGCCGATGGCTCGCATGAAAGCGATGGCCATGGCGGTAGATATGATGCAGGAAGCCGTCACGGAAAAATCCTTCGATGAATTCCACCTCTACACCATCGCCCGTCCGCTGACCCTGCGCGACCAGGAAACCAAGCAGGTCGAGTTCATTCGCGGCAACGGCGTGAAGGCACCAAAAATCTTCGTTTATGATGGCGCGACCATAAATTACGGCGCATGGAATTTTTATCGCGGCGAAGGCGATTATGGCGTGCCGACCAACAAGAAGGTCTGGGTGTTGCGCGAGTTCAAAAACAGCAAGGAAAACAACCTCGGCATGGCGCTGCCAAAAGGACGGCTGCGTTTCTACTCGCA
>CAZXHZ010000008.1:0-2455 GCA_964639755.1 uncultured Luteolibacter sp. | reverse complement strand
GGGCTGGGTCATGAATTTTTGCGTCACATCACACGCTGTCGCATGCTGCTTTTCGTTGTCGATATGGCTGGCAGTGAGGCGCGTGATCCGGTTTCGGATTTGGAAATTTTGCGCCGCGAGATTCGCGAGTACGACGAAGAGCTTGCGCGCTTCCCGTGGAAGGTCGTGGCCAACAAGATGGACATCGAAGGTGCAGCCGAGCACTTGGCGAATTTCCGTCAGAGATTCCCGAAGGTTGAGATCATTCCGATCTCTGCCGAGAGCGGTGAGGGCATGGATGACTTGCGCCGGATGCTCGACAGCGAGGTTGCCACTCATCCGAACGAGAAGTGAGCGACGAAAAGTGCGAAATGGTTTTCGTGTACGGCACGCTGCGGCGCGGTGGGTCGAATGATTTCCGCATGGCCGATTCTAGCTTTGTGGCGAATGGGTTGGTGCGCGGGAGGCTTTATCGCATCGATTGGTATCCAGGCTTCGTTGTGGATGAAAATGCCGATCCGATAGTGGGGGACATTTTCATGGTCGATGCCGAGACGATTGCCGCGCTCGATGAGTTTGAAGGCAGCGAATACCGCAGGGTGAAGATTGAGGTCGAGGTGAGGGATGAGACTGGTGCGGTATCGAAGGAGCAGGCTTGGATCTGGGAGTGGCTTGGAGAGACGAGTGAGTCGCAGAGGATCGCTGGTGGGGATTGGCTGGGAGAGGTATAAGTCCCATAGGACCTATGGCTGAATCTCCACGATACGGCAGACCCCACTCTCGATCGTGAAGCGCACATTTTTGCCGCAGAGCATGGCACCAAAAGTGCGGTCTTCTTGTTGCGCTTGCACGGCGGGGCGTGGATCGAGTGAGAGCGCTTCGAGGATAAGACTTTGGGCGCGGCTGGGGAGTTTTTTGAAATCGGATTTGGCGTTCTCTTCGATTTCCACTTTCAGTCTTGGGATTTCCTCTTGGGCGAAGCCGGCGCGGGCCCCGGTGATGGCTTCGGCGTAGGGGAGGTAGGGTTTGATGTCGTAGATGGGAGTGCCGTCGATGAGATCGACGCCGCCGAGTTTGAGGATGGGGCCATCGGGTGAGGTGGTGTCGATGCCTTCGAGTGTCACCAACGATAGGCCGAGTCCGTTGGGTCGAAAGGTTGAGCGGGTTGCGAAGACGCCGACGCGTTCATTGCCACCGAGGCGTGGCGGCCTCACCGTGGGTTTCCAACCTTGCTCGATCGTTTCGTGAAATCCAAAAATGAGCCAGAGGTGGGAGAATCCCTCGATGCCGCGGATCGAATCCGCATTGCGGTAGGGTGGATGAAACATCAGCTCGCCCCACGCGCTCGGGCAGAGGCCGGGTTGACGCGGAGCTGCGAACTTGCTGCCGAAGCAGGTGTTGACCGTGGCGATCGGCTCGATGTTCATGGAATGGGTGAGTTTAGAGTGGTCGTTGATTCCACGGCAAGTCGATTGGGTCCTTTCCGTGTTGTGTGGCAAGATCCGCATTGCGGATGTGGTGGGATTGTGGCTAGTTCGCGGCACTCAAGCATGGCTACCGACGCGACGCCTTCCGGCGGAAATCTTTTTCCCTTCGAATTGGTCCGCCCGCATTTGGAGCGGGTGGAGGTCCAGATCCGTGAACAGGTGCGCGGCTTTGATTCGGCGATAGAGCCGTACATTGCCTATGTGTGCAACACCTCGGGCAAACGGATCCGGCCGGCGCTTTCGATTTTGATCGGTGGCGCGGCAGGCGGCATAAATGATGATCACATCAAGCTCGGAGTGATCTTTGAATTGATCCACATGGCGACGCTGGTGCACGACGACATCATTGATGATGCGGCGACGCGGCGCATGGTTCCGACTGCGAATGCCAAGTGGGGTGATTCGCTGGCGGTGTTGTTGGGTGACGCGTTGTTTTCGCACGCGCTGACTTTGGCGACGGATTTTAATAGCATCGAAATTTGCCGCAAGGTCGGCAAGGCCGCGCGAGAAGTGTGCCAGGGTGAGATCATCCAAACGCAGCGCCGCTTTGATCCGACTTTTACCAAGGACGATTATTTCAAGGTCATCGGCATGAAGACCGGTGCCTTGTTTGCGGCTTCTAGTGGTTTGGCTGGCACGCTGTCGGGTATGAGCGCGGCGGATGCGGATCGTCTTTACGATTACGGTATGCGCTTGGGAACCGCGTATCAGATTTACGACGACTGCCTTGATTTGGTCGGGTCGGAGGAAGTGGTGGGCAAAACTTTGCGCACTGATCTGGTGAAGGGAAAGTTGACCTTGCCGATTTTGAATTTGCTCGAGACAGCAAGCGAGTCGCAGCGGGCGATGCTGGCGCAGCGGATCAGCGATCACGAGTCGCTCGATTTGCCGGAGCTCTTGGGCGTGGATGGATACGATGCTTCGATCGAGTCGGCGGTCGAGGTCGCGTTGGATTTGCTTGAGTGCTGCCGTGCGGATCTTGCGCCGCT
>CAZXHZ010000007.1:0-2765 GCA_964639755.1 uncultured Luteolibacter sp. | reverse complement strand
GCCACACTCGATCAACTGCGCGCCCGCTACGGCCGCTCGGTCGTCTACTTCGGCGGCGTTCAGGAAAGCCGCGACACCGCACCGATGCGAATTTCCTTCACCCACATCCCCGACATCCGCGTGGAAATGTGAAATGAAATTGCGATACGGATTTTTCAGGTAGAGGCCGGAAGTGTTTTGAGGTCAGGGCGCTTCCCCTCATATGTCTCGCAAAAAGCGAGCGCCCGCGCATCTGGTTTCCGACCGTTATTCTCACACCAGGTCCGATAAAGATCCGGCCACCAGTTTCGGTGTTCGGTCAGCCCTTGTTTTTTAAATTCACCCCACCCGACGAGCACCTTGGCCCAGCACTCATCGCCATAGTCGATCGCTTTTCTGGCATCAGGCATGTCCGCGACATACCAATCGCGACCGATCCGCGCGTGCAAGACTTCATCCGCCCAGTCAAAATCCTGAAAAGTGGTAGCCAACGGATTGTTGGCATCCTGACTTACCACCCACTCATGGCGTTTGCCGGTTTTCGGCATCAACCCCTGCTCGATGAAGTAAAGCACGGCATGACGCTCCTTGGGAGCGAGTTGGGAATTGAGACAACGCGACCAAGTCGAATTGATCATGACTAAGCGTGGCCAGTCGATACCCTCGGAAACGAATCCCACCTCGCCCATCATCGCATGGCGCGCCTCATCCCAGAGCTGACGGGTCATGTCGCGATAATAAGCCCATGGCTTGCCAGAGGTTTCATGCAGGATGCTTGACATCATTTCCGGCACATCAATCTCACGAAGCCGCTTGTAAAACATCATGAGCACCTTGGCTTCGGATGGCATTTCATCATCGTAAAGGAACCCCTCGGCATTGACCCCCATGTTGTAGGGATCGGGGAAACGCTCATCTCGCCGGGGCGTGCCATCGAAGTCAAAAGGCTTCGAGCTGTAGTGACGAATTGGAGACTCCGAGTTTTCCGATAGCTTTCCAGTGCCGTCCAGGCCTCCCGCTGATGCAAGGCAAACATCAAGCAGGCTCAGCCAATTCGCGGATGCCTTGATCTGGCTTTCATCGACAAGCGCGGCGATCGCCTTCGTGCCCCAAGCGCAGATATCTTCGAGATCCAGCAGGGCGTGGCGGCAGACTCTCTGCGATGGATAATCCGCGAGTGGATGCGACTCCGAGATGTAGCGTTCCAGCCCCTCGCGCAGCGCCGGGAACGCTTTTGCGTAGAGACCAAGCAAACGCTCTTCCACTGACGGAGTGGCAAGAATCTCATCAAAGAACACATCGAGCGCCGGGTGTTGGCTTTTCTCCAAGCCCAGCGGCGGCTCGCGCATTTCACCAACTCGAGAACGAAAAAGCGTGTCCATTTCGGCAGCCAGATGCCCGTGCAAACTGAAGGCCATCTTCAACTCATAAACCGGTTCCTCAGCGATGTGGGCAATGCAAATCTGGTGGATCCTCCACAGCGAGTAATGAAATCGCTTGAGACGACTCACACATGCGGAAACGGACAATCCGGGCTTCGCCGCCTCCTCCAAGCTGGCTATTCCAATCAAAGGCGGCAGGTTTTTGTATGACTGATGGGCGGGTTGCGGTTGCGGATTCATCATCAGAACCTTACTTCAGCCACCCTCCTTAATCTCCTAGCCATTTGCCAAAAACCAATATTAATTTGTCATTTTTGAACATTATTAGCAAAATTATTCCATGAAAGCTGCGATTGAAGCCATGCCATGGCGGGACGCGCCACTCTCTTTGCGCGCCTACTGTCGTGCAGAACGCAACTTCTCTTGGAACTGGCATTATCACCCGGAAATTGAGCTCACGCTAATCACGCGCGGCTCGGGCACCCGACTGGTGGGCGATCACAGCGCGAGCTATGGGGCCGGCGATCTTGTCTTGTTGGGAGCGAACCTTCCTCACACTTGGTTTTCCCGTAAGCCTGGGCGAAAGATTAAATCAAACGAGGCGATTGTTGTGCAATTTTTGGCATCGGCGATGCCGGAGTCACTGCTCGAGTTGCCGGAATTCGAAACGGTACGATCCTTGTTGAACAAGTCCGGGTTAGGGCTGCATTTCCCACCAGATGTTGCACGATCAATGGAACAACGGCTGCGCGACTTGACCGCAAAGCAGGGACTCGACGCATGGCTGGCACTGGCCTCGCTGCTCGGCGACCTGTCGCTGAGCGAGAACAAGGTTTTGGCCAATGCCTCATACCGAAACCAACGATCCTTTAAGATGGAGTCACGACTGGGGCGGATCATCGAACACATCGAGGCCAGCTGCGATGATCGTTGTTCGCTTGTCGAGATTGCCAGTTTCGCCTGCCTCACGCCCACTTCGTTTGCACGCTATTTTCGCAAAATGACCGGCAAGACCTTTGTCGAATTTCGAAATTCCTGCCGCATCCGAAGAGCCTGCCGCGCACTTGCCGAGAACGATCGCAACATAGTGGAAATTGCCATCGAAAGCGGATTCGAAAATCTCGCCAACTTCAACCGCCAGTTTCGCAAATCCACAGGCATGACTCCGCGTGAATATCGCAAGCTCCGTAACCCGGAGAAAGAATAAAGCGCCCGACGCCGCTCAAGCAAAACATGCAAGCCAAAGGGCACCAACTCGGTGACGCAATCGATCTTCGACTATCGACGCATCGCATCATCATCATCATCATCGCATCGCATCATCGTCGGGCGGCCCTTCATGCAATTAGGCAAATTCACTGCGTACTTGCGATGATCTTGACTCCGCGCACGAATGTAATTTGA
>CAZXHZ010000006.1:0-2247 GCA_964639755.1 uncultured Luteolibacter sp. | reverse complement strand
AAATGTTCGCACGGCAGCACCTCGTCACAGATCAGCGATGAGGAAATTTTTTATCTCCGCGCCCGCGGCATCGATCCCGTCCGCGCCCGCCAGCTCATCGCACGCGGGTTTTCGGTCGAGGTTGTCGAGCGGCTCAACGATGAAGCCACCGAGGCGTTGGTTCTCAGTTTCATCGACGACAAGTTTGCGCACATCGCCAGCGGCGGAGCTTGAGGTTGGGTGAATGCTGTGAATTTGGTTTTTGCGGGAAGTCTCTGAAACTGCCCATGGGCTTAACCCGAGCGTATGGGAGAGGAGTTTGATATCACCTTTGTTCATTTCTCCCAATGAGCATCGCAACATTTTCGATATGCTGGGGTTTCATGGCTGTTCCCACACATCATGAAAATGTTCCTCCGCGCTCTCATGGGCATTCTCGTTTTGACTTTCTCCATCCAAGCGGTTGTGAGAGCACTTCCGCAGCATCCCAATATCATTCTGTTGCTTTCGGATGATCAGGATTGGAACGGGCTATCGACACGGATGCATCCGGACATGCCCATTGTTTGATCGTGCCAAAGGTCCTGCGATTTGTGAGGCTTCGTCATTGCAATGACCTCGCGCCGCTTCCGCATACCATCCATGCTCAAATGGATGCTCCTCCTTTTGCTGATGTCGGCATCGGTCGGATCGGCATCGGCGTTTTTCCTGTGGAGTCTTGATGCGCTGACGCGCCTGCGATTTGCAAACCCATGGCTGCTTGCATTTTTACCGCTGGGCGGCGCTGGAGTCGCATGGTTGTACCGTCGTCATGGTCGCGGTACTGATACCGGCAACCGTTTGCTTTTTGGTGAAATCGAAAATGGAAATGGCAGCGTGCCTCGCCGCATGGCACCGTTGGCTTTGCTCGGCACGCTGGTGACGCATTTTTTTGGTGGCTCGGCGGGGCGTGAAGGCACGGCCTTGCAAATGGGCGGTGGCATCGCTTCGGCCTTTGCGCAGGCGATCAACGCAAGACCTTCCGTGACGCGGTTGCTATTGATCTCCGGCGTGGCAGCGGGTTTTGGTTCGGTGTTCGGCACGCCTTTCGCGGGCGCTTTGTTTGCGTGGGAAATTGCAAGAAGCAAAGGATCGAGTCTGCGAGTGATCCTGCCATGCCTGTTTGCATCGCATGTCGCGCATCACGCCTGTCTCGCATGGGGCATCACGCATTCCAGCTATCAGTTGAAGGCCATCGAGGGCAGCCTGATTTTCCACTGCCTGCTGTTTGCAAAAGTGATCGTTGCCGCTGTGATCTTTGGTTGGATGGCCGCACTTTTTTCGCGCTCTTGCCAAGGCGTTTCTTCCGTGATGCAGCATTTCATTTCGCAGCCCGAACGCCGTGCTTTTGTTGGAGGTTGTTTGGTCATCGCGATGTGTTGGTTCGCAGGCACTTCGGATTATCTTGGCCTTGGCACGCTAGCCAGTCACCCGAGTGCGACAACGCTTTTCAGCGCCTTCACGGACACATCGATTCCCGGCAATGCTTGGCTTTGGAAGCTTGCTTTCACCGTTGTGACCATTGGTGCTGGCTTCAAGGGAGGCGAGGTGACGCCCTTGTTTTTTATCGGCGCGACGATGGGCAATGCGCTCGCGGGCATGCTGCATGCGCCGGTCGACTTGTTTGCCGCACTCGGGTTTGTGGCAATTTTTGCCGGTGCCACCCACGCGCCCATGGCATCGGCCGTTCTCGGCCTCGAACTCTTCGGCCCCGGCCCAGCAATACTGGTCGCATCAGCTTGTTTTATCGCTCACCGCGCCGCCGGTGGTCATGGAATTTATCGACACCGTTAAGAGCGTTCACCCTAAGAAGTCACATGTGACTTGCGGCGCGGGTTTGGCGACGATATAGGGTGGGCTTGCAGCCACAAGCCCCCGTAGTTCAATGGATAGAACGAGGGTTTCCTAAACTCTAAATCTGGGTTCGATTCCCGGCGGGGGCACTTGGCTTGGTGTTGCGACGGGTGCTATTTTTCAAGCGCTTCGCGCAGGGCCTCGAGTTCTTCCCAGCGTTGGTAGAGGCGTGTGACTTCAGCCTTGGCGGCATCGAGTTTTGAAACGAGCTCGGAAATCTCTTCGTAGTGCTGGGCTTGGAATTCCGGATCGTTGAGTTGGCATTCGATTTGTTCGGCGTCCTGTTCCGCGGCAAGGATGGTGGCTTCCATGCCGTCGAGCTCGGTGCGTTCCTTGAGGCTCAGCTTGCGCGGTTTGGTATTGGTCGTTTTTTGC
>CAZXHZ010000005.1:0-46220 GCA_964639755.1 uncultured Luteolibacter sp. | reverse complement strand
GGCTCAACCTCGGTGCTCGAGCTCCGCAACGAAGTCCGCACACTCGAAAACGAAGTTGCCGCACTCGCACAAGCCGATGAAGCCGCACGCCGCCGAGTCAGCGACACCGAAACCAACCTCGAACAACTCCGCGAGGAGGTGGAGATCGCCCGCGAACGCCTGCAACGTCAAAAGGTCGATCTCTCAACCCTTCAAGGCCAACTCACCCTCGCCACTCGCGAAGTCGAAAACCTCGACACAAAACTCGAAAATGTCCGCTGGGAACGCGGCGAACTGGAAAACCGCGAACGCGCCGCCGCCGAAAGTCGCGTCCAACTCGAAGCGGAACTCCACAACTCACGCGAACGGCTGGAAGGTCTTGAAACCGATGCCCGCCGCCTCCAATCGGAAGCGGACTCAATCAGCCAACGCGAGAGCGAACTCAACAACGACCTCAACAGCCTCCGCACCGAACTCGCGGTCGAACGTCGCGCGAAACAGGCCGCCGAGGAACAACAGAAGCCGATGGAAAACCGCCTCTCGGAACTCCGCGAGGCATCCATCCGCCGCGAAGCGGAAATCGAATCGTTCACCCAACGCATCGACGACGCCAGCGCCGAAAATAGCCGACTCGCCGAAGAATGCGAAACTCACCGACTCGAAGCCGAAGACCTCGAAAAAGAAATCGAATCCCGCTCAAGCGGACGCGCCGCACTTCTCGAAACCATTGAAAGTGCCGAAACGGAACTCGCCGCACTCCGCCGCGACCTTTCACGCATCAACGAACAAAAAGGCCGCGAGGAAATCGCCGCAACCAAACTCGACCTCCGCCTCGAAAACCTCAGCAACTCGATCGCCGAACGCTACCAAATCGACCTCAGCACTTTCGAGCCCGACGCCCACGCGCTGCTCGCCAGCGTGGCATCGCAAAAAGCACTCCAAGCCCGCGGCGGCAAACAAACGGTCGTCGCCGCCGATGAGGATGAGTCGTTCTCATCCGAATCCTCCGACGACGAAACCGAGGACGACATGCCCACCATCGTGGTCGACGCCACCGGCTCCGACGACGCGGAAATCCCCGGCGAAATGACCGGCGAACCGGACTGGGAATTCATCGAATCCATCGTCACCGACATCAAGCGCCGCCTCGATGCCATGGGCCCGGTCAACCTCGACGCGATCGAAGAATTCGAGGAACTCGAAGAACGCTACAATTTCCTGCGCAAACAACACGACGACTTGGTCTCATCGAAAACGGAATTGCTCGAAGTCATCGAACGCATCAACACCGAAACGCAACGGCTCTTCGCCGAAACCTTTGCCCAAGTGCGCATCAATTTCCAAACGATGTTCAAGGAACTCTTTGGCGAAAAAGGACAGGCCGACCTCACGCTGCTCGACGAATCCGACCCGCTCGAATCCGGCATCGATGTGATCGCAAAACCACCCGGCAAAAAACTTCAGTCGATCACGCTTCTCTCCGGTGGCGAACGTTCGATGACCGCCGTCGCACTGCTCTTCTCGATCTACATGATCAAGCCCAGCCCCTTCTGCGTCCTCGACGAGCTCGATGCCCCGCTCGACGAATCGAACATCAACCGCTTCGTGAAGGTGCTCGACCGCTTCATCGATCGTTCGCAATTCATCATCGTCACCCACTCGAAACGCACGATGGCACGTGCCGATGTGATGTACGGCGTGACGATGGAGGAATTCGGAGTTTCGAAACCTGTCGGCATGCGCCTCACCAGCGACGACGGTCACAAGTCGTCCGGCGAAGCGAAAACCGCCGCTCAAAAAGCCGCGCTACGACTCGACGCCTGAACCAGCGCGGCAACGTAAATTCTCCAGACAGGAGAGGGATAAGGGGGTGAAACCATGGTTTGAAAGATCCGGGTTTCACCCCCAATATCCACTCTCCATCAAAATGGAAAAGCACGGCAAAATATGCCGTGCCTATCCTCTTGATAATTGAATCTTGATGTCATGAGCCTCTCTCAAATCTCGTGCACCGGAAGATTGGTCACTTCCTCGCGCACTTTTTCTGCAAGCGGTGTCGAGAGATAACGCTCGGTGGAGGAGCAGCCGACGGTGACGATGCGCTTGCCCTTGAACTCCGGACGTTTGGCAACCTGCATCGCCGCCCAGACATTTGCACCGGTGGAAATGCCGGCCGGCAGACCTTCCTGCTGCGCTAGCGCCTGCGCGGTGGCAAAAGCATCCTCGTTGCTCACTTGGATGACCTCATCGATGATGTCGACATTGAGGTTCTTCGGAATGAATCCGGCACCGATGCCTTGAATCATGTGCGGACCGGGAGCACCGCCGGAAATGACAGGGCTTGCCACAGGCTCGACCGCGAAGGCCTTCATCGCGCAGCGTGATTTGATAACCTCCGAAACACCGGTGAGCGTGCCACCGGTGCCGACACCAGCGACGAAGGCATCAATTTTTCCTTCGGTGTCGCGCCAGATTTCCTCGGCGGTCGTTTCGCGGTGCACCTGTGGGTTGGCCGGATTGTCAAACTGACCCGGACCAAAGGCGCCCGGCGTTTGCTCCAAAAGTTGTTTCGCCTTGGCAATCGCACCACCCATGCCACGGGCGCGCGGGGTGAGCACAATTTCGGCACCGAGCAAACGCAGCAACACGCGGCGTTCGATCGACATGCTCTCGGGCATGGTAAGAATGCAGCGATAACCCTTCGCTCGAGCCACAAATGCCAAAGCAATTCCTGTGTTGCCCGAGGTCGGTTCAATGATCAAACCACCGGGTTTGAGCAAACCATCACGCTCGGCCGCTTCGATCATCGCCTTACCGATGCGGTCCTTGACGCTGAAAAGCGGGTTAAAGAATTCCGCCTTCACGCAAATTTCGGCATCGAGTCCGGCGGTTACATGGTTGAGGCGGATGAGCGGCGTATTGCCGACGGTGGCGGTCATGTTGGGAGCGATGGGCATGGCTTGGTATTCGTTAGATGTGCGTCATTGTGACTGCTGCCGCGCCTTGGAGTCAAGACACGGCATTGGGTGCTTTTGGGTATCAGCCAAATCGCACCAATAGCCGTAAATAAATCCGATACAAATCAGCGCAAAAAATGGGCAATTCCTGTTCGGGAGGCCTCACGATGGAATATTTTTGCATATTTCCTGAAAGATAGCCGAGATTCCGACGTAATTACTCATGAAGCGGTTCATAAATGCCCTATCGAAAATGTTTCGCTTTCAAAAAATAAAAACTAGTGTTCACCAAACTTATGAAAACTAAAATCCATTCGAAACCCTGTAGCCTGATTGGTTTCTTTCGCAAACTTGCCGCAACAGCACCTCTGGTCTTGTGCCTACAGGCCACGGGAGCGGACGTTACATGGTTTGCCTTTTCGGATTGTCACTATGGCGGAGCTGAGCCAAATCATCCGCCTCGTACCGTCCACGAAAAAGTCGATTGGATCAATACGCTCCCCGGAACCCCTTTGCCAAAGGATGTCGGCGGAGTTGTCGAAGTCCCCCGCGGAGTCATTATGGCCGGCGATTTGATTGATAATTGCTGGGACGAAAAAAGAAACAAAACTGAGTGGGCCAACTACTTGGCAGAATTTGGCGTGAATGGAGAAGGCAAATGCAAGTTTCCAGTCTATGAATGCATCGGCAATCACGACTGGAACCACGGCAGGTTCATGTACAACAATATCAAAGAGCGGAACCTGAAGCGCAAAGAGCTTGGTTTCATTAAAAATATTTCCGAGAACGGATATCACTATTCATGGGATTGGGAGGGAATCCACTTCATTGCTTTGAACATCTTTCCCGGCAATGAATGGGCCGGCGAAGCTGACACCTACGGATACGGCGCGCACCACCCAGAATTCGCGCGTGAGTTCCTTGAAAAAGATCTCCGTGAAAATGTCGGAAATAGTGGGCGCCCGGTCATCACCATTCATCACTTCCGGCCTATCGATGAAAACTGGTGGACCTATAGCGCCGCGGACACATATCACCGCATACTTCAGGATTATAACATTCTTGTCATCATGTGCGGCCATCAGGGTGGCGGAGTGAACAACAAATGGCGGGGCATCGACTGGGCAACCAGCAACGGTGAGCTAGAAGTCTTTCGGGTGAAACCAGACAACAGCTTCGTTGCGGTTGGTCTCAAAGACAGAAACACATGGAACAAGCCCTTGAAGAAAAAAATCTTTTTCTCCTATGAGGAATCGGGGCTGCCAGCTGTCGTCAACAACGGCGACTGGGCCCAGAATGTGACTCAAAACAGCGCCAGCCTTACCGGAAAGGTTATTTACAATGCCGCATCAGACGCGGAGGCGACCATCTACTGGGGAACCAAGGACGGCGGCAACGATCCCGCCAAGTGGGAACAAAGCCAAAAAGTACAAGTCAAGAAAACTGGCGAAGTATTCAAAACGGAGATATCGAACCTGCAGCCTTGGGCTCAATATTTCTATCGTTGCAAAATCACCAACAGCAAAGGTGAGGCTTGGGCCGCTACCTCGATTCCCTTCTTTACCAGGGGCAACTTGCCAAAAGGCTGGGACACCAAGTTCATCGGTTACGAACAACGCCCATGGGGTGGTGCCCATCAGGACGGAAATTCACTCACAGTACGCGGCAGCGGATTTGAGATCGGCGATCCGTCTATCACATACGACAATTTTCAATATGCCTACTCAAAGCAACAAGGCGACCTGGAAATTCAAGCTCAGTTGAAAACCTTTGATGCAACTAGCAGAACTCCACTCTCCGGCTTGTTCATGCGCGAAAGCGTCGAGTCCAATTCAAAAAGCGTGTCACTTCTTTATTCCAAGGATGGAAATGTCCGCATGTTCACCCGCTCGCTAACCGACAGCAAAACCGCGAAAACAAAGCCTGTGAAAATGGCTCTTCCCGTGCGCCTTAAATTGGTGCGGAGCGGTAACACTTACACCGGCTATGCCTCTACGGACGGTACAAACTGGAGCCAGATTGGCGCGCCCTCCACTGTAGAAATGCCTCAACAAATTACCGCCGGCATCGGCGTCGGCGCAGGCAATGTTGACGGCTCAAAAAATGTTGATGCCATTTTCGACGAGATAGAAATAAAGAAGCAATAAAGCTTCGAAAACTTCATTAATTTTCGCGATCGCATCTCTACTCGGCACTTGCCAATCATGAATCAATAGCCGGACTGAGCCCGCAATGTGACCGGAGATGCAAGTGGCTTGTGATTGTGGCGACTCCTCCTGGTGCACGCACGCACCAGGAGCATCACCGCCCCAAGCCCCACGCAATTTGGCTCGGGCACAGCTGCGATCAGTTTCATTTCCGTGGCACTGAACCGGATATTGTCCAACCGATTGTTGCCCGTGGCGGATGTCGCTCCATCAAAAGTCACGCGCACAAATGCATCGTCGACATTGTTCAAACCACCAAACGGCGCAAAGCCCAACACTCCAGATCCCGAGAACGAGCCTGTAATGGTTCCGGACGAGAACCCACTTACCAATGTTCCAACCATCTGGTAATTGGTGCCATCGGCGCTGTACTCCCATACTTGTGATGAGAAACCGCTCAGGGTTCGCTGCGCCGCCAATGAAATGTCCAATTCCTCGTAGCCGGCCATCGAAAACCTGAAAACGATTCTGTTTCCGTTTGCGGAACTTCCGGAACCGCCAAGAAGTGCCAGGGCCGCGGCTCCCGTTGTCGTTGTTGAAAATTCGCTGCCCGCGTTGACATTTGTTCCGGCAAACCCAGCGATCTCGTTCGATACCAACCAATCGGATGACCCGTTGGTTCCATCGAGATAAATTGTTCCATTCCCGAAGTTGGCATTATAAACGCGCGGACTGTTGGGCTGTTGAGCAGCGGCCGTTCCACCACTGTCGGTGGTCTGGAAATCCCAACCCGCAATCAATGCCGCATGGATAGGCGCGCTCGCAAGAATCACGAGGAAACAATGTACGAAGCCTATGCGCCGATTGAAAGCATGAAGCGATTTCTTGGCTTTGTCTGAAGTGATACTCTTTTGCATACCCGCCTTCGACTGCGGGAGCTGACCAACTCTTCAAAAAAAATTAAAAAAATAACGCCGTAGAGCTGCTCTCAGATTTGGAAATCCGACGAAGCGGAATCGAGATGTAGACCGCACTCGTATTTCACGCCGCCAAAACGCGACGACTCAGCATCACCATTCTCTGCCGGTAAAGTGCTGTGCCAGTCGCCCATTGTCAGATAACCTTTATTCGCAAGTGGGTGATGCGGCAAGCCATGCTGATGAAAATACAGATCCACCTGGGCATCGGCCCAATCGAGAATCGGATAGGCCTTGAGGGTTTTTTTCTGACGCTCGACAAAGGGCCTGTCCGAGCGTGTGCTGGATTGCGAACGCCTCAGTCCGCTGAGCCAGACATCGGCACCGGTCTCTTTTAACGCACGGTTCATCGGCTCGATCTTGGTAAGCATCGCGTAGCGGTCGGCACCTTCCTTGCCCTGCTCCCAAAGATTACCCCACAAGGCCTGGATGCGTGCGGCACTCATTGCCGGTTGATAAACCCGCAGATCAAGATGTTTGTAGCGCGAGAGCAAGTCCTCCGCATAGCGATAGGTTTCAGGAAACAAAAACCCGGTGTCGATGAATACCACAGGAATTTTTGGTGCGTGCTCGTGGATCAGATGCAACATCACCGCTGCCTGAATACCGAAGCTCGTCGTCGCCATCAGGCGATCACCAAGACGTTCGTGCAGCAAACGGATCCGCTCGCCCGCTCGCAATGGCGCGAGGGCCTCAGAAAGTTCACCAGGATCCGCATGGGTGCTCATGATGCTTTGCATGACATCGGGACTGCTTGCCATCAGTTTGTGGCAAACGCTTCAGGCTTGATGTTCTTGTGAAAGTCGCCGCCCTGCACGGTCGCCGCGACGTAGCCCGCACGAATGCAGAAATCGCCGAAGCGCTCGCCCTCGTTCCGCTCCTTGGCGTAGCGGCCGATGATCGGCGCTAGGAAACCTTTGATTTCGCTGCCGGGAACATTTTCCCGATAAAGTTTCGAGAGACGCTGCCCTGCGAAACCACCACCGAGGTAAATGTTGTAGCGTCCGGGAGCGCGACCCACAAAACCGATTTCGGAAATGAAAGGTCTAGCACAACCGTTCGGGCAACCGGTCATGCGCACAGTGATCGCATCGTGACGAAGGCCGTTGGCCTCGATCACCTCTTCAAGCTCAGTGATCAAATCCGGCAAGTAACGCTCAGCCTCAGCCAGCGACAAACTGCAGGTTGGCAAAGCAACGCAGGCCAAAGAATTCAAACGCAACGCACTTTTGTCGTGGCTGTCCTTGATGCCGTATTGCTCGAGCAACTTCTCGATCTGCGGGCGCTTCTGTGGCGAAATGTTGGCGATAATGAGGTTCTGATTGGCCGTAAGGCGGAAGTCACCGTCATGAATCTTGGCAATTTCACGCAGCCCCGTGCGCAACGGGTAGCTATCGGTATCAAGCACACGGCCACCTTGGATGAAGAGCGTGAGATGGGAGTTGCCATTTTTGTCCTCGACCCAGCCATAGCGGTCACCGTTGTCTTCGAACTTGAAGGGGCGCACCGGACCAAGCTCATAACCGAGGTACTCGTTAAGCTTTGCCAGGATCCAATCCGCGCCGCGGTCGTCGACCGTGTACTTGAAGCGCGAGTGCTTGCGGTCAGTGCGATCGCCGAAATCGCGCTGCACAAGCACTACCTTTTCCGCCACATCGACAACCTGATCGGCCGCGCAAAATCCAATGACATCGGCAATGCGCGGGTAAGTCGCCTCATTGCCGTGGGTCGAACCCATGCCACCGCCAACCGCCACATTGAAACCAACCAGTTTGCCCTTCTCGACAATCGCGATGAAGGACAGGCAGTTGGCGTAAATATCGACATCGTTGGATGGCGGCACCGCAATGGTGATTTTAAACTTACGCGGCAGGTAAGTCTTGCCATAGATCGGCTCGACTTCCTCTTCGCTTGATTCAATTTTTTCACCATCGAGCCATATCTCATGGTACGCGCGGGTCTGCGGTGTGAGATGGTCAGAAATTCCCTGTGCAACCTTCAGCACCTCAGCGTGAACTTCCGAAAGATGCGGATTTGGGTTGCACATGACATTGCGGTTCACATCACCGCAGGCGGCGATCGTGTCCATCGCGGTTTGGTTGATCTCTTTGATCGTGCGTTTGAGGTTGCTCTTGATGATGCCGTGGAACTGGAAGGCCTGACGAGTGGTGAGCTTAATGGTCCCGTTGGCGAACTGCGTTGCCATGCGGTCGGTCTCAAGCCACTGCGCGGGCGTCGCAACACCGCCCGGCACGCGGATGCGGATCATGAAAGAGTAGGCCTTGTCGAGCTTGTGCTTGCGGCGGTTGGCACGCAGATCGCGATCATCCTGCTGGTAAGTACCGTGAAATTTCAGCAGCTGCTGGTCATCCTCGGACATCGAACCGGTGGACATGTCCGCAAGCCCCTCGGCAATCGTGCCACGGAGGTAATTGCTGCGCGTCTTGATGTATTCGTTCGCGGAAAGTTTCTTTTCTTCGGACATAAAATAATTTCGGTGTTCAGTGGTTGGTTTGCTTTGACGCATCAATACACATCGCGCTGGTAGCGTTTCGACTTTTTGAGCTCCTCGACATAGGCCTCAGCCGCCTCATGCGACTTGCCGCCGTGTTTTTCGACAATGGAAACAAGGGCCTCATGCACATCGGCCGCCATTCGCGAGGCATCGCCGCAGACATAAAAATACGCACCCTGCTCAAGCCATGCATACAGCTCGGCGGATTGATCGAGCATTTTCTGTTGCACATAAATCTTTTCGGGTTGATCCCGCGAAAATGCGACATCGAGTCGGCTCAACGCACCGCTCTTGAGGTGATCCTGCCACTCGAGCTGATAGAGGAAATCAAAGAGATAACGCTGGTCGCCCATGAAGAGCCAGTTCTTGCCGCTGGCACCGGTGGCCGCACGGTGCTCAACGAAGGCGCGGAACGGAGCCACACCTGTACCGGGGCCGACCATGATCACCGGCGCTGATTCGTCGGCAGGCAGGCGGAAGTTTTTGTTCGGCTGAACGAAAATCGGAACCGGCGATCCGGTTTTCGCGATGTCTGCCAAATAAGTCGAGCAGACCCCTTTGCGCGAGCGGCCATGCGATTGATATCGCACCGCCGCCACCGTGAGATGCACTTCGCCGGGATGTGCGAGCGGACTGGAGGCGATGGAATATAGACGCGGCGGCAATTTGCGAAACAAGCCCGCAAGCGCGTCGGCCGAAAGTCCCGATGGCGCGAAGTCATTAATCGCATCAACGATCTCGCGACCATAATTGTACTCCTTGAGTTTTTCTTTGGCATCGTCCGCCAACAGAGCTTTCAAGGCATTCGATCCGGTCGCTTCAGCCAATTTGGTGAGCACGCTGCGCGAGAGTGCGGTGATGTCGAAATCCTCGCGCAAGGCATCGACCAACAATTTGCGGCCGGAAATCTTGGTTTCAATTTCTTCATCCCCTTTCAACTTCGCTGCCGCAAGCACCGCTGCTACGACATCCGGCGCATTCACCGGCACCACTGCCAAGGCATCACCTGGCTCATACGACATACCCGATCCATCCAAAGAAAATTCCAAATGAATCGTCTCCTTGCTCGAGCCCTCGCCATTGAGCAGCACGCGTTCGATCAAGGCCGATGGAAACGGATGTTTTTTGCCGTACTCAACATCGCCTGAAACAACTCCAGCGTTTGGCGCAGCGACAATCACAGCACCCACAGGCGCCAGACCCGTCATAGCAAGCTCCAGCCATTCACTGAAAGCATCCTCATAATAAACATCGCAGTCGCGGCGGTCAGCCACACGCTTGCCACCCAGAATCTCAAGCCGCGCATCGACATCCTTGCCGGTCTGACAAAACTTTTCGTACGAGGTGTCACCCAAGGCGCAAACCGAATAATGCAACCCGTCCAATGCAAGCTCCTCACTCATCAACGTCTTGTAAAAACCTGCTGCGGACTCAGGCGGTTCGCCATCACCCCAGGTCGACACGATGACCAAAAGATTCCCCACCGCAGCCAGACTCGAGGGTTCGATCTCCGACATGTTTTTCATCGCTACCTGAAAGCCACGCTTCTTGGCTTCCTTGACCGCACGCGCGGCAAGAGTCTCGCAGTTGCCCGACTCGGTCCCATATAGAACGGTCATCTTGCCAGCGGAAACGGCCGCAGGAGCCACCGCTCCAGCAGGACTCAAGCCCGCAAGAAATCCACTCAACCATGCGCGTTGCGCGGCATCGGTCGCGGAAAGCAATGATTCCAAAGACTGACGCTGCTCTTTGGCAAAAGGTGCGTGTTCGGGGAATTTAAACATTAGTTTGTTGCTTATTATTATGAGGTTTCTGAAAAATCCTCACCTGTTTCGGGCCTGCTAGCAATCATTTTTTGAACGAAAGCGCACAAAACACCCATGGATGAGGTACCCCGGGCCGCCCTATAATGTCATTCAGTGCCAGAATTTGGCAGATTTATTCCTCGGTGATTTCCACCGCAGCAGTTTGAAGGGCCAGCCAACTCCACTGAATGCGCAGACCACGGGACATGAGGTAATCCCCCCCAAGAACGCGGCCTGATTCCACAAGAAGTGGTTTTTTGTCTTTTTCCAAATTGAATTCAACCACCTTGTAACGCTTGGCTGGGTCGAGCCCAGCCAAGCGCACGGGGCCATAACCATTGATCAATCGATGATCTTTGAGATAGGCGAAAAAAACCGCATGATCTTTGCCGTTTTCCTTGTGAACATATTGGAGGGCCGCCAGATCGTTTTTGTAAGGCGACACCAAGCGATACAAATCGCCAAACTGCACCACGGATCGGATGCGTTTGTATTCGGAGACCGCTTGGTTGGCCCACGCAAGTTCTTCAGTTTTCAATCGCTGTGGCTGCAACTCCAGCCCAAGCCGTCCACTCATCGCAACATCGAAGCGGAACTTCAAAGGAGTTTCGCGTTTGCTGTAATGATTTGGAGATTCGGTGACATGTGATCCCATCGCAATTGCGGGAAACACATGGCTTTGGCCCCATTGAATGAAAACTCGATCATAGGGATCGGTGTTGTCGGAAGTCCAGAATTCATGATGATACTTCATCGCTCCAAAGTCAGCGCGTCCGCCACCTGAGCCACAGGCCTGAAATATGACCGCAGGATGTTTTTTAACGATCCGGTCCATCACTGCATAATAGCCATTGATGTAGTCCAACTGCAGGTTTTGCTGCCGATCTGCGGGAAGGTATCCGCTGCCGGGATCGACAATGACATAGTTGCAATCCCATTTAACATAGGAAATCCCGGGATTCTTCGAAAGCAGCTCATCCATGAGCCGATAGATGTGATCTTGCACCTTCGGGCGGCTGAGATCGAGCACAAGCTGGTTGCGTCCCTCACGTCGCGGGTGGTCTTTCATCCCAACAACCCAATCGGGATTTTGTTCATAAAGTTCGCTCTTGGGATTGACCATTTCCGGCTCCACCCAGATGCCGAATTTCAAACCGCGCTTGGCGGCGGCCTGAACGAGCCCATCAATTCCTGACGGCAATTTGGCGGCGTTCACTTCCCAATCGCCCAAGCCCGCTTTATCATTGTTGCGCGGGTACTTGTTACCAAACCAACCATCGTCCAACACAAACAGCTCAACGCCCATCTGCTTGCATCCATCCATCATGCCGTGCAGCAGTTTCTCATCGAAAGAAAAATAGGCTCCCTCCCATGAATTGAGGAGGATGTCACGGTGAGTGCCATTGCTTCTCACACCGCCCTCCTCCCGCGCCCAACGATGGAAGTTGCGACTTGCTTCACCAACTCCGCGCAGCGAATGCGTAAGAATCATTCTAGGCGTGGCAAAGCTTTTTCCCGCATCCAATGTGTATGCTGAATAGGTCGGGTCGTAGCCGAGATTGATATCCAGGTCGCGCGTTTGCCCGTTTTCAAAGCTGAAGTCCCATTTGCCCGACCAGGCCAGCGAACCAAGAATCACCTCTCCGGACTCTTCCTCAGCAAGCTTGTCCAGCGAGATAAGAAAAGTCGGGCTACCCTCAGCGGCACCCTTTGGAGTGGAGCCGGAGTTCAGGGTTAAATGATTGCCCGGAAGAATTTCCTGTTCGCGCAGCGAAGCCTCAACGCCCCAACTCCCCATGAACGATGTCAAAAAATAACGACTCGCCTTGAGCCGCAATGATGCGGACGCCGCTTTCTGGATGATGATCGGCTTGTCGCCATGGTTGCTGATTTCCACCCAACGCTCGAAAATATTGGAACGGCGATGGGCAAGCACATTCAACCTCATCGAGACGGGGTAGCGCCTGTCCTTGAGATCGACCTGAAGCAGCTTTTGTCCGTCCTTGGGCTCCGTGGTCCGATGTGAGTCATACACCGGATCAAACGCCAGTTGGCCATCCGGCTGAAGAATCGACACGGCATGAGGCCCCGTGGAGGCATCCCAGTGCGATGGGTAAAACAAATCGGCTTCGCTGGAATTCCGCATGTCTTCCTCATTGGCAACCTTTGCCCCGAAGTAATTGTTAAAGAGCTTTCCGTCTTTAACATCCAAACAGATTGCGCTGGTTTCCGTTTCAAGTAGAATCGGACTGGCGAGTGAGGTAATGGGAAGTATTCCAATCATAAGAACCTGCAGATGCGTCATGGGTCACAAAGGATTTTGTTATGGATGAGTGAAAGTGTGAGCTGCCTTCGCTCAAAAGCCATGATTTTTAATGAAAGCAATTATGCTCACTGATCGGCAGGAGGACTGGTTGGCCATGTCTGGCGCCATGTTTCCAGCATACCGCGCAAACGGCCTTTGGTTGAAAATTCATCTTCCGACAGATTGATTTTCTCGGACGGATCGTTTCGGCAATCGTAAAGTTCGTTCACAGAGCCGTCCGCTGAGGTCAATAATTTCCAATCACCATCCCGTACCGATAAAACCGGGCTCCGGTCCCTCCCTTTGGGATAAACAAATATCCGCTCGCTGCGGCCGTATTCCATGAAAATCGCTTTGCTCCTGACCATGGGATTCCCCAACAATGCCTTGGAGGCATCAATGCCATCGGATGCATAACCAGCCGGGGTTTTGATTCCTGCGAGTGAGAGCAAGCTTGAAAACATGTCCATTGAGCAAAGCAGCGTGGAGTCGTCTTCATGCCCTGCTGCAATACGACCGGGCCAACGGATAATGAATGGCACACGAAGCCCACCTTCGTAGAGGCTTAATTTCGATCCACGCCGGTTCAAGGTTCTGGAAGCTTCAAAAGTCGGGTGTGGCCCGTTGTCGCTTGTGAAGACAACGATGGTATTGTTACCCCTTTTAAGTTCTCTCAATCCGTTCATCAGTCGTCCTATCTGGTGATCTAGCTCGATCATCACACTTTTGAGATTTTCCCGAGAGTCCACTCTATCGGAATTGGATGCAGGGACCCATGGGGTATGGGGATCATCGGGCCAGAGATTAATGAAACAGGGCTTGTGCGGATGACGCTGAATAAAGTTCAAGGTTTTATCGACGAAAAATCCGGTTCTCTCCCAACGCTTCACCTTGTCGCCATCGGACCAAATCCAATCGCTTGCAGTAATGTCGGGATGGGGCTCGGGACTTTCCCAAGTGCTGGCATTTTCATCATACCCATACGCGGAAAACTTCGGTGCGTTTTTGACATCCCTTCCACCACCAAGATGCCATTTGCCAAAATGTGCCGTGGCATAGCCGGCTTGATGAAAAACTCTCGGAAGTGATGGCGCGGCAGGATCCAAAAAATCCACCTGTTCACATTCCCGGTTTGCCTGTTTGGCTTGCAAGTAATTCGTAATGCGGTGCCGGGCCGGATACTGCCCGGTGATCAATGAGGCCCGTGAGGCGGAGCAAACCGGAGAAACTGAGCAATAGCGTGTGAACTTTGCGCCTTCGCGAGCCAAGCCATCAATGTTAGGAGTGGGAGCAATGGTGCCGCCAAAACACCCCAAATCTCCAGGCCCGAGATCATCGGCATAAATCACAATCACATCGGGCCAATTTGCTTTATCAACATTTGCGGCCATCATAAACGGCGCCTGAAGAAACATGGAAAAACCAAAAAAAATCCCTGCATGTGATCCATTCAAGAACTTGCAGCCAAGCGCATGAAAAACCTTGTCGATGCGCATGGAAAGCGGACGCGTCGCTCGCCTCGTGAGAATTCCCTCAAGAAAAGTCGGCAGATGGTTTGCTGACATCATTCAAATTCCCAAAAAAGCCGCTGATGAAAAATATTGCTCAGCGCCAGTTCCAATTCATCACCACTTCGATATCGGGATGAATGCTGTGGTGAACGGGGCAGCTGCGTGCGGCACTTTCTAGCAACTTGCGGTCAGGATGGTCGCCGGACAGCGGAACATCGAGGTCCAACTCGAGTCGGCTGATTCGACGCGGTTGGTCTTCGGACATGAATTTGCGCACAACTACACTCATGCCAGCAACTTCGAGCTGTTTGCGTTTCGCGACAATGCCTATGACCGTTGCCGTGCATGAGGCCAATGCCGTGGCAACAAGATCGGTGGGTGAGAACGCCTCACCCCGCCCGTTGTTATCCAGTGGCGCGTCGGTCGTGATGACACTTCCGGAAGGTTGATGAACTGCGGAACAATGCAGATCGCCTTCGTATGTGAGTCGAATTTCCACCATGTCAATCAACGCCCATGAAAAGTCTAATGCGACGCGTTGGATGGATATCCCATTGCGGACGATTTGGCAAGCACCACCCTGAATCCATAAATCGAATCCCTGTAGTTAGGGGGCACCGCATTGCGTGATCCCGTGTAAAGGTTCTCCTTTTGCCAAGTATTCCAACCACCACCGCGCAGCACTCCGAGCTCGTCACTGCCGGAACTGGAATAATTGTCATCAACCCACTCCTGAACATTGCCGCTGAGATCGAAAATCCCGTGTCGATTGGCCGCAAACATGCCAACAGGCGCGGTGTGAGTATAACCATCGTCGTAATCTTCAATCGTACGTTCACGCGCCACGCTTGATGATCCGGCCGCCTCGGCACCCGCAAAATTGCCCACGCTCTCACCCGTGGGAGACCACTCGTTGCCCCATGGATAAACCGGTGGCTTTTGCGCATCCCTTGAAGCCGGGCTGTTGCCCTCCTCAAAATTCAAACCGGCAAAGCGGCTCCACTCTTCATCTGTCGGCAAACGATATGTGCATAAAGGGGAAATGCGCCCGGCTTTGCGCTCACTTCTGGTAAGCCATTCGCAAAAATCCCGCGCATCCTGACGGGAGATATTCACTGCCGGGTGATCATCGTCTTGCGGGATATTCACAAATGAAGGCACGGATTTTCCCACCTCATTCAAATAAGTCGCATAATCTAACACTCTTGTTTCCCATATGCAGACCATCAAATCCTGCCCGAATGGAACAAAACGCATGCCCAAGCCGTTTTCCCATTTCTTGCCAAAAACCACACTTTGATTTTTTTCGAGTTTCAAGGTCTGCCTCAATACTTCCCCTTCCTTGATCTCAACGATGGAGTTCAACGGCTTGTAGCCCTCCATCAACAACTGCAACTCAATCTTGCCCGGTTTCAAATCACTTACGGACAACGGCTCCAAAGCGATGCCCGCATGCTTTCCGCCGACAAAAACCTCGGCACCCGGAGGGTCGCTCGCAACCAACAAGCCACCGTTGACCACTCGCCGAACCATCACCCGAAACGGATGCAACGATGCCTCCCTTGCGGTATCACTTAGGTCGGAATGTTCAAAGGTCTCCTCATGAAGCGCCCGAACCTCATAGTTGTCTGTCAGAAATCCGGCCTTGATCGCATTGCTTCGCAACCATTCGCAAAATTCATTTGCCGCTTCGACGCTTGTGGCCACGATTTCATGCCGCTCACCATTTGAAGTGTATCTGAAAAATTCGGCCGCAGCGGGATTGCCGTTGTTGTTTTCCGCATAACGCTCCCATGCCCACTTGTTGACATACCCGGCGCTCTCGTGTCTGCCATCAACAGCCTCGTATGCAATACCCAACTGGTCGGTCCATGACTCACTTGTTTGCGGCGGACTGAAAACTCTTAAATTCGCCGCATAGGCCATGGGTTCACGCACTCCGTCTTTCGTCATTATTTCCTCCATCTGGTAGGGAAGATAACCATTTTTGCGCAGCGTGAATTTCAATGAATCGCCGACTTTTGCCTTCAATATTTGTGTTGGGGTTGCACCCAAAAAAACGCCGTTTTCATCGTACACATCCGCACCTTCGGGGCTGCTGAAAATCCGCAGCATCCCGATTTCTTGCTTGGTTACGCTTTCACGCGCCGACCACCCTCCAAGTTTCCAAGCCTTTCCAAAAAACATCCAAGTCCCAAAACATGCCAGCATAGCGAGGAGAATTGCCGCCACTGCCGGAACACCAATGACTGGACGCCTCCGCTTGCCGGTACGAATGCACCTCAAGGCATCGGCCAAGGCCGCCGCAGTGGTAATTTTCCTCTTTGAAATCCGTGGATCGCACACCTCGCAAATGGTGCGGTTCAACTCAAACCATTGCTTGCCATCACCGCTACCAGGAATCTTTTCAGGTAAATCAGGAAAGTTCATCCGGTCCATTCCGGTCGCCATCTCGTAAAGCACTTTTCCAAGACTGTAGACATCCGCCTGTGTCGACCCCGGCCCTTCAGGCGGAACGAAACCCTCGGTTCCGACAAAAGTCCGCTGCCCTCTCGCCGCAACAAGACCGATATCAGCCAACTTTGCCTTGCCGTTGACGAAAATCACATTGGATGGCTTCACATCGCGGTGAGCCAATCCATTCATATGCAGATGGTTCAACGCTTCGGCAAGGGACAAGCCGACTTCGACGCACTCAGCGATATCCCAACACTTGGCAAGCCCGACCTGATGATCGGAACGCAGAGTTCTTGGCTCATATTCGACGGGGTTGATCTCACTTCCGGTGCGCACATCGTCGCCCAACTCCATCACATAATAATAAAATGTATCGGCATCGGAACTTCGTCCGACATGCAAAATGTCAACCAAGCCCGGATGATCTCGTGAAATAGGCTCAAATTTCAACAAGCCTTCAAACTCACGCTCAAAACTCTTCTGATCCTCGAAATCCTCGCGCCACACGACCTTCACCGCGCGAAAAGCACCCGTCACACCGCGTGCCAGCCACACATCGCCATAGGATCCTCCCCCAATTTTGCGAAGGACCTCATGATCGGGAATCGAAGGACTAGGTCTGAGTCTAGCCGGCATCTTCCTGTAATTTGGAAAGTTCCTTCTTCAAAACCATGCCCACACGGTACTTCGCGAGATATATTTGCGCGCTGGTCGCATTGAGGGATTCCTGAATTTTTTTCAATTCCCATTGCTTGATCACATAACAGTCGAAGATCTGATATTGGCGTGGTGAAACTTGGGCACGCACACGCGACAAGGCCACATCGGCCAAACTCTTTTTCCATTCCATATCCCAAATCCGCGATAGAATGTCTCCACCCGGATCTTCCACACGCTCGATTGCCGCAGCGGCATGATCATCTGCCGACGCCGCGACCTGCAGATTGTTGTTTCGCTTGCGAAACTGGTCATTGATGCGCCAACGCGTCATTTTCATCAACCAGTTCTTGAAGGAACCCTGTTCGGGATCGTATTGATTTTTTTTACTTTGCTTGGCGATCGAGAGAATGGTCTCTTGCACACAATCAAAAGCTTCATCGGAGCGCAAACCGGCTTTGACGGCCACGGAATAAATCAGTCGCCAGTAGATTTGATAAAATTCACCCCACGATTTTTGGTCCTCCCAATCCCCAAGACGGGCGATCAGGCTTTTGCGGGTTTTGGCAAAAGCCTGGGCTAATTTCTCATCCATTTGCGAATCCTCTTCGCCTCTCTCAACACCTAACATCGACCCACCTTTAACCCATAGTCGCGCGGCTGTCTTTCACCGAATAAAAAAATACGCAACTCGTTGATAATGAATTTAATGCATTGAAAGATCTTGTGCAATAATTCCACTTCACTCCGTATTTTTCGACCATCCAGCCTTGTGAAACCTCGCGATAGAGGAAAAACTCCAACCCGATGTGCTGCGATGTGGTATCACTCCTCCAAGAATTGATCCGTATCCCATCGGTCAATCCGGACAACTCCCCCGGCACCAAGGAAACCGGTGAAGCCGCGCTGGCATGCTTTCTTCGCGACTGGCTCGAATCAATCGGTGCCAGAGTCACACTTGAGGAAATTCTACCGGGACGACCCAACATCATCGCCCGCTTCGCCCCCCTCGACGGCAGACCCCGCATCCTCTTCGGTCCACATCTCGATACGGTCGGCGTTTCCAACATGACAATCGCCCCCTTCAGCGGCGAGATCCACAGCGGTAAAATCTGGGGGCGCGGCAGCTCGGACACCAAGGGACCGATGGCTGCGATGCTGGCTGCCTTGCAATTGAAACGCGAACAACTCACACGACTCCCTGTCGCAATTGATTTTGTCGCATTCATGGGCGAGGAGTCGGGCCAATGGGGATCGAAACATTTCGTCAAACATCACGGTGCGGATTATTCGTTTGCCCTGGTCGGTGAGCCTACATCGATGGATATCGTCCACCTTACCAAGGGCTCGCTTTGGACCACCCTCAGAGCCACAGGCCAAGCCGCACACAGCTCACAACCGGAACGCGGGGATAACGCAATCATCAAACTTGCGAACGCGCTCGTTGAAATTCAACGAGACCTCAGCAAATTGCTCACCACCTACACCCACCCCCAACTCGGCGCTTCAACCCTCAATGTCGGGGTCATTCGTGGCGGCTCACGCCCCAACATCGTGCCGGACATGGCCGAAGCGGAACTCGACATCCGCACCACACCTTCGCTCGCGCTTGCAGGTGGTGGCCTGAAGCTTCTGCGGGATTACCTCAGCAACACAAAAATCCCCGTCGAGCTGGTCAATTCGCACGAAAACCCACCGATGGAAACCAACCCGGACGACCCGATGATTCAGAAACTTTTACAAGTCGACACGGGTACGCGACTTGCCAGCGCGCCTTGGTTTTCCGATGCCGCACATCTCTCCAACGGAGGCATTCCGAGCATCTGCATTGGGCCGGGATCGATTGACCAAGCCCACACCGCCGACGAACACATCGACATCGAGGCTCTGAAATCTGGCGCCGACTTCTTCGTCCAATTCATCTCCAAGCTGTCGAACTAGAGCAGCCGAAGACCGGATCAATCGGCTTGGGCTTGAGCGTTCGGCGGCTGCTTGACCAGAACCACGCGCAAGGGCAAACGCACAAGAATCTCCCCATCACATGCGATGTCGACCGAGTAAATGCCATCAGTCGGAAAACGAAGACCTTGCAGGCCAAGCACCACATTGCGCGTCATGAACGGCACATTGTTCGGAAGCTGCACCTCATATTCCGGCTCTATGGGCATGTTTTTGGTATCAAGCGAGTCGCCATCCTCATTGATGATGTTGATCGACAATTTGTGACGTCCCGAGTCTTCCTGAGTGAAACAAAAACGCATTGCCAAAAAGCATGACGGATGAACCAAAGGAAGCGAACGGGCCGCAAGAGTGTCAAATGTTCCGGAAATGACCATCCTACCGGTGTAATCGGACGCAAAGTCACATAGTGTCGCAATCTGGATATCCATGATGATGTCTTTGTATGAATGAATTTAGGAGTGAAGCTCCTGCGCTCATTCTTCTGAGTCCGCCAATACAGGTCGTAAAGCTGAAAACTCACGGCAGGGAATTCATCCGCATCTTTCCCCCACCCTACAGCGCCGTTCCACCAACTCCCTCAAACCGAATGCAGCCAAGCAATTGCTTTTGATCGAAAACCGACATCCGACTTCATTTGAAATTCCGCACCATTCTTTTTCCGCACTTTTTCACCACTTGTTCACATTCGGATCCAGCAAATCGACCAATAATCCTGATCACTCTGAAAGCACCACCATCCCCAAACGAATTTGATGACGATGACGAAGGCGAAATTGTTGGTAGTTAGTGAAAAACATGTGAACAATTCTTTATAACTAATTTAATCGACTGATTATCAATAGATTATGATCAGAAAATTTCATTGAATCTTAAGATTCAAATATCTGAAAGAGCCGTGTGATTTCCTCGAGAGCTCACAAAAAACGATAAAATTCATCATTGAAGTCACAAGAAGCAGCACTGGCCGCTTTGAACAACTCACACTTATTCACAATTGGCACAGAGGCATGAAACAAGTCCTCACCGCGATCATTTCATCGATGCATGGATTGCGCATCAAGCAATCGCGGATCAATCCGCATCAATCCAGCGCTCGAGCGCAGATTCCAATTCGCGCCCAAGTTTGACCCGATAAGCCTCGCCCGCTTCAACGGTAGCACGTTTGCCGGCGCTGTTCTGGATGTGAAACCTCACCGGCGTGCTGCCGGGATGCGCGCCAAGGATGCGCGAAATTTCCTCGATGTCTCGATCGCCATGGCGGCTGGTCCACAGCACAAGATCGAGCACGCCCTTGCCATTAACCGCACCCCGCTTGGGCTTGAGTTCCGAAACATCCGATCCGGTCAGGCGAAAACCACCGGTCCGTTCGTCACTCTGCACCGCACAGCGCATTTTCACAATCTTTCCAACCTCAAGCAGCCCCTCGTCGCGCGCGGGAACAAAACTCTCGCCCCACAACACGACCTCAGAGCTGCCTGTGAAATCCTCGAGCACCAGCACGCCAAACGGCTTGCCAGTCTTGGTCACCTTGGCCTCTAGCGAGCGGATCATTCCCACAAACGAAAAACGATCCCGTGGATTCGACAAATCGAGATCTTCAATCAACCCAAGCCGCTTGAAGCGATCGGAATCAATCACGCCGCGGAATTTGTCGAGCGGATGACCCGTCACATAAAATCCGAGCAATTCCTTCTCTTGTGCAAGTCGTTCGTCCTTGCTCCACTCGGCGACACTCGGCGTGCCAGCGGACTGTTTCGAGCTCGGTGCCGGCGCGGAAAATCCCATGTCACCGAACAGCGAAACCTGACCCGACGCACGGTCGCGTTGCAGCGAAGATGCTGTGGCAACAACCTGCTCGAGACGGGCAAACATCCCAGCCCGCGTTTCGCCAGTCCAATCAAGCGCTCCAGCCTTTACAAGATTTTCAAGGATCCGCTTGTTGACCACCTTCGAGTCAAGCCGCCCCGCGAGATCATCTAGGGAAGAAAATTTTCCCTTTGCCTCGCGTTCCGCGATCGCCGTGGCCATCGCCGCTTCGCCGCAGTTCTTGATCGCCGCCAAGCCATAGCGAATTCCCTTTCCGCCACCAGGCGTCACGGCAGGCAGGAAGCGCAGCCCCGACGCATTGAGGTCGGGCGGCAGAATCTCGATACCCATCCGATGGCACTCGGAAACAAACACACCGATCTTGTCGGTGTTGTGGATTTCGTTCGAAAGCAACGCGGCCATGAACTCGACTGGGTGATTCGCCTTGAGCCATGCGGTCCAGTAGGAAATGTGGCCGTAACAAGCCGAGTGCGATTTGTTGAAACCATAGCCGGCGAACATTTCGATCTTCTCGAAAATCTTGCCCGCCAGCACTTCGCCGATACCGTTGGTTTTGGCGCAGCCTTCGACAAATTTCCCCCGCTCCTTGGCCATCTTCTCGGGGTCCTTCTTGCCCATTGCGCGCCGCAAAAGGTCGGCACCGCCAAGCGTGTATCCCGCCAGCAGCTTGGCCGCATTCTGCACCTGCTCCTGATAAATCATCACCCCGTAGGTGTTGCCGCACACCTGCTCGAGCAATGGATGCTCGTACATGGCCTTCTTACGACCCTTCTTGACCTCGATCATCTGGTCGATGAACTCCATCGCCCCAGGCCGATACAGTGCCAGCAGGTCGATGATGTCATCAATTCTGTCGATCTGATACTTGCGACAGGTCTCGACCATTCCGCCCGACTCAAGCTGGAACACACCCATCGTCTCACCGCGGTTGAGCAGGTCGAATGTCGGTTGATCATCCAGCGGCACATCCTCGATGCGGAAATTCGGCTTCACCTTGCGGATGTGCTCGACGGCTTCCTGAATGACCGTGAGGTTGCGCAGACCGAGGAAATCCATTTTCAGGAGTCCCACTTCGGTGATTGCGCCCATGTCATACTGCGTCACCACCTCACCCTCGTTGCCGCGCGTGAGCGGCACATGGTCATCGAGCGAACGATCGCCGATCACGATGCCCGCCGCGTGAATGCCGACATTGCGGTTGAGCCCTTCGAGCGCCAACGCATAGGTCCACGCATCCTGGTAGGTCGAGGATGCCTCGATCGTCTCGCGCAACTCGGCATTGCGCTCCCACTCGCGCGCCAGAATCGAGTCACCGAACTTTTTCTTCTCATCCTGATTGAGCGGTTTGGCGTCGATCATTTTCGACAAGCGATCACCCTCGGAATATGCCAAGCCCATCACCCGCGCGACATCGCGGATCACACTCTTGGCGCCCATCGTGCCGTAGGTGATGATGTGCGAAACACAGCGTTCACCGTACTTTTTGCGCACATAATCAATCACCTCGGGCCTGCGCGATTGGCAGAAATCGATATCGACGTCCGGCGGGCTCACACGCTCGGGATTGAGGAAGCGCTCGAACAACAAACCGAACTTGAGCGGGCAAATGTCGGTGATCCCCAACGCATAAGCAACCAAAGATCCCGCCGCCGATCCGCGCCCCGGCCCCACCGGGATATTGTGCTCCCGCGCCCAGCGGATGAAGTCCGCCGTGATCAGGAAGTACGATGCGAAACCAAGCTGGTTGATCACCCCCGCCTCGTACTTGAGTCGACCAAAAATCTCCGGGTCGGCCGCCTTTTCCGCACCGTAACGCGCCACCAATCCCTCGGTGCAAAGCCGCATCAGATACTCCTCACGCGGACTGCCGTCCGGCGTGCCGAACTGCGGGTATTTTTCCGATGAAGTGGAATCAAGCTTCAGCTCGACATTGCAGCGCTCGGCAATTTCCAAAGTCGCATCGCAGGCCTCGGGCAGCTCGGCAAAAATCGCGCGCATTTCCTCCGCCGACTTGAAATAAACCTCCGGCGAATATCGCATGCGGCTCTCATCGATGAGCTGATGCCCGGTACCGATGCAGATCATCACATCGTGCGCGTCATGATCCTTGCGATCGAGGAAGTGTACATCATTGGCCGCCACCGGCTTGAGACCGAATTCCTTGGCGAGCTCGAGCAAAATCGGATTCACCCGCCGCTGCGCCTCCATGCCATGATCGTGAATCTCCACATAGGTGTTGGCCGCGCCATAAATCTCCACCAACTCGGTCAGCGTCTCACGCGCCTTGGCTTCATCGCCCGCATGCAGCCACTCGTTCACCGGACCCGAAATGCAACCGGTAAGGCAGATCACCCCTTTGGAAAATTCCCGCAACGCAGCACGATCAACCCGCGGCTTGCCATGATAAAGCCCCTCAAGATGCCCCTTGGAAACGAGCTTCGACAAATTTTCCCATCCCTCGTTGTTCTCCGCCAGCAAAGTCAGATGTGTCGCCCGCTTGCGCCCCACCAGCTCCTTCTTTTCTTCCATCGAAAATGGCGCGAGATAAATCTCACAGCCAAAAATCGGCTTCACCCCCGCCTTCTTGCACTTCTGGTAAAACTCCACCGCACCGAACAAATTCCCATGGTCGGTCACCGCCACCGCCGGCATTCCCATCGAAGCCGCACGCTTCGCCAAATCGCCCATGCGGATCATCCCATCCAACAACGAAAACTCACTGTGGACATGCAGGTGGACAAAAGAATCGGACATCGGACGGCCACCAAGCTATCCGCCACCCCGCCAAGCGCAAGCGGCTGATGCTGCGCAGCAATGATTTTCAATTTCCATCCATCACCGCGCGGCGGCCGAGCTGCATCCATCGGTAGCCAAGCACCCAAGCCAGTCCTGCCACAGGATAGGCAAAAACAATGCCCACTACGAGCGCGATCAACCCAGCCAGCATGATCCCAAACGCCGCAAATCCCAGCAACATGAGCTTCGCTTTGTGACCCTCGGTGATTTTCCCGCTGTATCTGAAAGCATCGATCACTCCGCAGTTGCGATCGACCAAGGCGTTCATGGCCTGACCATACTTCAGCGCCACCCAAATGCCTGGCACGATGAGTAAGATCAGACCCACCACAATCATCAAGGTGAGCAGTAACCATACGCCGATTCCTCTCAGCAGCTTGTCGCCCTCGCCAAAAATCTGAGCGATGCCAAAGGGCCTTCCCGAAACGAGATTGAGAGCAAATCGCGTTGCCCCCAGCGAAATGAAAATGGAGACGACCTGCATCGCCAACTGATTGAAGACACTTCCCTGATTGCGGGCCGATTCGATCGGTGGCTTCCAGCCCATTGCGGCATCGATCGCACCCAGTACCAGCACGATCACGAAGTAGACGGCCAACACAGTGATCATCGCCAAAACCAGCTGACCGAAGTTTTTCTTCGTCAACTCAAACGCCCGCTTCACACAAGCACCAACCTCGAGCGGCTCAATGCTGCCCGGCTCGGGTTCAAAGTCTGAACCCACCACCGGCAATGGAGGTGGCGGCTGATCAAACAAGCCCGCAACTTTGCCTGCCGCGATCCAGTCCTTCATGCCATTCGACCAGACTAGGTCTTTTTCGGCATCGAGCTCACCACTGGCTGCCATGTTGCGCAGCGTTTCAAAATCCACCGGCCCGACCTGCTCCCCCTTGCGTGTGTGATACCATTCGCTCATTTGTGACCAGATACGGAAAAATCCGCCCGCAGGCAAGAAATCTCATGCGTAGCCCCAATCGGATCGGGACAGGTAAAGGCGCATGAACTTCCGGCCCATGCCGTCAGACTCTACCCGATGCGTCTTTTGGTCACTGTTGGATTTCGCTTTTGCCAGCAGGCCCATCGCGCCTTCCGAGTGCCATGGGCCTCTTCGTCTCTTCCCATTCCAAAAGCATCGGCACCTCGAGGCCGCGCTGCCCTACTCTTTCCTCAAAAAAAATCCGCCTGCACGCGAATGCAGACGGACTTTTTGGGGAATGGTCTGTGCCACCTTTAGCTGATCACTCTGCTGCGGCAGCCGTTTCGGCCGGTGCTTCTGCAGCCGACTCTTCAGCTTTAGCGGCGCGATCAACCCACTCAATGACAGCCATCGGTGCGGCGTCGGACATGCGGGCGCCGAGCTTGGTGATGCGGCAGTAACCGCCTTGACGATCCTTGGAAGCGGGAGCCACTTCGGCAAACAGCTTTTTGACGGTCTCTTTCTGGTGAAGGAAGGCGATCGCCAAACGGCGTGAATGAAGGTCATCCCTCTTGGCAAGGGTCACGAGTTTCTCAGCCACAGGGCGCAGGGCCTTGGCCTTGCCGAGGGTGGTCTTGATGCGTCCGTTCTCGATCAGGCTGCAGGCCAAGTTGGCAAGCAGAGCCCTGCGATGCGAAGCGTTGCGCTTGAGCTTTGAAGTTTTGTTACGATGTCTCATCGGGTAATAATTTCTAAGTCTTAGGTGTTAGTCATCAAGGTTCTGCGCAATCAGGTCGGCAAGGCCCACAGGAGCTTCGTCTTCCGCTCCGAGACGCGGGCCACGGCTGATGGCGGACGGTCCGGTGAGCAACGTAGGATCGAAGCTCATGCCAAGGCCAAGACCCAGTTCAACGAGCTTGTCCTTGATTTCATTAAGCGACTTTTTACCGAAGTTGCGGTACTTGAGCATTTCGGCCTCCGACTTCATCGCAAGCTGGCCCACCGTGGTGATGTTGGCGTTGTTGAGGCAGTTGGCCGCACGAACCGAAAGCTCGATTTCGTTGACGGACATGTTGAGCAGCTTCTTGAGCGTGGCGTTTTCCTCGCTCGACTCAGCCGGAGCCTCTTCGAAGTCGACGGCATTTTCGTCGTAGTTGACAAACACATCCAGGTGATGGCGAAGGATCGCGGAGGCCTGAAGCAAAGCGTCTTGCGGAGTGATGCGGCCATCAGTCCAGATGTCGAGAACCAGCTTGTCGAAGTCGGTCATCTGACCCACGCGAGTGGTTTCGACGGCGTACTTGACGCGGGTGACGGGCGAGAAAATCGAATCAATGGCGATAACACCGATCGGCTGATCCTTGCGCTTGTTTTCATCTCCGGTGGAAAAACCACGGCCGACACGAACTTCGAACTCGCAGTCGAACTTCACTTTCTTGTCGAGTGTGCAGATAACCTGATCCTTATTGACGACGTCATAGATGTGGTCGCCCTGGATATCGCCGGCGGTGACAACGCCTTCCTTTTCGACCTTGATGGTGAGGATACGCGGCTCTTTGTCGGTGTGGCTGAACTTGACCTTCTTGAGGTTGAGCACGATGTCGGTGACATCCTCGACCACGCCGGGAAGGCTGGCGAATTCGTGCTGCACGCCCGCGATGCGGACGGAAGTGATGGATGCTCCCTCAAGCGAAGAAAGCAGGACGCGGCGCAGCGAGTTGCCGATGGTGTGGCCGTAGCCGCGTTCGAAGGGTTCGGCGACAAATTGAGCGTAGGTGTCGCTGGCGGTTTCCTCGTTGCGAACGAGGCGGTTCGGGAGCTCGAAACGAGCAAGTTTGGTGACTGACATGTTTTATCTTGGTTTGCCGGGTTACCCTCCAACGGGCGTGACACCCCGAAAACGGGGCTGACGGAGGACCTACGGCGGATTTTGGGATGCCCGCGGGCGGCGAATAAAGGGTGAGCCCAAGCCTCTGGCAAACCATTTTTTGCATTTTGGCGCACGAAAACGGCCATTTGACCGGATCGCGATCCAACACAGGTGAAAA
This sequence comes from uncultured Luteolibacter sp., assembly GCA_964639755.1. Lineage (GTDB taxonomy): Bacteria > Verrucomicrobiota > Verrucomicrobiia > Verrucomicrobiales > Akkermansiaceae > Luteolibacter. Next base: position 19,361 of record CAZXHZ010000005.1, on the reverse strand, counting down.
ATCTCTGGATTTCGACGTCTTTCGGGTCGACCAGTCCCAATGAATCCCTCGGAAAAAGATCGATGAAATCGAAGAAAAATTTGACCCGTTTCAGTTACAAAACAGCCGCCTTTGAAGGCTGGAGGCTTTGCATCAGCCGCGGCGGCAAGACCTTCATGCGCTACTTCCCCGATAAGAAATTCGGCGGACCAAGGCGATCGCTTGCCGCAGCTGAGCAGGTGCTAACCAAATTGAAGTCTCTCCTCGAAAGCGCCAAACGGGCGAGTGGCAGGCTCAGTCCCAGCTTGGTTCGCAAGGCGGAAAAACTGTTGGATAACGCAATCTGATGCGTCAGCATGGCCATGCCCATGCCTGCAAGCGTGCCCCCCGTCATCCACTGGTATCGTCGCGACCTGCGCGTTGCCGACAACCTTTCGCTGCATCATGCCGCCTCGATGGGCCGCCCGGTTATCCCAGTTTATTTTTTGAGCGATTGGAAAAAATCCCACCTCTGGACCGGACCCAAGCGCCAACATTTCCTCTGCGGCTGCCTCGCGTCGCTTGCCAAAAATCTCGAGACGATCAGCAGCAGGCTGATCGTTCGCAATGGCGATGCGCTCAAAGGCCTGCGCCAACTCATCAAGGAAAGCGGCGCAAAGGATCTTTGTTTCAATCGCGATCCCGATCCCTTCGGCAAAGCGGTCGAAGAAAAAATCCGCCAACTCTGCGCGGAGCTTGGTGTGCAATGCCATGCATTTCATGATCACGCCCTGCACACTCCCGATGAGGTGCTCACGCAAAGCGGCCTTCCCTACAAGGTCTACACGCCCTACAGCCGCAACTGGCTCGCACTCGAAAAACCATCGCCTGTCGGCAAGCCGTCAAAGCTCAACACGCCGACCGATCTCAAATCGTTTGCTGTTCCGACCATTGCCCACTGGGGCCTCAAGGAGCACCACGCGCAACTGCCCGAAGCTGGCGAACGCGCCGCTCGCGAGCGCTTGAAGAAAGCTCTCAGCAGCATCGTGCAACATTACGGCAACACTCGCGACATCCCCTCGCTCCAAGGCACCTCGCGCATCTCGCAGGATCTTCGCTTCGGCCTCATTTCCATCCGCACGGTTTATGCCGAACTGATGAAATCCCGCACCGCCGCCAAGGCCGCCGAACGCACGAGCATCGATATCTACCTCAAGGAACTGGCATGGCGTGAATTTTACTTCGCGATCCTTCACCACTTTCCGAATGTGCTCGCGGAGGAATTTAACCCCGAGTGGCGCGGTCTGCCATGGCATGTGCCCGATGCGAATTTCGAAGCATGGAAAAACGGCCGCACCGGATTCCCGATCGTCGATGCCGGGATGCGCGAACTCCTCGCCACCGGCTTTATGCACAATCGCGTGCGCATGATAACGGCCATGTTTCTCACCAAGGATCTGCACATCGACTGGCGACTGGGCGAATCATACTTCATGCGGCATTTGCTCGATGGCGAAATCGCCTCGAACAATGGCGGTTGGCAATGGTCGGCCGGCACCGGAGCCGATGCAGCCCCTTATTTTCGCATTCAAAATCCTTGGTCGCAAACCGCACGCTACGACCCGCAAGGCATTTACATCAAACGATGGGTACCGGAACTCGCCTCCGTCGATCCGAAGAAATTTCTCGAAGCACCCGCCGATGGCAAACCGCTCGCGCCAGATTACCCGTTGCCTTGCGTCGATCATAAATCCGAACGCGATCGCACGCTCGCAATCTTCAAACGCCACCGCGGGGAACGATGATCATCACAAAAGCACTTCGACACCCCTGCGACGCTGATCGAAGAGCACGGTTTCTTTGAAGCCCGCAGCCTTGGCCATCGCGACGGCCTTGTGAAAATCGCGCGCTACCTCATTCGGCGCGTGGGCATCGGATGAAATCACCAAGGGCACACCCGCAGAACAGGCGAGCTCAAGAAATCCGGCTCCCGGATAGGCCTCCGCACATGGCTTGTGCCAACCCGCGGTGTTGAGCTCGATCACGCAACCCGCCGCCGCGATCGCATCAATCGCTGGTTCGTAAAATCTCGCGAGATCGCCCATCGGCACATGTGCGAATTTTTTCACCAAATCCGGATGAGCGAGAATATCAAACAAGCCGCTCGATGCCATCCGCGCGTAGGTTTGCCAATAATGCGTCCATACCGCTTCGACATCGCTCTCGGCCCAGCGACCAAGCCACTTGGGGTTATCGAAATCCCACTCGCCAAGGTAATGCACCGAACCGATCAGATAATCCCAACGACACTCTCTTTCGAGCTCGTCGATCCATTCATCGCAGCCTTCCAGCCAATCGCATTCGAGCCCGACGCGCACCGGCAATTTTCCCGCCGCATGCGACCGCGCGCGCTCGACCCATGCAAAATATTCCGGCAACTCGTCACGACGCATCCGCCAATCATCAAACGGCTCGGGAACCTGCGGCGCGTGATCGGATATGCCATACTCGGTCAAGCCCGCCGCCAGCGCGGCATCGACATAATCCTCCGGCGATCCGGTGGCGTGACGGCACATCGGCGTGTGCGTATGGTAGTCGGCTGGCATGTGATTACGGATGAATCCGATTGAATGACCCCCCAAGCCATACTAGACTCACCCCACGGTGCAAGCACCAGCGCATTTCATGAGCCTCTCTCCCGACACGACGCCCGCCGCCAACCCGGTAATCCAACACCTGCTCTCGCAACTGCGCAACCACCCCAAACGCGTGGTCTTCACCGAAGGCGAGGACATCCGCGTGATCCGCGCCGCCGCCCGCCTCGTCCGCGAAGAAGTGGTTGCACCGATCCTGCTCGGCAACCGCGATCGCATCCGTGCCCTCGCCGCCGAACACGGCGTACCGCTTACCTTCATTCACATCATCGATCCGCCCCACGCGAGCGACTTCAAACTCTTCTGCCAGCGGGTCGAAAACATGGCCCGCTATCGCAGCAACAGCATCGGCCAAGCGGCAGAACTCGTCGCCAAGCCGCACTATTTCGGCGCGCTCATGGTCCAGTACGGCCAGGCCGACGCGATCGTGGGCGGAAATCAGGCACTGCCCGCGGCCTACTTCCGCGCCCTGCTCCACACGATAAAGCCGCTGCCGCATGTGCCGAAAATTTTCGGCGTCTCGATCATCACCGGCAGTCACCTCCAGCACCTCGGCGAATCGGGCATCATCTTCATGGCCGACAGCGCGCTCAACCCGAACCCTGATGTCGCCGAGCTCTCCGCCATCGCCATCGAAACCGGCAAGCTAGCCCACCATTTTCTCGGCCGCAAAATTCGCGTCGCCATGCTCAGCCATTCGACCAAAGGCAGCGCCTCCACCGCCGATGCGAAACGCATGGCCGCCGCCGCCTCACTCGCCCAAGCAGAAGCCCGCCGTCAGTTTCTCGAAATTGATATCGAAGGCGAACTCCAAGCGGATGTCGCACTCGATCCCACCGCGGCCGAAATTAAAATGCCCGCTGCCGAATCTCGCCGCAGCGCCGATGTCCTGGTCTTCCCCAACCTCGATGCCGCACACATCTCGCTCAAGCTTCTGCAGCATGTCGCCAGCGCGAGAAACTACGGTCAACTCGTCCTCGGCCTCGCCCGCCCCGCCGCCCAAGTCCCCAGGACAGTCGATGAGGAAACCATTTTCGGCACCGCCGCCGCCGTGGCCGTCGAGGCGATCAAGTACCACCAGCTTTACCCCGACGGGGATCTGTGAGGGAGAATATCGCGGATTGTGGGTTGAAGTTTGAAGAAGCCACTTCTTCTTATAGCTTTATTCACCGCCCTGCTTCGCCGCGAGAAACGACTTCTGGCACAGTTCAGCGTATTTTCCACCTTTTGCGAGCAACACCTCATGCGTACCCTGCTCGATGACCTCCCCCGCCTCGAGCACATAGATGAGATCGGCATTGCGGATGGTCGATAGGCGATGGGCAATGACAAACGCCGTGCGGTTGGCCATGAGGTGGTCAAGAGCGTCTTGAATCAAACGCTCGGTCTCGGAGTCGACCGATGCCGTGGCCTCGTCGAGCAACAGGATCGGTGCATCCTTCAACAAGGCCCGCGCGATTGAAAGGCGTTGTTTCTCGCCGCCCGAAAGTTTCACCCCGCGCTCGCCGACATGGGTGTCGAGCTGTCGCGGTAAGGCGCTCACAAATACCTCGGCATGCGCCGCCTTTAAGGCCGCCCACATGTCTCCGTCTGTCGCCCCCCGCTTAGCCAGCAAGAGGTTCTCCCTCACCGTGCCATTGAACAAAAACGGCTCCTGCGTCACATACGCCATGCGCCCGCGCAGTGAAGCCTTCGACAAGTCGCCGATCGACACGCCATCGATGGTGATCCGACCGGAATTGATTTCATAAAATCGCGCCAGCAGTGACAGCACGGTCGACTTGCCAGCACCGGTCGAGCCCACCAGCGCGATCGTGCGCCCGGGCTCGGCCTCAAGCGTCACCCCACGCAAGGTCGGTTGATTCTGATACGAAAAATAAACATTTTCGAAGCGCACATGGCCCTTGATTTCTGCCGGCAATTCTTTTCCGCCAGCCGCATGCGGCTCATCGTCGTAATCGAGAATCTCAAAAACGCGATCCGCCGCCGCACGACCGGAAAGCAACATTTGGTTGAGAGAGTTGAGCCGGTCGATCGGTTCGTAAAACAGCGCAAGAAAAAGCAAAAATTTCGTGAAATCACCAATCGACAACTCACCCTTCATCACCGCCGCACCACCAAAACCAAGCACAAGCACATATCCCACCATCCTCAGAAACGACATGCCCGGCGAATACAATGCCCACCACTTCATCATCCGCAGGGTTGTCACACGCAGTCGATCGGAGAACCCATTGAACCTTTCATGCTCCTCAGCCTCCGCAGCGTAGGCCTTGATCTGACGCACTCCGGAAATGTTGTCGTGCAGCAAGGCGTTGAGATCCGATGCGGCATCGCGTTGGTTGCGATATCTGTCCCGACCCTTGGTCGAATAAATCCACGCACCCACCGCCAGCAAGGGCACCGGCAGCGTCGCCCACGCTGCAACCGTCGGATTTAAGATAAAAAGAAAAACTCCGATTCCGAAGACCTGCAACACCGCAACCAAGCCTTGTTCGATGCCATCAATGAGCACCCGCTCCATGTTGGTCACATCTTCGACCACCCGAGTCATGATGTCGCCCGTACGCTTTCCATCAAACCACGCCAATGGCAGTCGCTGAATCTTGCTGTAGAGATCGGAGCGTATGTCGAAAATGACTTTCTGCTCAAAGCTGTTGTTGATGAAAATTCTTAAGCCGTTCAATCCATCCTTCAGCAAAAAACCCACCAATGCCAGAATGGTCCAATATAGGAATTCATGATGCCGGGCCGGATTCGGAATCACCTGGTCAATCACGTGGCCCGTAGTGTTCGGAAACACAAAAACCGCCATCGTCGTACCCACCGCACAAAGCAACTGGGCGAAAGCCATCGCCGGATAGCGCTGAAGATAGGAAAAAACACGGACAATCGATTTCATGACGACCAGAGCGATGTACCCCGCTACCGAATTTGTAAAGCACCGCCAACCCACATTTTCGGTGCCCAAATTTAAGATTGCGGGCTGCCTGTGCCACATCTAGAAATTCCCTAGACATCGGCGAACGCGTCGGTCGCTACCCTTATCCTACTCATTAACCCATGGCTAAAATATTCGGAATCATTTCAGCAGTCGTGCTCGGACTCTGCGGAATTGTGGCATACAAAAACAATGAAAAATACGAATTGGAGATTTCCAATACCGATAGCGAAAAAGTTAGCCTCGCAAAGGAAAAGACCCGCTTAAAAACAGCAGAGGACAATCTCAAAAAAACCAGCTCCGCGCTCAAAGAGCTGGAAACCACCATTGCTCAAACCGAACAGAGTGTGACGGCACAAAGCAAAAAAAACGACGATCTTAAACAAGCTCTCGAAGCCAAAACCACTAAAGCGACAGCCAGCAAACAAGAACTTGAGCAGATTCGCGAGAAAACAGCCAAAATTGGCGACATAAGCGAGCTCGCTGGGAAAATGAGATCCCTCACCGCCGAGTTGGGGGAACTCAACCAAACAGTGACCACGGCAGAAGCAAAACTCGCCGATCTTACCGCACAGAACAAACGGTGCGAATCCCAAGTCACGACCCTCAAGCAAAAATTTGAAAGCATCAGCAGTGGTCAGTCAGTTTCCACCCTAAACACCAAAATCCGCTCGATCTATCCCAATTGGGGCTTTGTCACACTTTCTGCCGGTGGCTTGGATGGGATTGTTTCAAATTCAACCCTGGAAGTGGTGCGCGGCGACGCAACAGTCGCCAAACTTCTCGTAACCTCGGTTGAGTCAAAGACCGCCGCTGCGAGCGTCATTCCCGATTCCATGGCCAATGACACAACACTGATGATCGGAGATCGGGTCATCGCCTCATCGCAAAAATCTCCCACCGCACGCAACTGAACGGCATCCGATCCACATTGGAACTTTCAAAAACAAACATCATGAAAAAAATTCCTTACATCGTCGCCATCGTCATTGCCGTGACCTCGGTAATTTTGACACTCAATCTCTCCGGGAAATTTAAAAAAGTCCAGGCAACCCGCCTCGAAACCATCTCCGAGCGGAAACAGCACGCAATCAATGCCGAGTCGACCGAGAAGCAGTTGAAAGAGACCAGGGAGGCCAAAACCGCGGCCGAAAGCAAAAGCGACGAGGCCACTCAGAAACTGGACACCCTCAAAGCCGAGGGCACAAGCATTGAGCGGGAGATCGCAGCCCAAGAGACAATCATCAAAAGCCAAAATGACGAGCTGGTCGAAGTTCAGAAAAAACTCGATGAAGTCAATCGCATCATGAGCGATCTCGGGGGCGGAGTCGCCATCGATACGCTTGGCGACAAGGTTCAGGAAATCGAAAACGAGAAAAAGGCGCGCCAAGCGAAAGTTGAAGAACTTGCAACACTCACCACAGCCGCCGAAAAGCTGCTTGCCACCAGCCGAGCTGAAGCCGATCGCTTGGTGAAACGCGACATCGAGAGAAATTCCCGCTTCAATGCGAAATCCATGGAATCAGTCATAAGTGCCATCAATCAAGACTGGGGATTCCTCGTGATCGCAGCAGGTTCGAATTCTGGCTTCACTCCTCAAACCCCGCTCATCGTTGAGCGTGATGGCAAAATGCTTGGTCGCGTACGCCCTTCATCGGTTGAACCGACTCAGACCATCGCTGAAATCGACTTCGACAGCTTAGCAGCTGGTGTACGCCTGCAACCCGGTGATCGCGTGGTTCTTGCCAAACCATACGCGAACTGATTTCGCAAAAGACGCAGATGATTCGTTCTACTATTGGATTCCTGTCATGAAATTGATAATCACTCCTTTGTACGTTTCACTGCTTGCCTTGTCCTCTTGTGCGGAAAAACCCGAACCAAAACCCGTTGGTCCGACCACCGAAACCAGCAGGATACCATGGAACAGCCAAGTTCCGGGACAAGGCATGGGACAGTTCGGCATGCTGCCTCAAAATCAATATCGCAGATGAGCGATTTGCCCGTGTAGCTGCGGAGATTTTCCACAACTTGCACACTTCAGTCGCGGTGATACGGCGACCCGCTCCTTAACGTCTCAACGCGATAAAGCTGTTCAAGCAGCACCACCAGAGCCAGCTCGTGCTGCATGGTAAGGGTCGACAAAGAAAGCACCATCCCGCAAGCATCGCGCAACTTCGAGTTGTGACCATCGGATCCGCCGATCAAAAATGATGCCGACTTGATGTCACCACGCAACGCCAAGGCATCAAGCCGACCGGAAAAATCATGCGTTCCAAGCAATTCGCCCCGCTCATCGAGCGCAATCCGGTACGACCCGCGCGACCGCTCAAGCAAACGCTCCGACACCTCATCGCGAGTGCCGGATTTCACAAACTCGAGGCCATAGGCCCCGTACCGTCCCAGCCGCCTAAGGTATTCATCCATCCCCTGCCGCGCATAAGTAAGCGCCGGACGCCCGGCGGCGATAATTTGAATTTTCATGACGGTCATCAGAGCTTGCCCGATCATGTGAAGAGAGCCAATATCAATCATTCATGAAACATATCATCACGTTTGCTGCAGTTGTCTTCGCCTCCTGCGCACCAGCAATCGGCCCCGTTGTTCCCAAGACTCCGGTCGAACGCAAAATGATCGGACTACTCCAAAAGTTCGACCGCTGGGACGATGATGGCAATGGCCAACTCGACCGCCGCGAACTCACCGAAGGCCTCACTGGCAGCGGTCACTCGCCTGATGAGGTCATGAAATTTTACGACACCAACCGCAACGGCACGATTTCACTCAAAGAGGCACAGAGTGCTTACAGTCGCGCATCGGAAGCCGAAGAACGCATCAAATCAAGAGTCGCAGGCAAGCAATGAGCGACACCTACGAATCATCCAGGTTGCTCGACGAGTACCTGCTCTTTCACTACGGCTCCGCTGACGAAATTTTACCAAAGGAAATCGCATGGCCCGTAGCCATGCGTGATGCACTCGGATTCACCCGCCGCACGGCATCGTTGTTTTCAAAAAAAACGGCCGCAAGCGGCATTGATCTCGGCTGCGCCGTCGGTGGCTCAACCTATGAAATGTCACGATCATGTGAAAAGGTCATAGGTGTTGATTTTTCGCACTCGTTCATCAACGTCGCGCAAAAACTACTCCTCGGAGAAAGCATCGAATACCGGCGGTGTGAAGAGGGACAGCTCGCCACAACTCTTGTCGCACGAGCACCGCAGGACATCTACGCCAGCCGCATCCGTTTCCTACACGGCGACGCAATGAATCTGCCCGCATCACTGGGAAGCTTTGATCGCGTGCACGCCGCCAACCTCATCTGCCGCCTGCCCAAACCACTGTGCCTGCTCGAACGCCTGCCCTCGCTAGTCAAACCCGGCGGCGAACTCGTGCTCGCCACGCCATGCACCTGGCTTGAGGAATTCACGCCTCCAAAAAATTGGCCAACCAGCTCCACATTCGATTGGCTGCACGAAACTCTAAACCCTCACTTCGAGCTTCAACACCAATGCGACGAGTCCTTTCTCATTCGCGAAACCGCCCGAAAGTTCCAATGGTCGCGCTCACTCGCAACCGTTTGGCGCCGCAAATGAGACGACTCAAAATACCAATTGCAAGATTTCACCATACACAACGCTCAAGGAACAAACAAAACCTTGCCATTGCGATCGGAATCCTTGAGCCGCTTTAATGCACCAGACCAATCCTCAAGCGAAAAAACCGAATCGACTGCCTGCACCAAACGCCTGTCTTTAACCAACTCCGCCAATTTTTCATAAGTCGCCCGCACCTCTTCACATGGAGCCTGTTCCAACCATTTGGTAACCCATAAGCCACGCACCCTGATATCGCGAAAAATCAACATCCCGTTTGGCAGGGTGATCGGCTTGCGCGACATCGCGCCATAAGTAATGTGTGTTCCACCTTCCTCGAGCAACTTCATCAATCGCAGCGCGCTCTCTCCACCCACCGCATTGAATGCCAAACGCGCGGTCGCGCCACTAAGATGATCAAACGCCTCCAATACCGACGCATCGTCATCAATCAACACCAAGTCACCACCCAACTCGCGCAATTCATCGATCAAGTTGGCGCGCCGCACCAAGGAAACCGTGCGCACACCACACTCACGCGCCAATTGGATCACACAACGACCAACAGCGGAATTTCCCGCGTTCTGCACGACCCAATCACCGGGCTTCAATGCGGCAAACCCATGCAGCAACCTCCACGCGGTCGCCGGATTCACCTTAAACATCGCCGCCTGATGCAAATCAATGCCCTCGGGTAATGCAAAGAGCACATCCTCGGAAACGGTGACGTGACTCGCCCATGTCGATGAACGCCGCAAAAATATGACGCGCTGACCTGCTTCAAATCGCTCCGACCGACCCGATAAAACCACTCCGCAACCTTCAATCCCAGGCACGGCAGGCAACATCGCCTTCACGCCATAGGTGCCTTCGATCAGATTGAGATCCGCCGGGTTGATCGGTGCCGCCTCGATACGCACCAGCACTTCACCAGCCGCAGGCTCGCACGGTTCGAATTCCTCGAGTTGAAGGACCTCCTCTGGTTTTCCACATTTGGAAAAGAACAGACGCCTTGCCCGCAGATCATTTCTGTCATGTTTCACGCCATTCATGATGAGCCATCCGAAAATTCAAGCCAAGTCCCAACGCAATCACTCCAGCCCCAACAAATCATCCAAGGCGCTCTCGAAGTCTGCATGGCGAAATTCAAATCCAAGCGACTCCAGCACGGCAGGCCTCACCTTCTGGCTTGCAAGTAACACGCTGCCAAAACCACCCAGCACGAACTTCAACGCAAACGCCGGCACCGGCAACACCGCCGGACGCCGCAAGCGAGCCGCAAACTTACGCGTGAAGTCCACATTCCGTTCGCCCATCGGTGCCACTGCATTGACCGCGCCGGACATGCGCTCGTTCACCACCGCTTCAACAATGACGCGACGCAAATCATCAATGTGAATCCACGGCATCCACTGACGACCATGGCCAAGCTTGCCACCAAGACCGGTCCTCATCACACGCACCAATTTCTCAAACGCCGATCCTCCCCGCCCGAGCACCACGCCGATACGCAAGCACACGACCCGCACTCCCAAGACCTCGGCCTCGATCGCCGCCTCCTCCCACTCGCGGCACAAATCCGCCAAATAGCCATGACCCAACGCGGATCGCTCATCCAATTCTTCATTGCCACGGTCACCATAAATTCCGACCGCCGAGGCATTCACCAAAACCTTCGGTCGCCGATCCTCTGGCAAATTTCGCAAGGCGGCCACCAGATGCCGCGTTACCCCGATCCGACTTTCATGAAATCTTTTCCGATTCAACTCCGACCAGCGCCTATCAATCGACTCGCCCGCCAAATTAACCACCGCCTGGCAATCAGTAAGATCCATCGCTGCAACGGATTGCCATCGCTTCACTCCCACCACTTGGCCACTGCCCGATCGACTCAATCCCACAACTTCAAGCCCACGCTCACCCAGCAACTTGGGAAGCCCCCGACCAATGAAACCATTTGCCCCGACCACCGCGACCATTGACTTGTTTTCCACAAGCAAACAATGACCCAAATCCTAGGCTGGTAAACCGCAAAACTGAACCGACCCTTGTTGCTTTCCACTTTACTTAATCGGCTTGGGGATTTGTGATCATCGCAATGTTGAAAATCGGCGCATGCTTGGCATTTATGCTTTTGCTGAACATTGCCCATGCTCAGCAATCAGCAGACGAAGGCCTGTTGCCCGATCCATTGACCGATAATTCGATCGACACGATCACGCCCGTACCCTCACCGGAACTTCCCCCACTCGCCAACACCGGCGGCCCCGTTCCCAAGGAACTCGACATCGAAAACCTCGGCGGCACGATGAGCGGAAATGTGCGCAATGAAATCATTCTTGGAGGACCGATCAAAATCAACGGTGATAATGGCCTCGAGATCTTCGCCGACACCGCTGTGATCGATCTCGTCGCACAGTCAGTTACACTAACGGGCAATGTCGCGGCATACGAAGCCAACAGCCTCCGCCGTGGTGACCGCGCGGTCTATTACTACGAGAGAAAATTCCTCGACTCGTCCGACATGCGCGCGTCGATGGATCCGGTCATCCTCGAAGCCGGCAAGTTCACACTCGAAGAAATTGATAGTGAAAAAGTTTATGTCGGCACCGATGGCGGCATGACGACCCACGATTACGAAAAACCGAATTTCTGGATCCGTGCAAAAAAAACCCGCGTATATCCAAATGAAAAAATCGTCTTCAACAACCTCAAGGTCTATGCGGGCGATGTCCCTGTTTTCTGGCTCCCTTACCTAAGCCAGCCTCTTGACGCAGAACTCGGCTACCATTTCTTACCCGGCCTCAGCTCCACCTGGGGTCCATTCCTTCTTAATTCCTACGGGATTATGCTCGGTGGTGACACCGACCCGGTCACCGGCAAATCCGAAAACGAGTGGTTGCTCTCACGCTGGCGCTTCGACCTCTATGGAAAACGCGGCCTCGGCCTTGGCCTCGACCTCGTTGATAAAAAACCCGATGTGCGCGGCGACCTCGCCAACCTCAGCCTATATTATCTCGACGACCTCGCCCCCGAAACCACCCGCAACGGCTTTCCCCGCGATCCCATCGATCCAGAACGCTTTCGCGTCCAATTGAAGCATCGAAAGTTTTTTGAAAATGACGCCGACACGAAATGGCGAGTCGACACACAGCTCAACTGGCTCAGCGATCAATATTATCTCGGTGACTTCAGCCGTAGCGCCTACTCGACCGATCCCTACCCGGACAACACGATGGGAATTTTCCGTCAGGATGATTCCTCGCTGCTTTCATTCCTTACTCGCTTCCGCATCAACGATTTCTACCGCGCCGACACCCGCTTGCCAGAAGTCACCTTCGACCAGGCGCGCGCCCCACGCTTCGGTCTACCCATTCTACACGAAGGCACCACATCGCTTGGCATAATCGCCGAAAAAGCCCCCGACAGCACTCTCAATGCTGTCATCGAACCGCTGCTGAGCCTCACATCTAAAGACGCAGCAGCCAATTCCTACCTCAACCAACTTGGCGCCTACGAACGACGTCTCGCCGAAAGCATGATCGCCCTCCCGCTCGGTGACCCAAGACGCGAAGAAATCCGCACCCAACTGCTCGACTCTGGCTACGCCCGCTTCCACACCTATCAGGAGTTTTCCCTGCCACGCACCTACGGCGATTTCTTCAGCGTCACTCCCCAGGCGGGCATCGGATACTCGGCTTACGAAATTACCGAGGGTGATGCCGACAATCTCGATCGCGCCACGATCCACGCCGGCGTCGAATCCTCGTTCAAAATTTCCAAAGACTACGGTAACGTCGGCGGCCGCGACTGGGGTCTCAACGGTCTCCTCCACATTGTCCAACCCTACAGCAACATATCGCTGCTTCGCACCAATGACTACGAACCCGGCGATCCATCCGTCGACCACCTGAGCCCGACCACTCGGCCCCAGCCACTCGATCCGCTTCGCTTTACTGCCATCGATGAACTCCAAAGCTGGGAAATCGTGCGCCTCGGGGTGCGCAACCGCCTCCTCACCAAGCGCGACAACCAAAGCATGGAGTGGCTATTGCTCGATACCTATATGGATGCCTTTCTCGATGAGCCGGAAGACGAACGAAACCTTTCCAATCTCTACAACGATTTGCGCTGGCAACCACTCCCATGGCTGGGCTCCAGCATCGAAACCCAGATCCCCATCGGCTCTGAAGGACCCGGCTTCACCAGCATCAACAGTTCCATCAACTATCAACCCGTTGACTGGTTCGAATGCTCGCTCGGCTTCGTGCGGCTCGACCAGCATCCATACCTCAACGATGCCAATCGGGTTTCACTTCGAACCTACACTCGGTTCTCAGAGAACTGGGGTTTCGGCACCCAACACATAACCGAACTGGACGATGGCATCATGGAGTTGCAACAGTACACAATTCATCGCAACCTCGGCAACTGGGTCTTCTCACTTGGCCTCAACACCCGCGACAACCGCTTCGAAAAGGAATACGGCGCCATTCTACTGCTCACGCTCAAGGATCTCCCCATGGTCTCTTTGCCACTGCAAATGGACGCCAGCTACTGATCTTTCCAAATGAACACCTCCACCACATCCATCCTCAACGCGCTACAATGGCGCTACGCCACCAAGCAATTCGATGCCTCCCGCAAAATCGATGCGGAAATATGGAAGGCTATCGAGGAATCACTCATCCTCACACCCTCCTCGTTCGGCCTCCAGCCATGGAAATTTCTCGTTGTCGGAGATCCCGCCATCCGCAGCGAACTTCGCGCGGCATCATGGAACCAACCTCAAGTCACCGATGCCTCGCACCTCGTCGTGCTCACCACCCGAACCGACCTCACACAAAAGGATATCGACGCATGGATCCACCGCATGGCCGAAGTACAAGGTTGCCCGACGGAAAATTTCGCACCACTCGCCGGCATGATCAATGGCTTCAGCTCATCGATGTCGGCCGATGCGCGCCGCGCATGGAACTCACACCAAGTCTACATCGCGCTCGGCCAACTCATGACCACCGCCGCCATGCTCGGCATCGATACCTGCCCGCTCGAAGGGATCGACCCCAGCTCGTACGATCGCATCCTCGGCGTTGAAAAATCCGGCTATGCCACTGTCGTAGCTTGCGCGCTAGGCTACCGTGATGCATCCGACAAATACGCAGCCACACCAAAGGCCCGTTTTGATCGCTCGCGCGTGATCGAGCATGTCGGCCAGAAATGATTTGCTACGGCTTTTTCGGCGGCTCGACGCCCAATACTTCCCTCACATCGGGCAGCAATGCATCGAGCATGGCATGAGAGGTTTCTCGGTCGCGATTCGTTCCGCGCAATCCGACATGGATCGCTGGAACACTTCCCATCGGCGTATCCATCTCGCCGCGCTTCACATAAAGTCTGCTGGCAATCTCATCCGCAACTTTCTCATCGGAATCCTTTCCCCACTTGTCTTTTAAGTCGAGACCTCTGCCTATCCTCATCAATTTTTCACGATCAGACAACTTTGTGGTCAAGGCGCGGATAATGATGTCGGTCTGTCCGAATGGTGCCTCGGGAGGGATCGGGATGGGCAACCACACGGGATGCGGTCGGCTTTCTTTGTAAAAATGATATGCGGACGGCAGCCCAATGCCAAAAAGCAGCAACAAAGCCGCGCCACCAATCAAAAGCCAACGTTGCATCAGTCACGCATAGCATCCAAGATATCCCGTATCCAAGTAGGAATTTCATGGAATATCCAGCCACCACCGCCACCGTTGAGACCCTCCCCAACGGACTAACCGTCATCCTCCAGCCGGAACCTGCAAACCCCGTGATCAGCACCCAAATCTGGGTCGAAACCGGCAGCATGCACGAGGACCAACACCTCGGCTCCGGTATCTCGCACTTCCTCGAGCACATGGTGTTCAAAGGCACCCGCGACTATGACGCCGGCGAGCTTGCCGCAACGGTCCAATCCGCCGGCGGGCATTGGAACGCCTACACAAGCTTTGATCGCACGGTGTACTACATCGATGGCCCTTCGGACTCGCTTGCGATGTTCCTGAAATGCCTCACCGGCTTGGTCTTTTTCCCCATCCTGCCTGAATCGGAATTCGAAAAAGAAAAGGACATAATCCGCAGGGAAATCGACATGGGCCTCGACGATCCCGACAACGTCGCCTCACGACTTCTCTTTTCCACCGCTTTCCAACGCGACCCGCGCCGCCACCCGGTCATCGGCCACCGACATCTTTTCGATCAAATCCAATATCGCGATCTCACTACCTATCACCGCACACGCTACACAACCGATCGCTGCTTCGTGGTCATCTCCGGCGACTTCGATCCGCAAGAAGCACGCCAATCGCTCATCGAGCTCACCGGCGAATGTCAACCCGGTTGTGGCAAGGAACCATTGCTCGCAACTGACCCACCCCAAGTCGCACCGCGCTTCGCACGCGATACTTTTGCGGTCCCCGCCAGCAAGATCACGCTGGCATGGAAAATTCCATCCATCGACCACCCAGATGCGCTCGCGCTCGATGTGCTTGCCACCCTCCTCGGCCGCGGACGCTCGGCACGCCTCTACCGCCGTATCCGTGAAGAAAAGGGTCTGGCGTTGGAAATTTCTTCCTTTTCATGGTCATCACCCGCACGCGAAGGGCTCTTCGCCATCAACGCGGAAGCGGAGTCATCACTCGCCAGTGATCTCGTCGATGCCATCATGCTCGAACTCGCCGACATCCAAAGCTCCGACCTCGGCGACGAAATTGAAAAAGCCAAACGACAAATCATCACCAGCCAGTTACGCTCACTCACCACCGCTTCAGGCCGCGCCGCCGACCTCGCCAGCAATTGGCTCGAAGCACGCGACCTCGATTTTACACGCCGCCAGATCCATGCGATCAAGCTCATCACAGAAACCGACATCCGCCGCGCCGCCACCCGTCTCACCCGCGAACGACTCATTCACACGGTAATCGATCCACTCGACACCCCCGCCATATCGCAAGTTGCAAGCACCCGCCCCCAGAAAACCGAAGCAACCGTCCATACGCTGCCAAACGGGCTTCGCATCGCGTTGCTGCCAGACCACCGCGTGCCGCTCATTCACATCCAAGCCGCCGTCCGCGCAGGACTCCCCTCGGAGACATCCGCAACCAATGGCATCAACCAACTGCTCGCGTCCACTCTCCCGAAAGGCACGATCACACGCAGTGCTTCTGCCATCGCAGTTTCGCTTGAATCACTCGGTGCATCAGTCTCCACACACGCCGGCAACAACGCACTCATGATCCAAGCCGGCGGACTCGCCAACGACGCAGCGGAAATCATCGACATCTTCGCCGATGTGATGCTCAACCCCTCGCTCAACGATGAGGCGATCACTCCGGAAAAAGCCAGCCAAATCGCCGCTCTCGAAGAGGCACAACAGGACCCGCTTCATGTCGGATTCCGCACACTTCGTGCCGCCGCTTTCAGTAATACCAGCTATGGCCTCGAACCGCTTGGCTCACACGACAGCCTCGCAGCATTGAACCGCAACTCACTCACCAGCCACCACGCGCGCCACTTCAATGCCACCAACACGACCATCGCCATCACCGGCGATTTTGACACGGCACACATGCTCAACCTGATCACCGAAAAATTCTCAGCCCTGCCCGTTGGCGAAATTTGGACACCACCCGACACGATCGCCGCACAAGGTGCCGACCTGATCCATCACCTGCCGAAAAAACAAGCGATCATCACCATCGGCTACCACAGCGCGTCGGCCATTTCGTCCGAGCGACGCACGCTCGCCATGATCCACGAATACGCCTCCGACATGGCAGGCCCGCTCTTCACTCACATCCGCGAAAACCTCGGACTCGCCTATCAGGTCGGCGCCAGCCAATTCCACGGCTACGACAGCGGCCTCTTTATGTTCTATGTCGCAACTTCGCCAGAACAGGCAGCCCTCGCACGCATCGAACTGCTCAAAGAAATCGAAAAAATTGCACACAAAGGCATCCCCGATGCCGCTTTCGAACGAGTGCGAGCCACCCTTATCAGCAGCCTCGCAATCCAACAACAATCACTCGCACGAACCTCGCAAAACGCCGCACTCAACCTGCTCTTCGGCCTGCCCATCGATGAGGACCAACGCACGATCGAAGCCTACCGACTGATGACTCCAAAAATGATCGGCAACACGGCAGAGCAAATTTTCTCCCAAACATCGACCATCTGCACCGTCATGCCGACACATGCCGAAGTTTAAAAACATCGTCCCGTTTTCATGAACCCCACTGAAACCAAGCAATCGACCGAGATCGAGGTCGAGGTGGTGGATATTTCCGACGTACCCCTGCGTGATGAAAAATTTCAGACCCAAGGTCCAAGGTTCAATTTGGGCCAAAAATTCAATTCCCGCAGCCCGATCCAACGCCTACTCATCGCACTCGTGCTCATCCTCGGCATGGGATTCATCCTCGCCGCCGCATTGATTCTCTCCGCGATCGCTCTCATCGCCTTCATCCTCCGCCGCATCAAGCACCTACTCGCGCCCCGCTTTTTCGCTCCAACAACCTCTAACCAATAACTTTTAACTCCCCCCCTCAAACCAGCTGCGTCTCGACCAACAAGCGATACATCCCCGGCTGTGCGACCATTTCATCGTGTGTGCCGCTCTCGACGATGCGGCCCTGATTGAACACCAGGATCCTGTCCGCGTGTCTCACGGTGGAAAGCCGATGCGCGATAACGATGCTGGTGCGCCCTTGCATCAATCGCTCGAGTGCTTCGTTCACCAAGCGTTCGCTTTCGCTGTCGAGTGCCGATGTGGCTTCATCGAGGAGCAGGATTCGCGGGTTCGCCAAAATCGCACGCGCGATGGCGATGCGCTGACGCTGCCCCCCAGAAAGTTTCACGCCACGCGGACCCACCATAGTTTTCATTCCTTCGGGCAGACGTTCGATGAACTCCGCCGCATTCGCCAATCGGCAGGCCTCATGAATCTCATCCTCGGTGGCGCAGGTTTTTCCATAGCCGACATTTTCTCGGATCGTGCCGCCGAACAACAAGACCTCCTGCGGCACGATCGCCATCTGCGAGCGGATCGCGCGCAGCGAAATTTCTCCCGCCTCACGACCATCAAAAAGAATCCTGCCAGCGGCGGGGTCAGCAAATCCAAGGATCAGCGAAAGCACCGTCGATTTCCCCGCGCCGGATGGCCCGACCAAGGCGACTCGCTGACCCGGCTGCACTGCAAACGAAAGGTCATCGAGTACGCGCGCCTCCGGCCTCGACGGATAGCGGAATGAAACCCGCTCGAATTCCACCGCGCCGCGCAATACCGCTTGATCATCGCCATCCGCGCGCTCGGGCTTGGCATTGAGCAATTCCCTCAAACGCTCGGTCGCGCCCGAGGTCTGCTGAAACTGCGAAACAATTTCAGGAAACGATCCGAGCGATGCGCCCACGAAGATCGAAAACAAAATGAACGATGCGAAATTTGTCCAAGTGATCTGCTCGGTCGCCAGCATCCGCGCACCCTGCCAGATCACCATCGAGATCGTTCCAAACAGGGCAAAGATGATGAACGCCAAAAATGCCGCACGGCTGCGCGCACCACGTGAGGCAACATCGAAAAACCTTTCGAGCGCCATGCCGTAACGCCGCGATTCGAAGTCCTCGTTTGCGAACGCCTTCACATCAGCCACGCCCTGCACGGTTTCCTCAATCACCGTCCCAGCCTCAGCCAGCGAGTCTTGGGCGGACTTGGAATACGCCCGCACTTTCCTGCCGAAAAATGCCACCGCCAGTACCACCACCGGCACGCTCGAAAGCATGATCAACGAAAGTTTCCACGATGAGATGAAAATGAAAATCAGGCCACCGACAAGAATCACGCTCTGCCTCACCGCTTGCGGCACGGTGTTGAGCAGCGTGTCACGCACCACCCCGAGGTCGGCCGAAATCCGGTTGCTTAAGGCACCCGCGCGCTGCTCGTGAAAGTACGACATCGGCAAGCGCAGCAGATGCCGATAAAGATCCGATCGCAGGTTGTTCAGCGCCGATTCGCCCGAGCGAATGAATCCCTGCACACGAAAAAATGCCACCACCGCCTGCAAACCCAAGACCCCCAACAGCTCGAGCACGATGCGGTTCGAACGCTCAAGGATCAGCGCCGGATCGACTGAGCGCCTCAAGGCATCCGACGGATTTCCCACCAACTCCTTGAGAA
>CAZXHZ010000004.1:0-3817 GCA_964639755.1 uncultured Luteolibacter sp. | reverse complement strand
GCCGTCGATCCGCTCGCATCGACCTCGAAGGCACTCGCTCCCGAAGTCGTCGGCGAAGAACACTACCGCGTCGCCCGCGGCGTGCAGCAGGTGCTCCAACGCTACAAGGACCTTCAGGACATCATCGCGATTCTCGGCATGGACGAGCTTTCCGCCGAAGACAAACTCACCGTCTTCCGCGCCCGCAAAATCCAACGCTTCCTCACACAGCCCTTCCACGTCGCGGAAGTTTTCACCAACGTCTCCGGCGTGCTCTGCTCAATCGAAGACACCGTCCGCGGCTTCGCCGAAATCCTCGACGGCAAATGGGACGATGTGCCCGAAGGCAACTTCTACATGAAGGGCGGCATCGATTCGGTCTCGCGCGACTGATTCACGCCGACTGAACTTCAGCTTTTCAGCATTTCAGTTTTTTCAGCATTTACTCCACCATGCCCCTCCAACTCGACATCGTCACTCCCGAGAAGAAAGCCTTTTCGGCACCCGTGGATCACGTGTACCTGCCGGGCGCGAATGGGGAACTCGGCGTGTTGCCGATGCACGCGGGGCTCGTGACCGCGCTCAAGCCGGGCGAACTGCGCTACCTTCACAACGGCCAGACCACCACGCTGGCGATCGGTTCCGGCTTTGCCGAAATCACCCAAGAGAAAGTCGTCGTCCTCACCGACATGGCGCTGGGCGAAGATGAGATCGACGAGAAAAGCACCGAAGAGGCGATCCAACGCGCTCAGGAAAAGCTCAAGTCCGTCGACCACAGCATGGACGCGGAAGAGGTGGCATACCTTCAAAGCGTCATCTCGAAGTCGACCGCCGCGCTGCGCTTCAAACGCCGCAGCCATTAACGGGCTGCCTGTTTCGAGGGCAGATGTTTCAGCCCACGGCATCCGCCAAGCCGGTTTCGCGGAATCCAATGATTCCCCGCACATTTTTTCATGTCATTGCCAAAACCGGTCTGTTTCGCTCAAATCCCAATGTCATGAGCAAGCCGAATACCACACACGCCGCACTCGAAAAATGGGTCGCTGAAATAACAGCACATTGCACGCCTAGTTCGGTTGAATGGTGTGATGGTTCGCAAGAGGAATGGGACAGGCTTACCGCGTTGATGGTCGATAAGGGGACTTTCATTCGCCTGAATCCTGAGAAACGGCCCAATTCGTTTCTCGCTCGCTCAACGCCATCTGATGTCGCCCGTGTTGAAGATCGCACTTTCATCTGCTCCAAGAGGCCGGACCAAGCGGGCCCCACCAATCATTGGGCCGACCCCGCGGAAATGCGCGCCAAGCTCAAGGAAAAGTTCAAAGGCTGCATGAAAGGTCGCACCATGTATGTGATTCCTTTCTGCATGGGCCCGCTCGATTCCCCGCTTGCCAAGATCGGCGTCGAGATCAGCGATAGCCCCTATGTGGTGGTGAACATGCGGATCATGACGCACATGGGCTCGCATGTGATCAAACGGCTTGAAGACGAGGCGGCCGGACTGATCACAAAAAAACGCGACGGATATGGAAATTTCATCGCATGCCTCCACTCGGTAGGCGCCCCGCTCGAACCGGGCCAAAAGGATGTCACTTGGCCCTGCAACGAGGACAAATACATCGTCCATTTCCCCGAGACCCGTGAAATCATGTCATATGGTTCCGGTTATGGCGGCAATGCCCTGCTGGGCAAAAAATGTCTCGCCCTGCGCATCGCCTCGAACATCGCACGCGAACACAAATGGATGGCCGAACACATGCTTGTCGTCGGCGTGAAAGCGCCAAGTGGCGAGAAGACCTACCTTGCCGCGGCATTCCCTTCGGCTTGCGGCAAAACCAATCTTGCCATGCTCATACCGCCTCCTTCGTATCAAAAGGAGGGTTGGGAAACAACGATCATCGGCGATGACATCGCTTGGCTTTGGCCGCATGAGGACGGCAAATTGCACGCAATCAATCCGGAAACCGGTTATTTTGGTGTCGCGCCCGGTACCGCTTACGAAACCAACCCGCGCGCGATGGAATCCATCAAGGCCAATTGCATCTTTACCAATGTCGCTCTCACCGATGATGGCGATGTCTGGTGGGAGGGGATGACCCCGGAACCGCCGGCGCACCTGATCGATTGGACCGGTCAGGACTGGTCTCCGGACTGCGACCGTGTGGCTGCTCACGCCAATGCCCGCTTCACCGCGCCTGCGGCTCAATGCCCTTCGATTGATGCCCAATGGCAGAACCCCGACGGAGTGCCGATCGACGGAATCGTCTTTGGCGGTCGCCGCGCAACTACGATGCCTCTAGTATTTCAAGCTTTCAACTGGAGTCACGGCGTCTATCTCGGCGCAACGATGGGCTCTGAGATGACCGCCGCCGCATTCGGGCAAATCGGCAAGGTGCGCCGCGATCCAATGGCCATGCTGCCGTTCTGCGGCTACAACATGGGTGCGTATTTTGGGCACTGGCTCGAGATGCGTCGTTACCTCACCCATCTGCCGCGCTTCTTCCATGTGAACTGGTTCCGCAAGGATGAGGATGGGAAATTCCTCTGGCCGGGTTTCGGCGAAAACATGCGGGTGATCGACTGGATCGTGAAACGTTGCCGGGGTGCCGCAGCCGGGCACGAAACACAGATCGGATGGACGCCCTCGCTGGAGGATTTCAACATTTCCGGACTCGATGGATTCAGCGAAAAAGACTTTGAAAAAGTGATGACCTTCAACCGCTCGGAGTGGAAAACCGAGCTGGTCAGTCAGGCGGAATTTTTCATCGATCTTTACGACCATTTGCCCAAGGAACTGGTCTTTCAGCGCGAACTGCTTGCCGCAAGACTTGCGTAAAACTATCCAGCGCGCTGCAGCAACCAGCCGATGAGCAAAACCTGCGGCGTGGAAATCAGCGGCAAAGCAAGCGCCGCTTTCCATGATTTAGTGGTCTCACGCAGGCTTAGCAATTCGGTGTAGTCGGTCGCCGCGCCAGCCATCAAAAACACAAAGGCATTCCCCGGCGCATGCGCGCGCGTGAGGATGTCGGCGGCGATCGGCGAAGAACCTTCGGAACAAACCTCAATCACTGTTGTAGCAAGCAGCGTAAGAAAAAGCCCGGCAATCGTTGGACCAAACCATTCGGCAAAGCAGGCCTCGGGCACGAAGGCACGAATCATGGCGGTCAACACGAAGCCGAACAAAATCCACCGCAACACCATGCGCGAACCAACCAGTCCTTCGCGCGCAAGTTTCAGGTAATTCGACCAACCCGGCTTGAGCGACATCACCACACCTTTCAACGCAGGCCCCATGCGATACCCTACAGGCAAATCCGTCGCATTCGGATTTGCAGGGATTTTTCCGGCGCCCACCAAACGGTCCACAATCCATCCGGTCACGATCGCCACGACCGCCGAAAGCAAAATGAACATGATCATCCATTTCCAGCCGATCAATGCCGCAAGGATCAGCGTCAATGATAGCGAGTTCCACGGACTCGCAATGAGAAAGGCAATGGTCTGACCCAACGAAGCCCCCCGTTTGTACAAGCCCATGCCGACCATCAGGATGCCGTGATTGCATAGGTCGAGCATCACGCCCGCACCAACCGCGCGAAAAAGCCCCGACACCGTCCCGCCCTTGCCGAGCACCGCCGCGACCAATTCACGCGGAAAACGCCCGATCACCGCCACCGCCACAATTCCAAAAAGCAAGCCCCACCACGCACGGCTCAACAACTCCGCGCAGCCGTGACCATAAGTCATCAGCCACTTTGGCGCCGTCGAAAACAGAAAATGCACGGCCATGCCACACACAAACAAAAGCATCGAACCCAACAGCAAATAGTCGGGCTTT
>CAZXHZ010000003.1:0-10877 GCA_964639755.1 uncultured Luteolibacter sp. | reverse complement strand
AGCGCCGAGCTTCGCGTGGTCATCACCTCCAAGCTGGTGTTTCGTCCGCTGCGCTACGCATGGAAACTTTTCGATCGCCTTGGCATGCATCGGACGAATGATCGCAATGGCGCGTTGATCGTTGTCATTCCGCTGGGTCATCGCTTTGCGGTGATCGGCGACAATGCGTGGGCCGAAGTGGTGGGTCCGGCCTACTGGGAGGAGCTTTCGAATGCAATGTCGCGACACTTGCGTGCGGGGCGGCGCTACGAGGCACTCGCCTACGGTATCCGCAGCTTGGGCGCAACGATGGCGGGTGCGTGGCCGGCCACCGGTGAGAACCCCAATGAGTTGCCCAACGAGATTGTTTATGACTGATGCCACAAAGGATTCCGTGACAGCTTCGGCATCCGGTGCATGATGCATGGCGTGACATCACTCTCGATCGCCGCCCTCAAAGAATGCACCGGCACCACTCCGGTACAGGCCGCCGTTTTCGCTCAGTTGCAAAGCCGCTCGACCCGCGTGGCCAAGACCGGCAAGCCGTATCTCGAAATGGCCTTTGCCGACTCGACCGGAAAAATGAACTTCAAGCTTTGGTCGGATTCGCCGGTCTATCAGGAAGCGGAATCGCTCAAGGAATCGGCGGTGTTGCGGCTTGAGGCGCGCTGGACGCAAAGTTCCTACGGCATGGATGCCAAGGATCTTGAGTTCCATTTGCCGGATGAGGCTGCGCTCAATGATTTCTATGCCGGCGATCCCGACCTGCGCCGGCGTCAGGATGCGGACTTCGTGGTGATCCAAAGTTTCTGCGCAAGTATTGCGGATCCGAGGCTGAACACCTTATGTCAGATGTTTCTCGATCAAATGGGCGATCGCTTTAGGCGCACGGCGGCGGCGCGCAAAAACCATCACGCCCGCCGCGGCGGACTCGTCGAACATGTCGCGCAGATGATGCGCACGGCCGATGCGATTTGCGGTGTGTATCCGGAGCTCAACCGCGACCTCATGCTTGCCGGCGTGCTGTTTCACGATTGCGGCAAGCTTTGGGAAAACACCTATCCCGAACATGGTTTCACGCAGACCTTTACTCTTGCCGGGGAAATGATGGGCCATATCCCGCTGGGCATTGAAATGGTCAACAAACTCTGGCGCGATTTGATGGAATCCGAGGGAGCCAAGTCGTGGTCCGACCTCAAGCCCGGATCCGACGACACGCGCTTGCACTTGCTGCATCTGATCGGCAGCCACCATGGCGAGCATCAGTTCGGCTCACCCGTGCTGCCGCGCACGCCCGAGGCCTTTGCCTTGCACTACATCGACAACCTCGATGCCAAGCTCGAAATGATCCGCGAGGCCTACGCGCAATCGCAGGAGATCGCGCCCAACATCGTCGAGCGGGTTTTTCCGCTGCAAAACAACCTCGTGCGGCCGCTGCCGGGCTTTGTGGGTTCTGTTGATGACCCAACCTCAACCGAAACACCCAACGCGCCCCACTGATCTTATTTCCCATGCATCCATTCCTATCTTCCGATTTCCATGTCCGCTGGTCGATGCTTTTGCCCGAGGCGGTCGAGCCCGACATCCGTCACGCGCTCTCACTCGCGAAGCATGCGATCGATGCGATTTGCGATCAGGACCGATCGGCGCTGACCTATGAGTCGACATTTCTCGCGCTTGAAAATGTGACCGAAGAGCTGGGTCGCGGCTGGGGGCGTTTGAATCATCTCGATTCCGTTTGCGACAACCCCGCACAACGCGAGGCGCTCAACCAGATGCTGCCGGAGGTGACGGATTTTTACGCGTCGATTCCGCTCAATGGACGGCTCTGGGAGGTGCTCAAGGCCTTTGGTGAAAGCGCCGAAGCGTCAAAACTCGATCCGGTGAAAAAACGCTTTGTCGAGGAAACGCTCGCTGATTTCCGTCAGTCCGGCGCGGATCTCCCACCTGCCGAAAAGGAACGCATCGCCGCGATCGAGGCCGAGCTTTCGACGCTCACGAAGCAATACTCCGAGCATGTTCTGGATTCGACTAACGCGTGGGATCTCGTCATCACCGATGAGTCGAAGCTCGCAGGTTTGCCCGAATCGGCAAAAGCCGCAGCCGCTGCGAACGCAAAAGCGAAGAGTGTTGCTGGTGAGGGTCAACCCGCATGGCGCTTCACGCTGCAATTCCCTTCGATGTTTCCGATCATGCAGCACCTGCATGACGATGCGATCCGGCATCAGGTGTGGGAGGCATCGAGCCGCGTGGGAGGCTATGGCGATTATGACAACACGCCGCTGGTGTGGCGTATCCTCGGACTGCGTCATGAGAAGGCAGTGCTGCTGGGTCATGGTCATTTCGCCGATCTCACCCTGCTGCGCCGCATGGCAGGATCTGGCGAGGCGGCACTTTCCTTCATCGAGAAACTTCACGCGCGCATTGTGCCGGCCTTCCATGCGGATTTTCGCCAACTCGCGCAGTACAAGGCGGCGAAGACCGGTGAAAAAGTCGATGCCTTGCAGCCATGGGAAACCGCGTATTGGGCCGAACTTCAGCGCAAGGAAAACTACGATCTCGATGATGAGGCATTGCGTCCGTATTTCCCGGTCGACGGCGTGATGGCCGGCATGTTCGAAATTGCCTCGCGGCTCTTTGGTATCACGATTCGGCAACAGGAAACCGTTTTCAACGAAAACGGTGAAGCGTCATCCAAAATCGAAGTCTGGCATCCGGAGGTTTCGTTCTATGAAATTCACGACTCCGACAGCGGCGCTCATCTCGGATCGTTTTATGCCGACTGGCATCCGCGCGAATCAAAGCGCGGTGGTGCGTGGATGAACGCGCTGCACACCGGTCACTCGGGCGAGCCGCATCTTGGCCTGATCGTTGGCAACATGAGTCCGCCGGTTGATGGCAAGCCGGCATTGCTCACGCATGGTGAGGTCGAGACGATCTTTCATGAGTTCGGCCACCTTCTGCACGGCATGCTCAGCGAAGTGCCGGTGCGCTCGCTCGCGGGAACGAATGTCGCATGGGACTTCGTCGAACTTCCCTCGCAGATCATGGAAAATTTCTGCTGGGATCGTGAGTCGCTCGACCTGTTTGCACGCCACTTTGAAACTGGTGAAACGATTCCCGATGATCTCTTTGCCAAGATGATTGCCGCGCGAAATTACCTCAGCGCCTCGGGCTTCATGCGTCAGCTTTCCTTTGCGAAGCTCGACCTCGAACTGCACATTCATTACATGCGCTGGCTCGGTGGTGAGCTTGATGCGGTGGATCACGAAATCCTCAAGGACTACCGCGCGCCGCTCAAGACCGAGAGCCCATCGATGCTGCGGCGCTTCGGTCATTTATTCTCGAGTTCGACCGGCTATGCAGCCGGCTATTACTCCTACAAATGGGCCGAGGTGCTCGATGCTGATGCCTTTACCCGCTTCCAGAATGAGGGAGTGCTCAATCCCGAAATCGGCCGCTCATTCCGCGAACATGTTTTGAGCCAAGGCAACGCCGCGCCCGCCGAAGAACTTTACCGCCGCTTCATGGGCCGCGATCCAGAACTCGAACCACTGCTCATGCGAGCGGGCTTGGGGTGAGTGAGATTCAAGGCTTCAAGAATCAAGAGGCAAGAAATGAGGGGCGAAGAAGCGGCTGCTTCAGTTGCACCAATAACTTAGAATCAATAAGCTCCAACTCTTTCTCCAATTCTCAATACGCCACTTGTTTGGTGGCCTTATCCTCTTCCTTTTCCTTTTCGGCGTAACGGTCGAGGCGGTTGGATAGGATGAAGAAGGTGGGGGCCCAGAGTCCGACGAAGATGCCGAAAAGTTCGCCGTGGGTGCGGAGTTCGAAGCTTTCAGCCCGTCCGCCCTGCAAAATCCAGATCGCGATGGATCCGCCGATCGAGGCGAAGCCGAGGATGAAGCAGAGTCCGCTGAGCCATTTTTTTCCTGACGCATTCATAGACGAAAAGTTCGCCATGTTGCGAGGGGTCTCAACCGGAACTCTTCACGCGATCGCGCGAGGTAGCGTGGGATGGAAAGAAAGACGCGGGTGTCGCATGCGTGACACGGTCAGAGCCATGAAGAATCACATTTCCAGCATCAAGCGTGCAGGTGACTCGAGGCTGTCCTTGATGCGGATGAGAAAGGTCACGGCTTCCTTGCCATCGACGAGACGGTGATCGTAGCTTAGGGCGAGATACATCATCGGGCGGATGACGACCTGATTGTTGATGGCGACCGGGCGTTGCTGGATGGTGTGCATGCCTAGGATGCCGGACTGCGGGGGATTGAGGATCGGCGTGCTGAGTAGCGAACCATAAGTGCCGCCATTGGAGATTGAAAAGACGCCGCCTTGGAGATCTTCGATGGTGATTTTTCCATCGCGTGCCTTGTTGGCGTAGTCGAGGATGTCGCGCTCGATTTGGGCGAAGGATTTTTGGTCGGCATCGCGGATCACCGGAACGACGAGGCCCTTTTCGGTGCCGATCGCAACGCCGATGTCATAGAAGTGGTTTTCGATGATGTCATTGCCTTCGATGCGGCCGTTGATGGACGGCACATCCTTGAGAGCTTGGGCAACAGCTTTCACGAAGAACGACATGAAGCCGAGTTTCACGCCGTGTTTTTTCACAAACTGGTCTTGCAGCGATTTGCGCATGTCCATGATGGCGGACATATCGACCTCGTTGAAGGTTGTGAGGATCGCGGCGGTTTGCTGGGCATTGACCAGATGAGTTGCGATCTTGCGGCGCAGCATCGACATCTTGCGGCGCGTCGTACGGCCTTCGGTCACGGCGCTTGGAGTTTCGCGCGTGGCGGGAGCGGAGGGTAGTGTGATTGCTGGCTTGTTAGGAGCGACGATTGCCGGCCCGGTGACTTTTGCAGCAGGCGCGGATGCTGAGGGTGCAACCGATTGAACGGCAGGCGCCGGGCTTGAGGCAGCAGGCGCGGGTGCTGCGGAACTTGGGGCAGCGGCCTGGGCGGTATCGATGGTGGCGATGAGTGTGCCGATGCCGACTTCTTCACCTTCGGGGATGAGGATTTTTAAGGTGCCGGATGCCGAAGCTTCGAGTTCGTTCGAGACCTTGTCGGTCTCGAGCACGACAAGTACCTCGCCTTGGTTGACCGTATCGCCGTCTTTTTTGCGCCATGAAGCGACATTTGCCGAGGTGACTGATTCGCCGGAGGCGGGGACGCGGATTTCGACATTTGCGCCGGAACCTGATGCGGCCGGTGAGGGTGTGGCTGCCGAAGTTGGTGTAGGCGCGGCAGGTGCTTCAACCGCAGCGGGCGCCGGTGTCGGAGTGGCGGGCGTGCTGGCTGTACCGCCGATGCGTGCGATCAACGCACCGATTGGCACTTCCTCCCCTTCACCGACAAGAATTTCCAGCACGCCATCGCTGGCGGCCTCAAGCTCGTTCGAGACCTTGTCGGTTTCGAGCGTCACGAGAATCTCACCTTTGCGGACCATATCGCCATTCGCCTTGTGCCAGCGGGCGACATTGGCGGAAGTGACGGATTCGCCCGAGGCGGGTACTTTGACATCGGTGCTCATGAATGTGTGAGGGTATTGGGTGAATGTTGGCGAAAAATTCAAAGGGTGAATGCTTGTTCGAGCAGTGCCTTTTGTTCGCGGTAGTGCATCGCTTTGGAACCTGCCGCCGGACTTGAAGCGGCATCGCGGCCCGCGTAAGAGATCGGCGCGGAGAGCACGCGTTCGAGGCGCGGACGGATGTATGTCCACGCGCCCATGTTGGCAGGCTCTTCCTGACACCAGACGAACTTCGAGGCTTTTTTGTAAGGCCGGATGATGGCGCGCACCATGTCCTCATGAAACGGATAAAGTTGCTCGATGCGAATGAGCGCCGCATCGTTGAGTTTGCCCTCTTCGCGCTTCGCGGCCAGATCGTAGTAAACTTTTCCGGTGCAGAAAATTACCCGTGTGATCGAGTTGCTTTTGATCGAGTTTTTCGGATCCGGGAGGATTTCTTGAAAACAAGAACCCTCAAGGAAGTCGGCTTCCACAGAGACCGCCTCCGGGCGTCCGAGCAGACTTTTGGGCGTCATCAACACCAGTGGTTTGCGGAACTCGCGGTGTTTTTGGCGGCGAAGCGCATGGAAGTACTGAGCCGGTGTGGTGAAGTTGCCGACGATCATGTTCTTCTCGGCGCAGAGTTGTAGATAGCGTTCCAATCTGGCGCTCGAATGCTCGGGTCCCATGCCTTCGTAACCGTGGGGCAACAGAATCACAAGATCGCTGGGCGTTTGCCATTTCGATTCGGCGGAGGAAATAAACTGGTCGATGATGACTTGTGCGCCGTTGGAGAAATCTCCGAACTGGGCTTCCCACAAAGTCAGCATCTTGGGGTAGCAAAGCGAATAGCCGTAATCGAATCCCAGCACTGCGAATTCGGAGAGCAACGAGTTGTGGACGCAGAACTTGCCTTGATCCTTCGAAAGATGCTCGAGCGGTATGTAGCGTTCTGTGCTTTCGTAATCATGCAGCACTACATGGCGTTGCGAGAAAGTGCCGCGACCGCAGTCTTGGCCGGAAAGGCGAACCGGCTTGCCTTCCATCAACAGCGACCCGAACGCCAGCGATTCGGCGAAGGCCCAATCGATAGGGCCGCCATTTTGCAGAGCTTCGACACGGCGCGGTATGAAACGCTTTTCAAGCGTCGGGTTCAGATGAAAGCCTGTGGGCGCCGTTGTGATCACGCTGCCGATGTGTTGCAATTGCTCGCGGTCGATGCCGGTTGCGACGGGAGCATGCGAGTATTCGGGCTGCACAACACCGGTTGAGCCGCTGAACGCCGTGCGATCGCCCGCTTCCGAGAGTTCGAGCATTTTCTGGTAGCCCTGCTCGAGCGTGTCCCAGATTGATTTTTCCATCGAATCCAATTCCGCTTGGGTAACCGTACCGTTGGCGAGGATTTGATTTTTGATGATCGATCCAAAGGTCGGCCGCTCGGCAATTTTTTTCGCGATGAGCGGTTGCGTGAAAGCAGCCTGATCGGTTTCGTTATGCCCTTGGCGGCGATAACAATACATGTCGATGACGACATCGCGGCCGAACTTTTGGCGGAACTCGATGGCGAACAATGCGGCCCAGTAAAGCTCCATGGGTTCTTCGCCATTGATGTGAAGAACGGGGGCCTCGATCATCTTGGCAACATCGGTCGCATAAGCCGAGGACCTTGCATCGGCTGGCATGGTGGTGAAACCGATTTGGTTGTTGATGATGATGTGGATCGTGCCACCGGTGCGATATCCGGGCAGCTGGGAAAGATTGAGAACTTCAGCAACCGAACCCTGCCCGGCGAAGGCCGCGTCTCCATGAAGAAGTATCGGCAGAACACGACGGCGGTCGATCTCGCTTCCGCCCTCGCTCAAGACCCGCTGGCGTGCGCGCGCTTTTCCTTCGACCACCGAGTTGACGGCTTCGAGATGACTTGGATTGGCTGCGAGGCTGACGCGCACTTTGCCGTCGGGGAACTCACGAATGCTTTCGTAGCCGAGGTGGTACTTCACATCGCCATCGCCTGCGACCAGGTCGGGCTCGTAATTTGGCGTGAATTCGTAGAGAAGGGTGGTGATTGACTTGCGGACAAAGTTCGCGAGCACATTCAGGCGCCCCCGATGGGACATGCCCATTTCAATCTCATCGACGCCGTTGCCTGGGCAGGCTTCAAGAATCGCATTGAGCAAAATCATCGCGCCTTCGCCGCCTTCATTAGAGAATCGTTTTTCGCCAAGAAAGCGCTTGCCGAGAAAGTGTTCGAAGATTTCGGCCTCGAGCACCCAGCTCAGAGCCTTCTTTTGTCGGTCCGGCGAGTTGTCCTTCCTGATCGCGTGCGATTCGATGCGTTCGCGCACCCAGTGCCGGATCGGCGTGTGGTGGATGTGCATGAACTCGAAGCCGATTTTCCCCGAATAGGTGGCTTCCAGCGAATCAATCATTTCCCGCAACTTCATTTTGTCGCCATGGCGGAAATACGCGTTCCAGGCCACACGATCCATGTCGGCCTCCGATAAACCGAACTGGTCGATCGCAAGGCGCGGATTGCGTGCGGGTTTTTCCTCAAGCGGGTTGATGTGGGCTTGGGTGTGGCCGAGTGTGCGGTAGTTGTAAATTAGCGCGACGACTTTGCCGAAAAATGCAAGATCAGACTCGCTGGCTTGGCCGCCTTGAGCGCCGCCAACGGCAGCTTCGCCCGCACGACGCGGTTGGGCAGTGCCAAGCTCGAAGCCTTCGAAAAACGCCCCCCATGTTTCATCGACCGATTTGGGATCCTCGCACCACTTGGCATATTGTGCCTCCAGCAAATCCGCATTCTGCCGTGCCGAAACCGTTGAGCTCATTGGGGTTATTGTGAAATTATGAAGCGGACTGGCGAATTTACCGCTTGGCCCGCCGCGCGCGGCCATTCATTAAGGGGTGGACATCACTGAGTCAATCGCACAGCCACGCAATTCTTAAGTAATTTCCGAATGGTATCCGACCCGATGATCCAAGCAAACCAACTCACCAAACGATACGCCCGGCACGAAGCCGTGCGTGGCATCGATTTTTCGGTAGGCCGTGGTGAAATCGTTGGATTTCTCGGGCCAAACGGTGCTGGCAAAACCACCACCCTGCGCATGCTTACGGGCTATCTGCCGCCAACTTCGGGTACTGCCCGTGTGGCGGGATATGATGTCTTTCGCGATTCGATCGAGGTCCGCAAACGCATCGGATACATGCCGGAAAATGTTCCGCTTTATGACGACATGCGGGTGCGTGAATACCTTCGCTTTCGGGCAGGCATCAAGGGGTTGGACAGGTCGGCAACCCGCAAGCGTGTGGGTGAGGTGCTTGAGCTGTGCGGGCTTCAATCAGTGCGGCGAAAGATGATCAAAACTCTCTCCAAGGGCTTTCGCCAACGCGTGGGTCTTGCGGACGCTCTGGTGCACGACCCGCAACTCCTGATTCTCGACGAGCCGACCAATGGGCTAGACCCCAATCAGATCCGTCAGATCCGCGAGTTGATAAAACACCTCGGCAAGGAGCACACGGTTTTGATTTCGACCCATATTCTTCACGAGGTTGAAATGACATGCAATCGCGTCATCATCATCGATCAGGGAAAGATCAGGGCTGCCGACACGCCCGAAAACCTCATCGGCCAAATGCGCACGGCGGGCAGGGTGCAGGTTGAGTTGCGTTGCCACAAGGATGCCGGCATCAATGCCCTGAACCGATTGGCTGGCATCAAAAAAATCACTTCGCAGGAAATGGAGGATGGCTGGAGCAATTTTGTTCTTTGGGTGGACTCGGACACCGATGCCCGCGAACCCATCGCACGCCTTGCAGCCGAAAACGGATGGCCGCTACGCACGCTCTTCCGCCAAGTTGCCACTCTCGAGGATGTGTTCGTCGAATTGACGCGAAAGGACTGACACTAGCCCATCTGTTTGCTTTCATCGATGCCGCGCATCTCATCCCGTTTTCCCAGTCCCGCAACGACCACCCCAGCCTCGGCCTCGCTTTCTGCAAAAACCACTACTGGGCCATGGCTCAACGCGAATTATCCTGCCGTTTGGAGGAGGATTGTTTCTTGCGGCGTTTGATCGGGACATGGCCCTTGAGGTAATCGACTTTGCGAAAGCGTGAGCCGTCCCACGGTATCTCATCGGCCCCGAGGAACACGCGAGTGCCGGTGATGAAGACCGCTTGGTGGCCTTCTGCGTGATCGATGGCGCGATGGACATGGTAAACCCGGTCGCGGCGCAGGGGGCCGTCCGGGAACGAGATGAGCTGCGGCCGGTAATCGCTTCCCGGGTGGATCGGCTTGGCGAGGTTGGTGTTGATGACTACAACGCGGTCGTTTGGTGCTAGTTTTTCCATGAATTGAGGAATAAGGGTTCCAAGTCTTTCAATTTAAACACAGGGGGTGGGACATTTATTGGGACACCTTCGATTTTTTTGATTTTTTTGTGGGTATGGCGCTTGAAAAGTGCCGTTGCGCTTCATTTGTAGAGGTGTCCCGCAAAATGCGTGACACGGCCAGTGAGTCGCTGGCGCTCCCCTATGAAGCAACGGCCTCCTCTTTGCCCCCAATAACCTCTAACTTTTTTCTCTGCGCCTTTGTGGTGAATCTTTCAGAAAGGCAAGAAAGCGAAGTATGGCGGAACGAGAGAGATCTTCACTTCCGGCTATATGACTCGACGATCTTGGATCATACGAAGCAGTACGATGATGATGGCGGCCACGAGTAGAATGTGAATGAATCCCCCCAATGTGAAACTCGTCACCAAACCACTTGGGTTTGTCACCATCCCGTCATCTCAAGCCAATTCGATGCGTTATCTTGTGGAATCTTGAATGTGCCCGCCGACTGCGCCGACATCACCTCCGAAGCCCCTGACGGTACGACAGCTTGGTCCAAACAAAGCCAAAAGTGCGGTGGTCAGAATAAGAATTGTGGTGCGTATGTTGATTGTTCTCATGACATTGAATGGTGGATTTCCCACTTCTCGAGTTTACTCCCGGAATTTTTCAATGCCATAGGGTGAAACCCTGCCTGTGTTTAAAGCATTTTGCTTAGGGCGTTTTGCTTAAATCTGTAGCCAGCGGCTGGGGTGAGGTGTGTGATAATTTGCGGCTTCGCCGGGTCTTTGTTTATTACCCGAATCCTTGTTCCTCCGCTTTGCTACGGAAGGGGTTCTCATTCCTCCCGTGTCCCCAAACTTTGGTGTAGACCCGGTAAGGCCCGATCTAAAAATTGCTGGCGGAACGGGAGGGATTCGAACCCTCGGTAACATTTCTGCTACGTTCCCTTAGCAAGGGAGTGCTTTCGACCACTCAGCCACCGTTCCTGTGTGCGGGTCGGGTTGTTTGAATCACAGGGCTGGCGGTTCGTCAACCTC
>CAZXHZ010000002.1:0-7502 GCA_964639755.1 uncultured Luteolibacter sp. | reverse complement strand
TTTGAAAAGTTCCTCGCCGCGCGACTGCGCCATGCAGCCCATGAAGCCATAAACCACATGCCGTCGGTCGCGGCCTGCATGCATCATCGAGCCCATTTTCCCGAGTGCCTTTTGCTCCGCCTGATCGCGCACCGAGCAGGTATTGATCAACACCGCATCGGCATCCTTTTCGGACGGTGTGACCGTGTAGCCCCCTTCGACGAACATGCGCGCGACCTGTTCGGAGTCGCGTTCGTTCATCTGGCATCCGTAGGTCTTGATGTAAACCTTGGGCATGAATTTAAGTTTAAAGTTTCAAGTCTTCAGTTTCAAGTGAGAGACGGAAGACTTGGAGACAGAAGACAGAAGAAAAGAAGTGGCTTTTCATCGGCAGAGACCTTTCTCCGAAAGGTCCGTTTCGCTTAAAACCTGCAAGGGGTAAATTTTCTCACGCAAGAACAAGCCTTGGGTCGGAGGTGAGTTTTTCGCTAAGTTCGGGCCAACCGTTGGGGACTTGGAGGTTGAAGCAGCGGAGGTAGAGGGTGAGTATTTTCGGGTCGAAGATTTCGATGAGTTTATCGATCGTCGAGTTGAGGCGTTCGGCATCGAGGTTTTTTGGCAGTTCGCCGACGACGGATCCTTTGCCATCGTGCGGGATGCCCATGCCGTCGCAGAACATGGCGAGAAGTGATTGCTGACCGACCATCAGGTAGGCTTGCATGAGGTGCTCGCCAATCGTGTTGCAGGCGCTGATTTTGAGGGTTTTGTGGATCCATGCGTATTGCTCGGTCATCGGTTTTTTCTCGATGAAGACTGGGCGCAATTTGCGTTTATCGGCGAGTGAGGCTACCGCAGATTTGTACACATTGCGGTCATGCGCCCGAAACCAATCGAGCATTTGGTTCACGATGGAAGGGTCGACGGCGGAGTAAATTTCGTAAGCTTTCACGGTGTGAAAATGAGGTGAGCGCCAGTCAAGTCGCGGAAGCGTGCCGATGCAAGGCTGGAGAAGTGAGAAATTTGGCGAATTCAGCTGGAGATTTTGCGCATCGAGCGGTTGTGAGCGCGGGAAAGGAAAACAAGTGCGGTGATGGATCCAACACCTGCCAGGAACATATCCCATTGGGTGTCCCAGCCGTCACCTTGGGTGCCGAGAAAAGATTCAGCCGCTTCCGCCGAGATCAGTGCGGCGGCCCATTCGATGAGTTCGTAAAATGCGCTGAAGCCTAGGCAAAATGAAATCACGCAAAACGCCAGCCAGCCCTTGCGCGCAAACACTCCATTCCGCAGGAAAATTTCGCGCAGCAGGATCGCAGGGACGAATCCCTGCATCAAGTGGCCGAGACGGTCGTAGTGGTTGCGTTCGAAGTCGAAGCCATCGCGAAGCCAATCGCCGATCGGTACGCGTGCGTAGGTGTAGTGACCGCCGACGATCAACACCAGCATGTGCAGAGCGATGAGCCACAGCGCGAGATTCGAAAATCGCCAGCTTTGCGCTTGCGCGATGAGCAAGGCTACGAAGCCGATCAACACCGGTGCCACTTCGAGCCACCAGGTGAGGCGGTCGAAGGGTTCGATTGCTGACCAAACGAGTGCTGGCAGGATGCCGAAGAGCAGCAGGAAATTTGGGTGGGTTTTCAGAATTTTCAAATGGGGTTACGCCATGTCTTCAGCGCAGGCCGAGCACCTTCGGTGAGCTGGCATTGCCAAAGCGGTCGAGGGCGGTGACGGCGATCGCATCGGCGCGCGGGACCGTGGTTTGGCCGGAACCGGCGGTGGTGATTTTTGCCGTGCTCCAGTTGCCATCGACTCGGGTTTGAATGGCAATTTTGGCAATGGCTTTATCGGGCGTCCAGCGCACCAAGGTGCCATCGCCATTTGCTTGCGCGCTCACACCGGGCGCATCGGGAGCATTGTTGTTGAGCCATGGCATAGCTGGCACGGCGGCAGCTTGCGTGTAGCTGCCTGCGAGTTTAGTGGCGATGCCGCCGCGGTTGGTGACGAGGCTTTTCGCGCTCCAGTGA
Source organism: uncultured Luteolibacter sp. (assembly GCA_964639755.1). GTDB lineage: Bacteria > Verrucomicrobiota > Verrucomicrobiia > Verrucomicrobiales > Akkermansiaceae > Luteolibacter. The sequence goes on along the minus strand of CAZXHZ010000002.1, from coordinate 5,499 downwards.
ATGTGGCCTTGCGGGCCTCTGCCGATTTTTCGGGTGAGGTCGATTTGGTTGGTGATTTCCGATGCCGGGCGTCCGGGGTCTTCGGACGATTGGATGCGTGCGGTGGCGATGCCGGGCCAGACCGGGCGGTTGCCTTGTTCGCGCCACCATTTGAGGAGCAGCGGGAAACTTTGTTTGCGCGGCGAGATGCGCCAATACAACTGCGGTGCGAGGTAATCGACCCAACCGTTTTTGAGCCATTTGCGCGAATCGCCGGCGAGGTGTTCGAAGCTGTCGATGCCTGCCTCGATGCCATCCGGCACGCCGGGTCGCCAAATACCGAAGGGGCTGATGCCAACGCGCACCCATGATTTTTGGCTTTTAACCGAGGAGTAGAGCTTGCTCACAAAGCTATCGATGTAGGCGCGGCGTTCGGTGGGTGATTTGCCATCGGCAAAGGTACGCCCGCCTTCGGGATAGGGGTAGAAATAATCATCGAGGTGGATGCCATCGACATCGTAGCGGCGCACCACATCCATGATCGCGTTGAGCGCACGGGAGCGAGCTTCGGAGCTCGCCGGATCGCACCATGTCATATTGCCATAGCGTTTGGTGATTTGTGGCGATGCCTTGCAGACATGGCTGCCGGAGACCGGATGTGAGTTGTTGCAAAGCGCTCGAAACGGATTGAACCACGCGTGAACCTCGATGCCGCGGGCGTGGGCTTCGCGGATGCAAAAGGCGAGGGGATCGTAGCCCGGCGAGCGGCCCATCGTGCCGGTAAGCCATTGGCTCCATGGTTCCAATGACGATTGATAAAGCGCGTCGCAGGCTGGTCGCACTTGGAAAATCACCGCGTTCATTTTCAACGCGGCGAGCTTGTCGAGCAGGCTGCGAAGCTCCGCTTGCTGAGCGCCGGCGCTTGATCCCTCGCTTGGCCAGTCGAGGTTGTGCACGGTGGCGATCCATGCGCCGCGAAATTCACGGGTCAGTTGCGGTGGGCGATCGTTGATCGGTGCATAGGCCTGACCGCTGGCGCTGCAGGCGAGGGCGAGAAGGAGAAAGAGCGAGCGAAGCATAGGGCGCATCATGCCCATGAATAGCCGTCATTGCAACTTCAAGAGCGGCGAAGTCTGGATCACTCGCGCCAGCGTTTGGTGAGGTCGCCGTAGGCGTCGATGCGGCGGTCGCGGAAGAAGGGCCAGATGCGGCGAAAATCTTCGACCGCATCGAAATCGAGATCATGGCAAAGGATTTCCTCATGTTCGGTCGAGGCTTTGGCGACGATTTCGCCGTAGGGGTTGGCGATGAACGAGCGGCCCCAGAACTCGGTGTTGTCTTGCGTGCCGGTACGGTTGACGGCGGCAAGGTAGCAGCCGTTGGCAACCGCGTGGCCGCGTTGCACGGTTTCCCACGCGCAGTGTTGTGCGTCGCCGAGCGTTGGTTTTTCCTCCGGCAGCCAACCGATGGCGGTGGGGTAAATGAGCACCTGTGCGCCGCCGAGCGCCATCAGCCTTGCGGCTTCAGGATACCATTGATCCCAGCAAATGAGCACGCCGAGTTTGCCGAACATCGTGTTCCAAACCGGCCAACCGCTGTCGCCGGGCGTGAAGTAAAATTTCTCCTCGAAGGCCGGGTCCTGCGGGATGTGCGATTTGCGATAGAGCCCGAGCAGCGTGCCATCGGCATCGTGGATCGCGGCGGTGTTGTGATAGAGCCCGGGCCCGCGATGTTCGAAGAGCGAGGAAACGAGCACGATGCCGAGCTCGCCCGCAATTTTGCCGAGACGATCGGTCACCGGACCAGGAAGGGGATCGGCGAGATCGAAAAGTGCCGGATCCTCGATCGTGCAAAAGTACGGCGTGAGAAAAAGCTCCTGCGTCACCACAATGTTCGCGCCATTGGCCGCGGCTTGGCGGATGAGCTTCTCATGATGATCGAAGGACTCGGCCTTGGTCGTGAAGGTTTTCGATTGGAGCAGGGCAATGCGTGGCATGATGTGGAGGAGAGGGGCGTTGCTTTACTTCGGCAGGATTTTCACTTCCAGCGCGTTGTCGCGGGGGAGGTATTTTTTGGCAAGGGCGTTGATTTCCTCGAGAGTGATTGAGCGGTAGTCGGCGTCGCGGTTGCGGGCGAGATCGAGGCGTTTCGGGTCGGCTTGGGATTGGCTCATGACGGTGTTGAGCCAGTAGCCGTTGTCGCGCAGAGATTTTTCGAGAATGCCAAGGGTGGGTTTGAGAGCGCGGTCAAATTCATCGGCGGTAGCACCGTTTTTGGCAAGATCGTCGGCGAGTTTGCGCATGCTTTCGAGGAGGCGGTCGAGGTCTTCCGGTTTGCAAATGCTTTGGGCAGCGATGTAGCCCATGCCGTCGAGTGCGTCGGATCCGTCAGCGCCAGCATTCGGGCTGTACGATGCGCCGAGTTTCTCGCGAATCTCTTCGCGCAAACGATCACCGAGAATTGATGCGAGAATGTTGAGTCGGCGAAATTCATGTTGGTTGCCGCGCAGCCCTGCGGTTTTCCAAATCGCGACCGCGATGGCCTGCGAAATTTTGGTGTCGTAGTTGAAAATCTTTCTGGCTGGTGCATTGGGGAAATCGATCTTGCGAAGTTCGGCGATGTCATTGGGCAGGGAGCCTCGTAATGGCAAGGCGCCGAAAGTGGAAAGTAGCTCAGGGATGATTTGCTTCGGCTCGAAATCACCGATGATGCTGAGTTCGATCGGGCCTTTGGTGAGTTCACGGTTGAGCCATTTCTTCGCGTCGTTGATTTCATAGGACGCGAGTTTCTTTTCGTCGGCCACAGCGAATCGTGAGTCGTTGCCGTGCAGCCATGCTTCCATTTCCATTTCTGGTCCGGTCGGGGTGTGTCTGATTTGCTGCTGCAACATCGGGATGCCTTTGCGGAATTGCCACAAGGCCTCCTCGCGGTAGCCCGGATCGGTGATCGATGCGCACATAAGCTGCAGTTGTGTCGTGAAATCCGCAGGCGTGGTCGTGCCGCCGATAGTGATTGCATCTTCGGCGATGGCGAGGGTCGAGCCGACATTTTTTCCGGCAAGGATCTGGCACAGCTCGTCGTTCGAATACTTACCGAGGCCGCCGCCCTCAAACACTGCTTGCGCAAACGAATCGAGCATCGGCATCGATTGCGGTTGGCCAAGCTTGCCGCTTCCGACGCGTGCCAGCACGCGAATTTTTCCTTGCTCGAATTCACTGCGCTTCAGGTTGATGCGGACCTTGTTGGAAAGCACCAACTGGGTGATTCCGAGATCGGAGATTTCCCTTTGCGAATCGATTTTTCCAGGTTTGCCGAAATCGGTGTAATCAAAAATCCGAATCGCACGCGAGACCGGCGCTTCGACCGCATTGCTTTGCGAAGCTTTGAAAATTTTTGCGAGATCCTCTTCCGCATTGGGTGACGGTTCCTTGGTGGTGAGGATCAGATGATGACCCGCCGACTGCCAAAATTTCCTGAACGCCTCATGACAAGTTTCGGTGTTGATCGCATCGAGCCCGCGGCGGGCGATGGCGAGATCAGTCTCAGGATCGGAGAACACCGAGTGGTCGTTGATCGTGCGGGCGAGCACGGTGGCGATGCCTTCGGACTTGCGGGTTGCTTTCTGTTTCACCTGCTGTTCGTAGCGGTTGAGTAGATTAGATTTTGCTTCGGCGAGTTCCGATTCGGAAAATCCATATTCGATCGCGCGGCGGAATTCGCGCTCGAGAATGGGCACCACTTCACGCCAGCGGTCGTCGGCTGCTGTGATGTCGATCGATCCGAGTTCGATGTGGTTGAAGAGGATTTCATCCATCGCCGAGCCTTCGGCGAGTGGGGAATTTTTTTCCTTTGAGAGTCGCTCGAAGCGTCGGCCGATGATCGCATGGGCAATGTCGAGTGGCATTTTTTCGATGCGGTTGGCGGCGGTGTCGGGCTTGTCCTTGTACTCGCGCACGAGTGTGAGCGAAACCTCGGTGGCATCGACTTCCTTGTCGCTGAAGACCGAGGTCTTGAGACCTTCAATAGGCTTGATGTGGCCTAGGTCGGGGTCTGCGCCCGCGTTTTTCGGGTTTTGCATCGATGCAAATGCCGATTCGATCCGGTTGCTGATCTCTTCAGATTTCACATCGCCGACCACGACAAAAGTCATGCGGTTGGGGGTGTAGTAGCGCGTGTAAAGGTCGGTGAATCTTTCGCGCGGTGCCTTGCTGATGACTTCTTCTTCGCCGATCGGAAAACGCCGCGTGACGAGTGAGTCGGGCAGTACTTTTGAAAACTGCTTTTGCATCAGACGGTAGCCGACCGAATCGCGGCTCACCTTTTCCGAAAGGATCACGCCGCGTTCCTTGTCGATTTCCGCCGAGTCGAGCAGCGCGCCATCGCCGAAGTCGCGCATGACGGTGAAGGCGAGATTCATCGTTTGCTCCGACATGTCAGGCAGGTCGAGCATGTAGACGGTTTCATCGAAAGAAGTGTAAGCATTTGCGTGAGCACCGAAGGCAATGCCGAGGCGTTGCATGCGCGGCACGAGTTCGGCGGAGGTGTGATGCTTGGTGCCATTGAAAACCATGTGCTCGAGGAAGTGAGCGAGACCGCGTTGATCCTCGGCCTCCATCAATGAGCCTGCGGCGATGTGCAGGCGCAGCGAAATGCGACCTGGTGGTTCGCTGTTGGGATAGATCAGATAACGCATGCCGTTGGGCAGCTGACCGAAGACCACCTTGGGATCGGGCGCGATGTCGGATGATGCTTGCGGCCATGACTTGGTAGATGGCGCCTCGCCGGCTTTTGTTTCGGCATTCGTCGTGAGGCTTTGAGGTGCGCTCGCGGTTTCCGTGGCAGGGGACGATTTCGAGTCGGGCCCCGACCGCAGCGACAGGAACATCGCCGTGACGGCAAGAATCAGGACCAGGATCAGCGGTGTGGAGCGTTGCATGTGTGGGGGGTAAGGTTGTTGGACGCGGTGGGGGCTTGGCAACGATCAAAGCGCGGGCAGCGCGCCGAATTGTTGGCAATTTCCGCAAATTTGTACGGATGCTCCATTTTCCGCATCAAACAGGCTTGCATTCCCGCCCCTGAAGTGTTGACTTCCCGCCCCGGCCGCAAGGCCAACAACAGTGCGCGCGTGGCGGAATTGGTAGACGCGCTAGATTCAGGTTCTAGTGGGGGCAACCCCGTGAAGGTTCGAGTCCTTTCGCGCGCACCATCTTTATTTTCAAGGGGTTATGGGATCTGCGCCCTTGCCCTTTGATTGCCACACGACTCCATGAACGAGGGTGGTGACAACATGGTCACAAAAAGCAAGGCAGACACCTAGGCTTGCCGATTAGAAGTTGATAGCGGGCGGGGCCGACCAGAGTTTTAAGGGACGAGGCTTAATAAGCAGTGTTGCTACTGCGATCTTTTGTATTCGCTTTCTTGGTAGCCTTTTTAGCGGGCGCGAAGGATCCGCTTATATCTCCTCCAGCCTCAAACCACTGGTTGACCGCCAAACGAAGCACCGTCGAGTGCGACAGGGCC
>CAZXHZ010000001.1:0-27151 GCA_964639755.1 uncultured Luteolibacter sp. | reverse complement strand
CGTCGATGATGCGATCGTCGATGTCGAAAATGTCTTCCGCCGCCTGCGCGAAAATGCCGCATCGCCACAACCGAAACCGCGGCTCGAAGTCATCGCCGCCGCATCGAGCGAAGTCCGCTCCAGTATCCTCTACGCGACCATTCTGATCGTGCTGGTGTTCGTGCCGCTGCTCGGGCTCGAAGGCCTCGAAGGCCGACTATTTCAACCCATCGCCATCGCGACGATCGTCAGCATGCTCGCCTCATTCGTCGTTTCGCTGACGCTGATCCCAGTACTTTGCTCTTTCATGCTCAAGCCTGCGGAGGGCACGGTCCACCAGGATGGTCCGCTGGTCTGCGCACTGAAAAATTTCACCCAAAAAACCTTCCTGAAGACGGCGTTCAATGCACCATTCGCCGTGATCGGCGTCGTGCTCACATTGCTCATTGCCACAGCCATGCTTTACCCCAGCATGGGCAAGGAATTCCTGCCAACTTTCAATGAAGGCAGCGCAACGATTTCGTTTGCCAGCGCCCCAGGCAGTTCGCTCAAGCAATCAAACGAGGTCGGCAAAAAAGCAGTCGAGCTGCTGCTGCAAATCCCCGAGGTGAAATCAGTCGGACGCCGCGCCGGAAGAGCCGAACGCGACGACCATGTGATGCCTGTATCGGTGAATGAATTCGATGTGGAATTCCATCCAAACCACGGCCGCAAACGCGAAGAGGTCTTTGCCGATATCCGCAAAAAACTCTCGAGTATTCCCGGCACCTTTGTGAATGTCGGCCAACCGATCGGCCACCGCCTCAGCCACATGCTCAGCGGAGTCTCGGCCAAAATCGCCGTCAAGATCCACGGACCCGACCTCGACACGCTGCGTCGCCTCGGCAGCCAGGTGAAAGATGCGGGACTCGGCATCCAAGGCCTCACCGATGTAAACCTCGAAGCCCAAGTCGCCATCCCGCAGGTTCGCATCGAAGTGAACCGCGAACGCGCCCGCACCGAAGGCGTCGCCCCCGCAGAAATCAACCAACAAATTTCCAAACTCCTAGGCGGCCAGCAACTCGGCGAACTCCACGATGGCGAAGCCACCCTCGACCTCGTGATGCGATTGCCCGAAAGCTGGCGCACATGGCCACAAAACATCGGCGACTTGATGATAGAAACCCGCGACGGCCGCCATCTTCCGCTTTCACTTGTCGCCAATGTGCATCAGGTGAACGGCCCAAATGTCATCAACCGCGAAAACGGCCAACGCCGCATCGTCATCGGCGCCAACACTGGCGAGAGGGATCTGGAATCCCTCGTGCAACAATGGCAAAAGGCCGTCGCCACCAAGGTCGTGCTACCCCAAGGCTACACCTTGCGTTTCGAAGGCGAATACCTCGCCCGACAGGAAGCCTCGAAACGGATTTTTACATTCTTCGCCATCGTCATCGCCCTCATCGCCGTGCTCCTCACCGCCTACTTCCGCAGCATCTCGCTCGCAGTACAGGTCATGCTGAACCTGCCACTCGCGCTAGCAGGTGCCCTCGCCTTCACCTGGTGGCAAATCGACAATATCAGCATCGCGACATTGGTCGGCTTCATCGCGGTCGGCGGTGTCGCCGCACGCAATGGCATCATGATGATCTCCCACTACCTCCACCTGATGCGACACGAGGGCGAAATCTTCGGCATTTCTCTCATCACACGCGGTACTCTCGAACGGCTCGTGCCGGTGCTGATGACCGCCCTCTCCGCAGGCATCGCGCTGATCCCACTCGTCCTTTCACCCGGCGAACCCGGCAAGGAGATTCTTCACCCGGTCGCTGTCGCGATCGTCGGCGGACTAGTATCCTCGACTCTGCTCGACCTCGTGGTCACGCCATCCATCTTTTTTCTGATCGGCAAAAAAGCCGCGGAAAAATCTTTAAGGCTGAACGCACCCGCCACCCGATAGAAAACAAACAAACCACAATACACCAAAAAATGAAAACAATACTGATCACCACCCTGCTCGCACTCACTGCCGGATTCGCTTTCGGCCACGGCGGCATCGAACTCGGCCCGAACAAGGGACGCATCGTCGAATTCAGCAAGGATGCATCATTGCATGGCGAAGTCCTCGAAAAGAATGGAAAAATTTACATCACGCTTTCCGACAAGGACATGAAGCCGGTGAAAATCGAAGCACAGACTCTCACCGCAACCGCGGGCCAACGCCACAACCCGACGAAGCTCGAGGTGATCGTGCAAGACGATGCCTTCACACTCGCCACGCCAGCCGAAGGAGACTGGCTGATCCTGCAATTCAAAGCATCCGCCGACGCCAAAGCCGTCACGGCACGCGTTCATTACAACATCACAAAGTGCGAATCCTGCTCAAACCCCGAGTGGCGTTGTGTCTGCAAAGAAAGCAAGTGACTTCATCCTGAGCAAATAAAGCGGATTCATTCACGCCCGCTCGGCAACCGACTTTGCTCTTGGTCCACTTTTTTGTCGTGCATTCCGGTCTCTGATGTAAGAATGCTTCCACCCTCTCTGATGTCCGAAGCCACCCCGGAAGACACCCTGCTCTTAGTCGACCCTGATCTTGATTTCCTGGATTGGGCGACAAAGCATTTGTTTGCGAATAATCTCAAGATCCTGCGCTGCGACAATGCCGCCAACGCAGTCAAGGTGGTCGAAAAAACCCCTATTGGCGTGGTAGTGGCGTCAATGGAACTCGAACCCTTCGACGGCATGGAGCTGCTGGGCCGCGTCCTCCAACATAGCCCCAACACGATGGTCATCCTCACTGCAGGATTTCCAAGCACCGGACAAATCATCGAGGCCACCCAGCGCGGTGCGCATGATGTGCTCCGCAAGGAGTCGCTAGCATTCGAGTTGCGTACGGTGGTCGAGTCTGCCCTGCAAATGCGTGAAGAACGCCGAAGCGCCGGAAAACCCGCTGCCGAGTTGCCACAAAACGATGGCCGTGTGAAAATGATCGGCATTTCTCGCGCGCTTCAAGGTGTCTTCAAAATGGTCGGCCGCGTCGCGCGCTCTGATGCACCCGTCCTCATCGCCGGCGAAAGCGGGACTGGCAAAGAGCTGGTCGCCAAGGCCGTTCACGAATACAGCCCGCGTCACCACAAGGAGATGATCACCATCAACTGCGGTGCCATACCCGAAAATCTTCTAGAAAGCGAACTCTTTGGTCATGAAAAAGGCTCGTTCACTGGCGCAATCGCACGCCGCGCTGGCCGCTTCGAGCAAGCTGACGGCGGCACGCTATTCCTCGACGAAATTGGCGATATGCCGCTCAGCATTCAGGTCAAGCTTCTGCGAGTTCTTCAAGACGGATCATTCTCCCGCATCGGCTCCAACGAGAACCTAACCACTGATGTTCGGATCATTGCCGCCACTCACAAAAACCTTGCCGAAGAGGTCGCCGCTGGCCGTTTCCGTGAAGATCTCTACTATCGCCTCAACGTTGTGGAAATCCGAATACCCGCGCTGAGGGAGCGCATTGAAGACATACCGCTGCTTGCCGAGTTCTTTCTCCAACGCATCACGCGAAAGAACGGCATGGCGCGCATGCGACTCACTGCCGAGGCTGTCAATCTCCTGCAGTCGCACACTTGGCCGGGAAATGTCCGCGAACTCGAGAACACAATCGCCCGCGCTTGCGCACTAGCCACCTCAAATATCCTCCTGCCCACCGATATTCCGCTCGCCTCGATTCCCGGAAAATCACCCGCCATGCTCAACGGGGCTGTCGATCAGCTGATCAATCTGGCCCCGACTGACGAGGAACTGCTCGTCTGGGCCAAGCGCGAAATCGCGGGCCGCATTGTCGATCGATCGGATGGCGATCTCAAGGAAGCAGCCAATTCGCTCAACATTTCCGTTGCCGAATTGCGCGACATTCTCAAAAACTGAGACCACAAGCCCATCTCCGCCATTCACGCGGAAATGGCTCTTTTTGCTCATCAGGACTGGCCACAATCGCGAAGTGATGCAAGGATTGCCACGCCGAAATGCACCTTAGGTCGATCCTCCCATTGCTGCTGTGCCTGCTCTGCCCTCTTGTACGCGGACAAGAGGCGGATGCCGACCTACGCAGGGCGGACGAATCCCTCGCCTCCGGCCTTTGGGAGGTCGCGGCATTTCACTACGGACAAATCCTTCAAAGCACAAACCTTGCGCCGGGCCAAAATGCCCGCGCCGCCATCGGCTTGGCCGAATCATGGGTTCGTGCTGGCAAATCCGCCGAAGCCCTTGACCTGCTTGAGCAATCATTCGTTCGCAATCATCCGGAACAACCCTTTTGGAAAGCCCAGGCCTTGGCCAGCTCCGGCCGGATCTCCGAAGCAATTGCATTGCTCGCTCCACTCCTGAAAATTACCGAAGCCCCCCATCGTTATGAAACGGCGGTCAGCCTTGCCAATCTCCAACTCTCACTCAAACAAACCGACTCCGCGCTCAGAACATTGTCAGAGTTCAGGAAGTCAGCGGATCCAGCCAAATTTCCGGAGATTCTTCTGCACGAAGTGGAAATCCTCATCGATGCGCAACAACACACCGAGGCGCGCAAACTGTTTTCTTCGATCGACAAATTTCCTTCCGATTTGCAAACCCGCGGCGATTTGCTCAACGCCCATCTCATGCTGGCCGAGAACCGTCCCACAGTCGCGGCTGGAGTTTTCAAATCGCTGCTCGATCAATCCAGAAACCTCAACCTCAGGCAGTTTCATTCGGCCGCTGTAGGGCTCATCGACGCTTTGATGAACTCTGAAGACTCCCCTGCGGCATTTGCATTTCTTGTTTCATTCCTCGCAGAACACCCAGATTCACCGGAACTCGAGGCATTTTTCCTGCGCATCGAAAAAATGCTGCCGCAAAAACCCACTGCTGGCGATCCGCTTCTCGAACAACTTGGCCAATGGATCACCGCTTGCGAATTCTCACCAACCGGCCTTGTGCTCACTGATACAGGTGGCTGCTCAAACGCATGGCCTTCGGCAAAAGTTCACGATGAAATCATCGCCTATGCGCTTTTCACCCGCGCGCTTGCACTCGACCGCAACGAATCCGAGGCGGCACTCGTTGAATCACAGCAACTCTTGAATCGTCTTCGTGCGCAATTTCCCAGCCATCCGCTTGTCAACCGCGCGCTCTTGATGTTCGGAAAACGAAAATTGCTTTCCGGCTCTGCCGAGCAGGCCTTTTACCTTCTAACGCTTGTCAGGGAAAATTCAAAACTTCCCTCTCAAAGAGGTGAAGCGGCATTCCTTCAAGCTCAGGAAGCCTACAAAAACGGAGAGATGACCCCGGCCGCAAAACTTTTCGAAGAAGCCGCCAAAGAACTCACCTCCACACGCTCAAACAACGCCCGATTCAACTCGCTTGTTGCGCTGGCATTGAATGACAAGCAAGCTTCACCATCACTCACCACGATTACCAACATCAATGACGCGGCGCTTGCCGACGATATCGCGCTCGAGCGAGCCATGGCCGCCAAGGCTTCGCCGGAAAAAACACAAGCCATCGAGAGCTTCCTCAATCAACACCCGGACCACCCTCGCGCCAACGAAGCGCGGCTCGCTGCAGCACACTCGGCACTCGATCAACCAATACCTGATACAAGCCTCGCACGCACCCAACTCGAATTTCTTTCCTCCCCAACGAACACACCCCAAGCGGCCTCGCCCTCACAAATCGCGTGGCTGAAGCTTCGCATATCTTCCTCCGCGCGCGATCTCCCCGAAACGATAGCCAACGCCACCGCATTGCTTGGTGAATTTCCCGGCGACCCCATGGCGGAGGATGCAGCCATGCTGCTTGGCCGCGCCTACTTCGAATCGCGCAGTTACAATGACGCGCGCCTCACTCTCGAAAAACTCGCTGCCACAAGCGCCAATCCCTCACGCGCCCAGGCTGCATGGCTTCTGGCTGCACGCTCCGCCGCACTCGTGCAAACTCCCCAGTCGCGCCAGGAAGCCATCATTCTATTCCAAAAAGCAGCGGATTCCAACTCACCACTCTCATCGGTCGCCAAACTTGAAATGGCACGATTGATGATCGACATGAACCAAGCTCAAGACGCGATCAAATTGCTTCAACCGTGGTTTGATTCTATCGCTAAAAACGATCCGATCGAATACCCATGCGGTCTTCTTCTCGGCGACGCCCTTCAATCCCTTGGCCTCACCCGCCCGGAGGAACTGGCAAAGGCGCTCGAAATTTACAACAGGCTGCTCAGCAATTCTCCCAAGAATTCCGCCAGCTTTAACCATCTTCAGTATCTGCGAGGCAGAACACTCGAACAACTTCCGGACAAGTCCGGCTCACCTGGCCTCAATGAAGAACAAGCTCTGCTCGCCTACTGTTCTGTACTAGAAACCACCGATTTGCCAGCGGAGTGGAATTACTTCGAACTCTGTGGATTTCGCGCGCTCGCGTTTCTGGAAAAATCCCAACGCTGGCCGGCGGCCATTGCTTGCGCCCGCAAAATTGCTTCTTTCAAAGGCCCACGAGCCGATGAAGCCAAACAACGCGCCGAACAAATTCGCCTCAAAAATATGATTTGGGAGGATTGATTCCAAACCACACAACTCACCTACAGACAATCATGCCAAACCTACTCATCACAGGACAATCCGGCCGCATGGGCCAAGCCCTCATGCAGGCAGTAGCAGCCGATCCCGATTCAACTGTCACCGCCACCCACGATGTCGGCCAAGACCTCGATGCCGCCGTTCAAATGGCCGACTGCATCATCGACTTTACCGTGCATTCTTTCACCGCGAATGTCATCGATGCAGCCTTGAGACACGGCACTCGTCTTGTCATCGGCACTACAGGCCACACCGATGCCGAACGCGACCTGATCCGCAAGGCAGCGGAAAAACTTCCGATCGTGTTCGCATCAAACTACTCGGTCGGCGTCAACACGCTCTTCTGGCTCACTCGCCATGCCGCACGCATCCTCACGCAGGATCGCTTCGATATCGAAGTGACCGAGATGCACCACCGCCACAAAATCGACTCGCCATCCGGGACCGCACGCACGCTGCTCGAAATCCTCAATGAGGAAACCGGCACCTCATACAAGGACGATGTCACCCACGGCCGCCTTGGCAACATCGGCCCGCGCCAGTCACGCCAAATCGGCATGCACACATTGCGCGGCGGCGATGTGGTCGGCGACCACACGGTGATGTTTGCCGCTGATGGTGAGCGCATCGAACTCACCCACAAGGCCTCATCGCGCCTCACCTTCGCCGCAGGCGCCGTGCGTGCCGCCAAATGGCTCGAATCCCAAGCACCGGGACTCTACGACATGCAAGATGTGCTTGGCCTCAAGTAACCCACCGCACCATACCTCCATGCGCCTGATTTCCGTTTCTTTCATCCTGCTCGCCGTCGCGGCATGCAAGCCACGCAATACCTCGCAAGCCGAACCAAACAACAAGCCGGATCAAACACAAGCGGCTCCAACAAATACGGCATCTCCTGCGCCAAAAACCGATGTGAAATCATCGCTGGTGCGCATCAACTCGACGCAGCAGTCCTGGAATATCTGGCAACCGTGGGAAAAATCCCCACCGCGCAAACGCCGTGCACTCGCCGCCTTGGTCGGCCCGCAACAAGTGCTCACCACCGCCGAGCTGGTGACCGATGCAACTTATTTGGAATTCGAATCTTGCGACGGCACGAAGTTCTCACCTGCCAAAGTAATCGCCGCCGACTATGAAGCAAACCTCGCTCTCCTCGGGCCCGTGAGTGAAACTGAAGGCTCTGCCTTCTTCGCCACTCTAACGCCATTCGATATCGCCACGCCTCCACCGATCGGATCTGCGCTCTCCATGGTGCAGATCGAGGAAAATGGTGTGGCGCTTGAAACAACAGGTGTCTTGCAAAGCGTCGACCTGATCGCAAATTTTCTGCAAGGCAACAACTTCCTCACCTATCGCGTCAAAGCTTCGATGCAGGATGCCGCTGGCAGCTATTCGCTTCCGGTACTTCGCGAGGGAAAACTCGCCGGGGTGCTCTTCAGCTACAACGCCAAAGACCAACTTTGCGATGTCGCCTCCACCGACATTCTTTCTCGCTTTGTCCGCGAGGCTTCCGACGGCAACTACACCGGGTTCCCAAGCCTCGGAGTCATCATTGCTCAGACCGAAGATCCTTCATTCCGCCAATGGCTCAAACTTGGCGATGACACTGGCGGCATCTACATCCAATCGGTACGCAAAAAAATGGCGGCCGACCTCGCCGGCGTTAAGAAAGGCGATGTGCTGCTAGCGGTCGACAATTGCCCGATCGACCGACGCGGCTACTATGAACATCCTACTTACGGCAAGCTGCTCTGGGGGCACTTGATCCGCGGCTCACGCTCCGTCGGTGACACGATTGCCCTTTCAATCCTGCGAGATGGAAAGCCGATGGAAATCAAGGCAGTCCTCAACCGCGAATCTGAAGAAACGCGCCTGGTGCCCCATCACCTGTTCGGCAAGCCCCCAAACTTCCTCGTCAAAGGCGGCCTCGTCTTCCAGGAACTCTCACTGCCATTGCTCGAAGGCTTCGGCGAAGACTGGAAAACCCGCGCTCCGCTGAACTTGCTGGATGCATTTCAAAATCCGGAAAAATACGAAGATTCGATGCAACGCGTGGTCCTGCTCACCGGCGTGATCCCCACCCCTGCCACCGTCGGCTACGAATCACTGCGCAACCTTATCGTCAACAAGGTGAACGGCAAACCGATCAAGGACATTCAAAGCCTGATTGCCGCCTTCGATGACGCGCCACCCCCCATCCATTCCATCGAATTCAACGAAGAAAACCTTACCATTAATCTCGACGAGAAGATGTCATCCAATATCGATTCACGACTCCTCCAAAGCGGCATCAAGCGACTGTCCCGCGCCGAGTGAACAAACACATCTTCGTGTCCTCTTTAATGTATCGAACCATCGCGTATCACCAATGTGCGATCACCCAACTCAGCCAATGCGGCATCGTGGGTCACCACTACCAGCGTCATCGAATGTTCGGCCGCCAGCTCTAGCAGCATCGCCATGATTTGTGAGCTGTTTGCCGAATCAAGGTTGCCTGTCGGCTCATCGGCAAAAAGGACCTTTGGTTCATTCACAATCGCGCGCGCAATGGCAACCCGTTGCTGCTCGCCACCCGACAACTCCGCCGGAAGGTGATCCCCGCGATGACCAAGCCCTACCCGGTCCAGAGCCTTGATCGCTGCTGCGGTGGAGTCCACCCCCGAAATCGCACCCGGCACAGCCACATTTTCCAACGCGGTCAACTCGGGCAGGAGATGGAAATTTTGAAAGACATAGCCGATCTCACGATTGCGGAAACGAGCCTGCTCCTGCCTCCCCAGCCCATACAGATCAACTCCATCAATTCGCACAACTCCGCGTTCAGGTCGCTCCAACCCTGCAAGCGTATAGAGCAAAGTGGTCTTGCCCGCACCACTCGGCCCGCACAAAAAAACCCGCTCACCACGATGAATGTGCAGATCAACGCCGTGCAGCACCTCGATCACCTTGTTGCCGATCCGGTAGCCGCGATGCAGATCGACCGTTTCAATCATCGTCTCGCTCATGCCCACGAATCTGCCCGCCCACCGCACCCAACGCAAGCCCGCGCAATCGGCCTTTGAGATGCGGCCATTTCGTGCTTTCTATCAGGCCTTATTTACTCCCCCTGCGGCTTTGCGGCAAACACCTACCGCAGATCGCCCAATTTTCACTGCAATTCGTCTTTACGATTGCATCGGCCAGCCCACTTTGTTGGAATTTCACCGATGGCTACTCCAACCAATGTCCTCTCCAGCGGAATCGAAATCACAGGCTCCGTCCGATTCGCCAATGACATGATCGTCGACGGCAAAATCGAAGGCGAAATCAGCTCGGACAAGGGCCGGGTGACCATCGGCGAAAATGCCTTCATCAAAGGCGACATCTCCGCCGGCGAGGTGAAGGTCTACGGCAAGATCGAAGGTAAAATCACCTCCCAGCGCTGCGAACTCAAGGACAAGTCAAAGATCAACGGCGACATCAAGTCCAAAGTCTTCTCGATGGAGGAAGGCGCCCAGCTTTCCGGCCGCACCGAGATTGGCGGCTGATTTTCAGCCAAGAGTGTTGATTACAATCAACCTTCCCAGCGCTCCTGCGAATGCTCGCAAGAACGGGGTTCGAGGTGGGAAATGACCCTGCCATCGGGACTCAAAAGATCCGCCACCATCGCTTCGAGCCGCGTCGCCTGCTCGTGCGCCTCGCCGACACTTAGCTGATCATCAAACACAAGATGAAACTCCACCCAATGGGTGCGCCCTGAATGACGGTGACGGAAGTTGTGGTACGACAAACCTAGTAATTCCACCTCGCGGTCAAGCAACTCGCGCACCTTGCTCTCGATCAGCGGATCCGCCTCGTCGAGCAATCCACCCAAACTTTCTCGCATGAGCCGGATGCCAACGCGAAGGATATTGCAAGAAATCAGAATCGCCACCACCGGATCCCACCACACCCAACCGGTGACATGATACAGGCAAAGACCGAGCAATACGGCGACACTCGACCACACATCCGTGAGCACATGCATGCCGTTCGCACGCACGAGGGGGGATCCGCTTTTTTTCCCCACCGCAACCAGTGCGAGACCAAGGATCAGGTTGACCCCCGCCGCAAGTGAAGTCACCACCAGACCGAAGCCCAAGTTGCGGATTTCAACACCAAACAAAAACTGCCGGGCCGCTTCGTAAAAAATCAGCATCGCTGCCGCCGAAATCATCGCCCCTTCAAACCCCGCCGACAGAAACGAAACCTTGTCGTGACCGAAATGATGGGTCTCGTCGGCTGGTTTGATCGATAAACGCAACGCCCAACATGCGAAGGCGACCGCCAAAAAATGCACCACCGACTCGGCCGCGTCGGAATAGATTGCCGAAGAGCCGGTCATCACCGCCCCAGACACCTTCACCCCAAGCAGAATCAGCGCCGCGACCAGAGAAAAACTCATGACTCGCTTTTGCTCCTCAACGCCGGACATGATGATTAGCTTGGACGATCCACCCACACGCGCAAGCCGTAAGGAGACCACTTTAAAATATCAGTCGCTTTTGCTTTCGTCGCTCACATTGAGCTTGATCGGCTGCGACTGCGGTCCCGCCAAACCGGGAATCACCCGTCGCATCAATTTCTTGAGGCCGCTGTCTGCCGCTTCGAGTTCCGCCTCTCCTTGGCGCAACGCGTTTTCCCAAGCTGCTGCAAATCCCGGAGCCTGTTCGCGCATCGTGCGAATCGCAATCTCATGTACTTGCAGCAGGCGCATTTCGGCACGCCCGGGCTTCTGTGACATCGCGGCATTGTTCACGCGCAGGTTTTCATTCTGCAGGCGCAGCAAATCGAGTTCCGTCTGCAGTGTCTCATTGCCGCTCGCGTTGATCTTGAGCTGGGTGTTGAGGTGTTTCTGCATGTCCTTGAGTTCGCCCTCGAGACGCTTAATCTCGCGAGCGAGATTGCGACGCGCACTGAAGCCGGATTTCCAAATGAATCCCGCGATCAAAAGACCGAGCAAAAGCCCCCAGATAAAGGGAGTTTGCAGCGCGCTATTGAGCAATTCCATGACCTTGGTTAAATTAACTGGTTTCAATCAAGCCTTCGGCGTTGCAGGAAAAGATCGATGCCATCGACAAGCGCGAGCCAGCTAGCCTCAATGATGTTTTCCGAAACACCAACCGTGCCCCAATTGTTCTCGCCATCGGTTGATACGATCAAAACGCGGGTCTTGGCCGCGGTCGCATCATGGCTGTCGATGATCCGAACCTTGTAGTCCACCAGTGAGACCTCACCAATCTCCGGGAAGAATGGCAGCAATGCTTTGCGCAATGCCAAATCGAGCGCGTTGACCACCCCTCTGCCCTCGGCAACCGTGAGCTCGGGCGTACCATCAACCATCAGCTTCACCGTCGCCTCGCACACCGGCGGATGCCCGTCGCGATACTGGCGGAAACTGGTGTGATATTCGGTCAGGTCGAACGGTCTGGAATGATTGCCAAGCTCTCGACGGATCAGCAATTCGAGGGATCCGCCCGCAGCCTCAAAGGAATACCCCTCATTCTCGAGTTCTTTTACTCGTTTGAGCACCGCGGATGCTTGGGGAGATCCTTTTTCCAACGGAAGACCCAACTCGCCGGCCTTGATGAGGATGTTCGACTGGCCGCTCAGTTCCGAAACAAGAATGTTCTGCTCGTTGCCAACGCTGGCTGGCTCGATGTGCTCATAGCTGCGCGCCAGCTTCTGCACGGCATTCACATGCATGCCGCCCTTGTGCGCGAACGCCGTTCGCCCGACAAAGGCCGCACGGGCGAAATGTGGGTTGTTCGACACATCATCGACAAAATACGACAAATCCCGTAGTTTCTCAAGTCGTGACACGACGGGAATTCCCAGCTTGAGCTGCAGGATCGGGATCACCGAAGTAAGATTGCAGTTTCCCGTGCGCTCACCGTAGCCGTTGATCGTTCCCTGCACTTGGGTCGCCCCGGCCTTGACGGCCGCTACGGCATTGGCCACCGCGAGCTCGCAGTCATTGTGGGTATGGATGCCAAACGGCACGCTTGGCAGGCGCTCGCGCACCGCTGCGCAGATTTGCATGATCTCGTTCGGCAGCGTGCCACCGTTGGTATCACATAGTACCAAACACGCGGCGCCCCCCTCGGCCGCAGCCTCCAAAGTCGCCAAGGCATGTTCGGGCGAGTCCTTGTATCCATCAAAAAAATGCTCCGCGTCATACACAACCTCACGGCCATGCTTGACCAAATAAGCCACCGTATCGCGGATCATCGCGCGGTTTTCCTCGACCGTCGTGCGCAGCACCTCGGTGACATGCAGCTCCCAGCTCTTTCCAAATATCGTCACCACCGGAGTCTCCGCCTCAAGCAACAAAGCCACCTGCGGATCATCCTCCACTGGCGTGTTGGCACGCCTCGTCGATCCGAATGCCGCCAGCTTTGCGTGCCTGAGCTTGAGCGATTTGGCCTCGCGGAAAAATTCCACATCCTTGGGGTTGGATCCCGGCCAACCACCCTCAATGAAATCAATGCCAAACCCATCAAGCCGCTCGGCAATCCGCAACTTGTCGAAAACTGACAATTGGAACCCTTCCCCCTGCGTGCCGTCACGCAGAGTGGTGTCATATAGATATCTTGGTTTGGTACTCATTACCGGGGGGAGGGATTGTAAATGGCGGGATCCCGATCGGCAAGAAGGAACCCATCACGCCGGAAACTGCCAAAACAAAGGGTTTTCAGTCAATGATCCGCCGCATCGGAATCATGTTGGAATACTCAAATCCCTGCTTTTTGAAGAATTCCTGAGACTCGGCGCTGATCCGGTCGGTCAGCAGCGTGATGCGCTTGAAGTTTTTCTTTTTGGCAAAATCGACGACATAATCGACCAGCATCGCGCCATACCCTTGACCGCGGTGGTCGGGATGGATCACCACATCCTCCAGCAAAATCACAAATCCACCGCGTGCGGTGGATATGGTGAAAAGAAGATTCACCATGCCAAAGATACGATCCTTGTTGCGCACCACAAAGATTCGCCCGCGGTTGGGCTGTTCTAAAATCAACCGCAGCCCCCGCTCCTGCAAAGTGCGATCCGGGCTGAAGTCACCGGACCTGGAAAACAACTCCATCACCAGCTCGGTCAGCGCCGGCAGGTCCTCGATGGTCGCCGGCTCAACATGCGGCGCATCTTCGCCCCGGCCGTTTTTTCCTAATCCGTTGCTCATGCTCACGGGTTATTTCATGCACATTACTCGGCCAAAGGCACGACTTTTCACGCTTTCCCACGCAATCGCTCAGTCATCACCCGGGTAAAGGTCGGGGCGGTTTTGCCGAGTTCGCAGTTCTGCCTGCTCTTCCTTCCACTGGCGAATCCTCTCATGATGCCCGGAAACCAGAACCTCCGGCACCTTCATGCCACGAAAGTCCAGGGGCTTGGTGTAGCACGGCGCCTCAAGCCGATCCGGCTGCGAAAATGATTCTTCCAAAGCCGACCGCGCGTCCCCCAAAGCCCCCGGCAAAAGCCGGATCACCGCATCACACAGCACCGCCGCCGCAAGCGCCCCGTTGGTGAGAACATAGTCTCCGATCGAAATTTCGTCGTCCACCAGCGCCTCGATCACCCGGTGGTCGACCCCCTCATAATGTCCACACAAGATCAAAAGATGCTCCTCAGCCACCAACTCCCTTGCCAGAGCCTGCTTGAAGGGCCGTCCCTGCGGGGTCATCAAAATGACTCGCGTCTCGGGCCTCCTCAAGGCCTCCACCGCGGCAAACAAAGGCTCCGGCCGCAGCACCATCCCCTGCCCGCCACCACATGGCGCCTCATCCACACGCTTGTGTTTGTCCTCCGACCAATCTCTCAGCTGGTGCCCCACCACCTTCACCAGACCCGCCGCCCGCGCCCGCTGGATAATCGAATCACTCAAGGGCGCCACGGCCACTTCGGGAAAAAGCGTAACGATGTCGATTCGCATGACCCCACCCTATCGACGACCAAACGAATGCCAACTTTCTTCGGTCGAGGGACATGACTCTTTTTTAAAAAATCTCCAATCGGCACGCCTCTAACAAACCCCTATTTTTTAAGCCTAAAAAATCATTCGGATGCTTGACATCCCGACCCATTTCAATCAATCCATACGCATGGCAACCAAAGCTACTACCGTTAAAGAAAAGTACTCGAAGACCCAAATCGTCGACAGCATCGCAACCAGCACCGAGCTCAGCCGCAAGCAAGTGGCTTCGGTTCTCGAAGCGCTCACCGGCGTGATCGAAGGTCACATCAAGAAGAATGCAGTCGGAGAATTCGTTCTCCCAGGCCTTCTCAAGGTCACCACCGTTCGCAAGCCTGCTGTCAAAGCACGCAAGGGCATCAACCCCTTCACCAAGGAAGAAGTGATGTTCAAGGCCAAGCCAGCCACCACCGTGGTCCGCATCCGTCCGCTCAAGAAACTTAAGGACATGGCTCTCTGATTCCCATCGCGGCGCATGCCCGGCATGCACCGATGGACAAAAAAGCCTTTCCGGTCATTCCGGAAAGGCTTTTTCATTTGAGATTCGATGGCTCGGTTTAAAGCCTAACGCACGATTCGTCCGATCAGATGAACTCGTTGATCAAATTCTCGAGGAACTCCTGACGCCCGCTGGCATTTGCCGGCGGGTTGCCTTTCTTGAGTGCGTGTTGCTCGAGCAACTTGAAGCTCGCTTTGCCTGCTTCGATCTTGGCTCCGATGCCTTTGTCCCACGAAGCGTAGCGATCCTTCACAAACGCATCGAGCCTGCCGTCCTTGCGGATGGCGGCAGCAATCTTGAGGCCGCGGGCAAATGCATCCATTCCACCAATGTGCGCGTAAAAAAGATCGTTCGGCTCGAAACTTTCGCGGCGCACCTTGGCGTCGAAGTTGACTCCGCCGGTTTTGAAGCCGCCGTATTTGAGCACGCTGAGCATGGTGTAGGTCGTGAGATAAATGTTGGTCGGAAACTGGTCGGTGTCCCAACCGAGAAGCTCGTCGCCGGTGTTGGCATCGATTGATCCCAGCGCGCCCGCAGCTCCGGCAACTTCAAGCTCATGCTGCATGGTGTGACCGGCAAGCGTGGCATGGTTGGTCTCGATGTTGAGCTTGAAGTGCGGCAACAGTCCATGCTCCCGCAGGAAGTTGAGACAGGCGGCCGAGTCGGAATCATACTGATGCTTGGTCGGTTCCTTGGGCTTTGGCTCGATGTAAAATTGCCCCTTGAAGCCAATCTTCTTTTTGTACTCTACGGCCATGCGCAGAAAAGCCGCGAGATGCTCCTGCTCGCGCTTCATGTCGGTATTGAGAAGCGTCTGATAGCCTTCGCGCCCGCCCCAAAAGGTGTAACCCTCGCCACCAAGTTTGTGAGTCACCTCCATCGCCTTCTTCACCTGGGCGCAGGCGTGGGCAAACACTTCCGCATTGCAGGAGGTTGCAGCACCATGGGCATAGCGCGGATGGGAAAACAGGTTGGCGGTTCCCCACAGCAGCTTGATGCCGGTGCGCTGCTGCTCTTCCTTGAGCACCTTGGCGATGGCATCGAGGTTGCGGTTTGATTCGGCAAGATTGCGCCCCTCGGGCGAAATGTCGCGGTCATGCCAGCAGTAATAAGGCGCACCAAGTTTTTCGATAAACTCAAATGCCACACGCACGCGCTTCTTCGCATTCTTGAGGCTCTCGGTCCCATCATCCCAAGGACGATGCATGGTGGCAGCACCAAAAGGATCGCTGCCATTGCCGCGGAAGGTATGCCAATACACGACGGCAAAACGCAAATGCTCTCGCATCGTGCGGCCTTCGACGATTTCATTCGGATTGTAATGCTTGAAAGCCAGTGGGTTTCTCGAAGTCGGTCCTTCGTATGCAATGCGTTTGATTCCGGGAAAGGCTGCTTTCATGCTTTTGATGATTTGTACTTTGTTGTTCTTGGTTGCTTTGCAGCGAAGTTCGGTGGCCTGCTGATGGAAATCCACAAACGCTACTCCCAAATAGTGAGCCATGCGCGACAGGCATGTCAACTGCCGCGGGCATTAGCCTCTCCGAGATTTTTTCCCGGCTTCCCTATCCCAAAAGCCCGATCGCTTCATCAAGCGATGCGACGACGAGGTCAGCGCCGTGGCTTTGGAGTTGCTCGATGCTGAAGCTGCCAGTGGCCACCGCAAGGCAGCGAGCGCCGATGGCTTTGGCACAGGCGATGTCTTTGGGTGTGTCGCCGATGATCCATGTTTCCTTTGCGCTGAAGGCTTTGCCGGCGTGAGCCTCCGCTCGTTGCAAAGCGATCGGGCCGAGCCGGTTGCGGTCGGCGTGATCACAGCCATATGCGCCGAAAGCGAAATAATCGGCCAAGCCGAAATGCCGCACCTTGATGCCTGCACCTTGTGCCGTGTTGCCGGTGAGCAAGCCGAGAGTGGAGCTTTCACTTGCGCTCAGATGATCCAGCAATGGAAAAACTCCGTCGATCACGCGCCCGCCAAATTCACCTCGTGCGAGATTCGCAACAAGACGCTCATGGTAAACGGAAAGATAGTTTGCAAAACCCTCATCGGTGAACTCCACGCCATAATGACGATGAATGCCATCAACGATGCCAAGATCAGTCGCACCGGCGAGATCGAGCTCGGGGCCATCATCACCAAAAACCTCGCGCGTGGCCTGCTTCAATGCCGCCATGCCTGCGCCGCCGGTATCGACAAGCGTGCCATCGATGTCGAAAAGATAAAGCATCGGCGGCAAGCTCGGGAAACAGCCTCAGGCCCCGGCTTTGCCAGACTCCTCGAGTTTTTCTTCTCCGGCACTTTCGCCTTCGGGTGATTCATCCGGCACTTCGTCGTCGAAGTCCTCGTCCGCTGCATCATCCTCATCGTGATCGTCTTCCTCCATCAATTCACCGTGGAAGAGGTGGAACTTGCGCTTGCGTTGGTGAGTGGGCAGCGGTGAAAGGATCATGGCAACGGCCCGGCCATTCAGGCGAGGTGGTTGATCCACCTGCGCCATGGTCTTGAGATCCTCGATGATGCGGTTGAGCACCACAAAACCGAGTTCCTTGTGCGCGTTTTCGCGGCCTTTGAACTGCAGCACGAAGCGGCACTTATGGTTGGTGTCGAGGAACCCCTCAGCACGTCCGAGCTTGATGTTATAATCGTGCTGACCGGTACCGACGCGGAACTTCACTTCCTTCATGCGCGTCGCGCTCTTCGACTTCTGCTTTTTGAGTTTGGCTTGCTCGTACTTGAACTTGCCGTAGTCGATGATCTTGCACACCGGCGGATCCACCTGCCCGGCGATCTCGACAAGGTCGAGCCCGAGCGACTGGGCCTTGGCAAGCGCCTCGCGGGAGCCCATGACTCCAAGCTGTTGTCCGTCAGCCATGACGACGCGGACTTTGGGGGCGCGAATTCGGTCGTTGATCCGCGTCATGTCGCGGAAACGACCCCGGTTTTGGTCTCTTTGTGGCTTAGCGATGGCTTTGTCCTCCGATGGGTGGATGCGACGCCCATGCCTGCGAGCGGACTGAGCCGCTGCAAATACGGACGAAGAGGGTCGTGAAACGATAAAACGGCCGCGCGATCATGAAATGAGGACAGCGGGTAGAAGTCGGCTTTGGCAGCCTTGAATTGACAACATAAGGTATCGTTTCGAGAAAATCATGAAATAGCCCATGGACTGCGTTATGCAGAATGAAGGTAATACGCAGGGACGCTAGGCAATCCTGAGAGGCAAGGCAAGGTTCTTTTTCGCTCCGGCATCAATGTCGGGCAACATCAGTTGGTAACCCTCATCGGCATCAGCACATAAAGGAAGGTTCCTTCGATACGCAGAACGCCGGGGCTCATTTCATCAATGAGGTCGAGGTAAACATGTTCGCTATCGAGCGCACGCAGTGGGGCTTGAAGGAACTCGGGATTAAACGCGATCTGCATCGGCGGGCCTTGATAGATCACATCCATCGACTCCTGGGCTTCACCGACATCCGGCGAATTAGCGGTCACTTCGATGCGGTTTTCGCTAAATACGAGCTTCACCGAATTTGCCTTGTCCGAAGAGAGCAGCGAAACACGGCGCACGGTTTCGAGCAGTGCCTCACGCGAGATCACCACGCGCTCGTTGCTGTCGCCGGGGATCACTTGGCGGTAGTTCGGGTAGTTGCCGTCGATGAGCTTGCTGCAAAGCAAGGTATCGCCGATCGCAAACGAGATC
Source organism: uncultured Luteolibacter sp. (assembly GCA_964639755.1). Lineage (GTDB taxonomy): Bacteria > Verrucomicrobiota > Verrucomicrobiia > Verrucomicrobiales > Akkermansiaceae > Luteolibacter. Next base: position 8,401 of record CAZXHZ010000001.1, on the reverse strand, counting down.
TGGTTGTCGTTGAGCTTCAAGATCAGGTCGCCACTGTCGCCGAGCAGGCGCTGCAGCTCTTGGACGGCTTTCGATGGGATGATCACATCCGTTTCGTGCGAAGCGGGAAACTCGAGGTCGGAATCAACCATCGCAAGGCGGCGGCCATCGGTTGCCACCAGCGTCATCTTGCCATCGCGAAACGAGGTGAAAATTCCGTTGAGAACATAGCGGGTTTCGTCAGTCGAGATCGCATAGGAGGTTTTTTTCAAACCATCGCGCAGGACATTTTGCGGAATCTTGAATTCCTTGGCAGCGGAAAAATCCGGCAACGGCGGGAACTCACTTTCTCCGAGGCCGATGATCTTGAAGAATGACGGACCGCTGCGGATCGAGGCGTGGTTTTTCGAATCCACCGAGACCTCAACCTCGCTCGCCGGCAGTTCGCGCACGATGCTCACCAAGCGCTTGGCCGGCAGTGTCGTGGCGCCTTCCTTGTCGATCTGTGCCTCCACCGATCCGGTGATGCCAACATCAAGGTCGGTCGTGCTGAACTGCAAACGCCCGTCGCGGGCGACAAGCAGCACATTGGAGAGGATTGGCAGCGTCGTGCGGGAGCTGACGACGTGCTGAACTTTTTGCAGACCTTCGAGAAACGCTTCCTTGGAAATACGGAATTTCATGAAATAGAACCGGGTGGTTGACCACGGGAGTTTCCGTTTTCAACGGGCCTTGGCAAGCCTATCTGTTCATTTGGCGGAAGAATCCTCGACCGGCGGTCAAATCAGCGCTTCAGCCGCGATTCCAGCCGTTCGATCATCTCGCGCATGCCGGGCTCGGCATCGACTTTTTCTACCACTTTTTTGCAGGCATGGATCACCGTGCCGTGGTCGCGGCCACCGAAGGCCTCGCCGATCTCGACAAGCGATCCCTTCGTCAGCGAGCGGCTCAGATACATCGCCACCTGACGCGGAAAAGCGATGCTCGCCGGGCGCCGGCGGCTGGTCATGTCGGCCAGCCGCACATCGAAGTGTTCGGCCACGGCCTTTTGAATTGTGTCGATGTTCACCTGGCGGCTGGCCTCCTCACGGATCAGGTCGCGAAGCAGGTGCTCGACTTTCTCGACGGTGAGTGCGTCGCCCGCCAGAGAAACATAGGTCACCACGCGCATCAAAGCACCCTCGAGGCGCCGGACGTTGGTGCGGATTTTTTCCGCGAGAAACAAAAGGATCGATTCGTCGACCCGTACCTTCCAGTCCTGCGATTTTTTGTGCAGGATCGCGAGGCGCGTCTCAAGCTGCGGCGGCTGCATCTCGACGGTGAGTCCGCACTCGAAGCGGGAGATGAGGCGCGGCTCAAGGTTCTTGATTTCGCAGGCCGGCCGGTCGCAGGTGAGCACCACCTGGTTGCGGCCATCGAGAAGGGTGTTGAAGGTGTGAAAAAATTCCTCTTGCGAACGCTCTTTGCCCGCGAGGAATTGCACATCGTCAATCAGCAAAACATCGCTGCTGCGATAGCGACGGCGGAATTTCTCCAACTCACCGCGGCGGACGGCGTCGATGAACTCGTTGGTAAACTTCTCGCAGGTCAGGTACACGACCCGTGAGGCCGGCCGACGGCGCAAAATTTCTTGGCCGATCGCCTGCATCAGGTGGGTCTTGCCGAGGCCCGGGCCACCGTAAATGAAAAGCGGGTTGTAGCCGATGCCCGCCTTCTTTGCCACCGCCTCGCAAGCGGCGTGCGCAAACTGGTTATTGCCGCCAACAACAAAGCTCCCAAAGGTGTTCGCCGGGTTTAGGCCCGAGCTCTTGATTCGCCGGTCGAGGGCCTCGCCCTCAAGGGTCGGAGTCCGTCCGGCACGAACCGCCGCCAGAGTTCCGGGTCCCGCGGCCGCCTGGGCCTTGGCGTCGTTGACAACCACTCCGATCTCCCGGGCGTCGGGAAATGCTTCCAAAACCGCCGCCTGCAGTTCCGGCAGATAATTCGTCTCGATCCACACCTGATGAATCTCGCCCGGCACCGCCAGCATGGCGACACCATCGTTCATCCCCCTCCATACCGCTGCGCCAAACCAACGCTGAAACGCATCCTCACCCACCGCTTTCCTCAAGGCCGAGCTCACAGCATTCCACCCTCCCAAGCCATCCTCCAAGTTGTGATTTTCGCTCACCTCACTTGCTGCCACCTCAACCGATTCCATTGCTTCGCCGTAAATTTAAAAAGTTTCATTGATGCGCATCAAACCCACTTCATCGAGCAGTGGCGTCATGCGTGTGAGGAACTCTGAACAACGAAATCGCGTGATGGAAAAATTATTTTTTCACCACTCACGGCGCATCGCGAAGCACACGATTCCACAAGGGTTCCACGAAAAGATTTTTTTGAAACTTGACGATCGATTTACTTCAATTTTCCAAAGCAAAACATGACGCGTGATCGCGGAATTTCCATATCCCCTTGAAAAACAAGCACATTACGAGGCATGGCCCACGACGCAAAAATTTTACATCGGCATCAATGCGCAAATCCCATCTGTTAGGACAGCTTGGTCGATTGAACGCGTTCGCTTTTGTAGCACAAAGCCACGGCCGCAGTCACCAGTGTGCCGACCATGATGCGCCACGGAAACTCGATCACCGGCAGCCACTCGGGATTGCTGTACAATTCCCCGCCCGAGATCATCTTCCACAGGTCGTTGGGCAAGTTGCTCAGCAACGCCACGGCCACAAATCCCGCCAGCATCGCGATCGGATTGCCTAGCTCGCTGCCGCGGTTGCGCGTGAACAGGGCGACCATGAAAATTCCCAACAGCGAGCCGTAGGTGTAACCAAAACTTCCAAGAATGATCCCGATGATGCTCAGCCCGGGGTTGTGCGCCTTGATGAGGGCGGTTGCGAGCCCGACACCAATCAGAATCAGCGTAAACCACAGGGTCGACCACTTGATCACCCGCACCCGCGACGCATCATCCTCCGGGGTCTTGAACCAGCGGAAATGGAAATCACGCGAGTAACTCGTCGCTAGCGAGTTCATCGCCGTGCCCAGAGACCCCATGGTGGTCGCCAAAACACCAGCGATCACCAAGCCCCTCAGACCGCCGGGCATGACATCGATCACAAAATACGGAAACACCCTCGTGCTGTCCGGTTTGCCCCCGGCCATCGGCAGGTTCGCGTCATTCACGACATGGCCATAGTAGACCGATAGCAGAATCCCGATGGTCAACACAGCATAGGTCACCGGAATGTCGGCGATGCCCGAAAGAATGGTCGCCACCGCACTCTGTTTCTTGTCCTTGGCGGTCAGCATGCGTTGCACCATGTCCTGATCAGTGCCGTGCGTTGCCAATGTCACAAACAGCGAACCAAACAAGGCCGCCCAAACAGTAAACTCGGTTTCGAGCACGCTCTTGATTTTTCCCCAAGTGCTGTCTGCAGGCTCATCGCCCTCCCACTGCCACAGCCTAAGATCACCCGCTGCCGTAAGATGCGATTTCGCGCCCTCCCATCCACCAGGAATGTGACCTAACAGAAAAAATACCGAGAATCCCAGCGCACCAACCAACACCAGAATCTGCAGAACATCGGTCCAGATCACCGCCTTGATCCCGCCGATCGCGGTGTAGGCCGCGGTGAGCAGGCTGATCACTACCAACGCCGCACCAGTGAACCAAAATTGCTCCCAATTTCCCAAGGGATTGCCGGGATTCATCCGATCCCAGATTACCAACAGCAACAAGGTCGGCACCCACAGGCGCGACCCACTGGCCAAGGAACGGGTGAGCAAAAAAACCGCGCTGGCAATCCGCCGCGTGCGCGGGCCGAATCGCATTTCCAAAAATTCGTAAATGCTCACCACATTGTGGCGGTAATACGCCGGAATGAACACCGCACTCACGATCAAGCGCGCGAGCAGGTAACCCACCATCAACTGCGCGTAAGTGTAATTTCTCGAACGAAACCCCTCACCCGGCGAGCCGAAGAATGTCCCCGCGCTGATCTCCGATGCAAGAATCGAGGCCAACACCGCCCACCACGGAATCGAACGCCCACCGAGCGCAAATTCCGACACATCGCGGTTGCGGCTGCTGAAATGCACGCCGATCGCCACGATGATCGCAAAATAAATGCCAATGACAATGAGGTCGAACGCGAGGGCTGACATGTCCCAAAGCTAGCCCCCGAGGCGATCTGTCCAAGCCCGGAGTTCAATCTCGAGAGCGAAGCGCCCGGCCGCGCCACTCATGCCGGATAAGCCGCGGCAATTTTTCCAGCCCACTCACGCGCCCGTGCCGCGTAATCCAACTCATCGCCGGCGTAGAGAATTCCGCGCGAAACATTGATCACATCCGGCGCATGGCGACCCGCCGCCGCAAGTGCGGCAAGATCGCCACCCTGCGCTCCAAGGCCGGGAATCAACAACGGCGCATCGGGAAATTTCGCCAGCACATCCGCGGCATTCGTCAGGCCCACAACATAGCCGACATCGGTCGCTCGATCCTCATGCTGCGAACGCGCACCAAGCGCAGTCACCAACTCAAAAACCGACCGCCCGTCCGCCAGTTGTTGACGCTGGAAATCCGCCGATCCGGCATTCGATGTCACCGCAAGCAGATAAACCCCCTTGCCCTGCCAATCGAGAAACGGCTCGATCGAGTCGTAACCGAGAAACGGATTCAAAGTCACCGCGTCGACATTCCACTTATCGAAATATCCCTGCGCGTAATACTTTTGGGTTTCGCCGATGTCGCTGCGCTTGGCATCAAGAATCACCGGCACCTCCGAAGGCATCCCGTTGAGCAACTCTTCGAGCAGGCGGATGCCCTCAAGCCCCATTGCCTCGAAGTACGCCATGTTCGGTTTGAACGCCGCCGCATAGGGCGCCGTCTGCTCGATCACCCGCAGCAACATTTCACGCGCCACCGCCGCCCCGCCCTCACCCGGCCGCGGATCCAAACCCACGCACAAGCGGGAACCCGTCACTCCGATCCGATGCCGCAAACGCTCAATGTATCGCATGCCCTGATAATGCCCATCACCCCACCCGCGAAAACGCTAAAATCAACTCGCCAGCAATTTTGAATTCAGCAAGTCACCATTTGCGAATGGAGCTGTCATCCGGCTTCAAGCCGTGCGGTCAAACGAAGGCTGCACCTGCTGACTCCCCGCGCCCGACTTGGGATCAAACATGCATCCGCGGAAATAACATCTATCAATGATGTTAAAGATGGTGGGCAGAGCTGGATTCGAACCAGCGTAGGCGTTAGCCAGCAGATTTACAGAATGTATAACTCGTTGATTATCAATGTGTTGCATACATATAATTACTTATTTTATCCCGGTTTTTCCATGCCCGGCTATATTTATGTGAGCATGTTTTAGTAACTACAGGAAGGTAATTTGTCACCATTTGTCACTAAGGATCAATGACTTATGGAAAATATAAGCATACGCAGGAATAAATTCCCCTACCCATCTCCGCACTAAAAATACAATTTAACGACCCACATTGACACCACACCCATGGGCATGGATACGCACCCATCTTCGCCGCGCACCGAAATCGAACTAATCACCGAACAGGAACTCGCCCGTCATTTGAAAATCTGCCGCCGCCAACTCTACAACTGGCGCGTAGCCGGTCTCATCCCCTACTTCAAATTGGGCAAGGCCGTGAGATTCCGGGTGGCGGATGTAAATGTGGCGCTGGAAAGAATGCGGATAGGATAGCTAAATCAAGGGGGCTTTGGCGTTGAATGTGATTTCGAAGGCCGTAGCTGCGGCGATCATTGCCTCGAATGCCGGTGTTTCTCCAAAGAACATAGGACCAAGCATTTCAGTATAGTCAGCTTTCCATGCGGTGGCGTGGTCTGCGGGCGGAGTCAGACGAAAAGTGCCGGGCTTGTGGGTGCTGTAATCTACCCATGAGAAGCGGAAGAAGAGTTCGCGGTGCTCGGCAACGCGCTGGAAAAGTGCAGTCTGAGCAAGGGCTTTTTCACCGACACCGGCACGAAGCAGACACCAGAGGTCATAGTAGTGCCGAGCCATGCGAAGTTTCCTCGGTTTACCGGCAGGCCTAAAGGTCTCTTCGTGGAGCAGGCAGGCTTTTTCCCAGAAAGTGCGTTCGGCAGAAAGAACGCGAACAGGAAAGGCCGGTGTGGGATCGAGCGCTGGAAAATGCTCGATGACATAGGGCAGGATGGGTTTCTCCTCGTGCGGCCAATCATCCGAGCGAGCACCGAGTTCTATTTTTACGACAGGGCGGACATAACCGACGGCACCGGCTGGGAAGACCGATGGGTAATGGAAGAGTAAGCACTGGCCATCGGGCATATCGGGATCGACTTCAAGCTGCCAATCGGTATCCCCGAGGGCGCTCTGAATACGGGAAGCGAGCGCGGGCTGGAGCTTGCCTTGCACCCACTCACGGCAGGCATCCATGAGAGATTCGAGGCGGGCCTTGCGCTGCTTATTGCTGGCAGCTCGATCGGGGGCTGCCTCGCCGCCGAAGCCGAGGACTTCCTTGTCCACGATGATGTCGATGTCCTCAGAGAAGCGCTCGATGAGTTTCCAAGCTTTGGACAACGAGGTCCCACCCTTGAATGTGAGGTGTTGGCCAATACCGGGCATGAGGAAAAGCTCGCGGAGCGTCCAGCACACCCAGAAGTCCTTCTCCACGCTCACCGCTTGCAAACCCATCGCTTCATCGACTTGTTGGAAGGCAAGAAGACGACGGGCAACGGGAAGCTGGAGAAAGGTGTCCATGGGCTATGTTGATGGCTCAGTAAGTCGGCGGATGATTTTCGCAATCCACGCCGGTGCATGCTTGAGGTCCTTGACGATGGCGGCGCGATCACAATTGGCAAGGTTGCGACGTAGAATGGAAAGGACATGATCGTCCACCTGAGCCTGCCCAAGATGACGGAGCGCTTGAATGAGAGTGCCGCTGATCCGCCCTGCCGTAGCCATGTTTCTGGGCGTCGTATGTTGGAGTATGATTTCCCGTTTGCCGATCACGACCTTGCGAGCTGGCCCATCGGTCAGGAAAACAATACGGGACGGGACTTGATCCGAGAGTCCAAGGACATTGGCAGCATAAGCGCCGGAGGGCTGGATGCGGATGGCGTCACGGGCCACAAGCGCACGGGCGATGGCATCAGCGGAAGGAGTCACGATGCCCAGCACAGGATCAATAACGGGATAGTCGTAAAGCCCGCGGGCGAGTTGGCGGATGATGCCGGCGGCCTTAAGCCGACGGAGGCAGGAATCAATCGCCGCCGTGCCACCTAGTGCCCGGAAGTGCCTCGGAGTAAATACCCAACCCCTGCCGTGGCCGTAAATTCGGCTACGAACACTTGAATCAATGGTTTGAGCATTTTCTGACATTGAAAATCTGACGCAAAAAATGGGTGTTTTTTTCGTCATGGCAAGAACCAATTCGGCATGTCATCTTTATGACAATCCAAACACTGAAATCCCGATGACTAGCCGGAGGGGCATGTTAACCTCCCCCCTCGACATCAAGAGCGTCCTGCAGCGATGCAGGACCAGCAACCAAGCAGAGACGCCGGGGTTCTGGCGGGCTTGCACTCCTTGCCGATTGGGCTATGTTCTATTCATGACGTCTCTGCCATGCATCGGGAAAACGCTTCTCGTCGCTGTGGTTGTGTTTTCCTTCGCCGTATTTCAGCCCGCCTTGGCGCTAATTAACTACCATTCACCCTGTTGCTGTCAGACCCATGACAATTGCGAAAAAAATTCCACGCACTCCTCGTGCCCATGCACTACCTGCCCGGCGGGGCAACTCGCCCATCCGCTGGCGTTAATTGCTGAGAAAAAATGCCCCCAACCTCTTTTTGAGTCCGCTCTCCGTTGGGATCTCTGCAACGAGCGGGCCGATGAGCGTCGTTGCGCTCCTCCTGTTCCGCCGCCGCGAATCACGATCTGAATTTGCGTAGGGCCCGATTTCTCGGGCACAACCAATTTTTAATTCTCACACAGAAAATAAAAATTATGAAATCATTCATCACTGCTATCGCTTTCGCCTTCATGGCGTCGGTCGCATCTGTCCAAGCTGCGGGCCCTAGTTGCCCTGAATGCTGCAAGGACAAGGATTGCGCCACCTGCTGCAAAGGCAAATGCGACGAGTGCGCCAATTGTAACAAATAATTGGCAATGCTCTCCATGAGCTAAAATCGGGCGTGGTCTTTGATCAAAAGGCCACGCCTCTTTTTTCTAAATTTGATCAGCCGTCTTCATAGAAACGGTCGGATTCCACATCTGCGATCATCCGATCTATTTTACCCCGTGAAGTCGGCGGCCTCGGCATGACTGTAGCCGCCCACATGGTGATTCTCAATCACTCATCGTCCGTTATGACTTGGATGGGTTTTGCTCCCAAATTGGGTGTCCCAAATATCCCA